>CAXUHL010000268.1:0-4020 GCA_964250745.1 uncultured Acidobacteriaceae bacterium
GCCCGCCCCGGTCCCGATCACGACCGCATCGACCGCGTCGTCGAGCCCGTACCTGCGCATCAGCGTCCCGGCATCGGTATCCAAAAGCCGGGGCAGCCCCGCCTCGCGTCGCGCGTCGTTGTACGCCTGTTCCACTTCCGTCATTCCGTCCCCGTTCGATTTTCCCGCCGCACAAAAAAGCGCCCGTCACCGAGCGCATCCTGTCCTGCCTCGAAAATGCGGAGGGCTTCTTACACCCTCCACCCTCTACCCTCTACCCTTTTTCTTCACTTCCCAGCTTTCCACCGCGCCGACCCCAACCCGGTCCCCAGGCCAGCCCTGCGGCTCGTCCGCGAAGCCGGAGAACCCCATCGACTCCATCGATGCCGGGTGCGACACGTACAATTCCGTCGCGTCCGCCAGGATTTCTTCAAACCACCGGCTCGCGTCAAGCCCGTCCCACTTCTCCTCGCCATTCTGCACACGGTGCAGCAGCGCGTCCGCGCGGTCCTCGGTCAGGTCCACGAAACGTCGGCGGTGCCGGTGCTGCGCGCTCCAGTCCAGTTTTTCGAGGCCCGCCCGCAGCGCTTCCGCGTCCGGCGGCAACCCTGCGTAGCGCCAGCCGTTGCCCTTGCCGGTCGCGCGCTGCCGCTCCAGCCGCGCCGCGAGCGAAAGCTCGTTGGCCCCCGGCGCGCCGTGCTCGTCGTCCGGAAACAGCCGGCTCAACACCCGCTGCAACGCGGCGAATGCTTCCTCGCTGATGACCGTCGGCTTCCAGTCCGCCGGCAGCCCGGCCAGCCGCCGTTCCAAAACCCGCCGTGTCGGCGCAGCCACCCGAGGAGACTGCAATAGATCGAATACCGGAGTCGCGCCTGTGTGCCCCATCGGTCCTCTTCCGTCCCGCCCACCCGGGGCCGGGACCCAATCAACTTTGCCCAACCTGCCTGCTGCGTTCCATTCTCAGACGCGCCGAACCGCCCGAAGGTCGCGAATTCTACATTCAACGCATGGAAGAGGTGTAAAGGCGGGTACGGGCCAGAAACGGTCTCATCATTAGTTTTGCGGCTGCGGCGAGTCTCATCCGGGGCTTCACCGACGGTTGCGGGTCGATGAGACCGCTTCTAGCGCCGCCCGGGCTGCGCCAGCAGGCTCACCAGCAGCACAACCCCTTCGTCGATCCCGCTTAGACCCGGTTTTGCTTCGCCGCCCAGCCTCCCGCTCGCGTGGAGGTCGATCCACCCATGAACCGCAGCATAAATCAAACTCGCAAGTTGTACGTTTCCGGCGGCTTCGAGCTGTCCCGCCGCCTGACACTCCCCGACGATCGCCGCGAACTGGAGGAAAGCTCCGCGTGCCGCGGCCTCCAGCGCGCCCCCTTCCGCCGCGATGCTCCGGTCGCTGAACAACAGCTTGTACCGCGCCGGGGCCTTCATGCTGTACGCCACGAAAAAGCCCAGAGCGCGTTGCAGCCGCGCCAACGCTTCGCCTCCCGCGGCCCGCGCCGCGGCAAAACCTCGCCCCAGCACCAGGAAGTCCCGCTCCGCTACCGCCGCCAGCAGCGCACCCCTGTCCCGAAAGTGCTTGTACGGCGCGTTGTGCGATACGCCGACAGCCTGCGCCACCGCCCGCATCGTCACCGCGGCATCGCCTCCCTCGTCGAGGAGCCGCGATGCCGCCGCTATCAGCCTGTCTTTCGTCGTCTCGGGAGGGGTCGTCACTGCAGCCTGCGCGGACGCTCGGCCGCCTCCAGGTGTACCAGGACTTCCGAGTCGCTCCACAGTTTCGAAGCTTTTCTTTCGTCGTGCGACGTTTTGGATGACTGCGCTTCGGACAGTGCGCCGTCTTTGGAATGGAAGTACTTGCCTGAAGCCTCCGCGAACTCCGGCCCGGCCGCCATTCGCGCCAGCGCCTCGCCTGAAAACGGCAGCTCCCCCATTGTCACGCCCATCGCCCTGCTCAGGCCCTTCATCGGCGCGCTGCGTATCATAGCCACCATCAGCGGATTCATCGTCCTCACCAGCCCCGTCTCGGGAATGAAGCCTGGATCGTAGGCGATCGACGCCACGCGCGCACCCGCCGACCGCAGTTTTCGGTCCAGCTCATACGCATACAGCATCTCGCACAGCTTGGACGAGCTGTAACGGCGCCCGCCGGAGATTGCTTTCCCGTTCTTGCCTTCATAGGCCAGCTTGCGGGCATCCGGCTCCGCCGCCGCCCCCACGGACTTGCCGTCCATCGTGTCCGGGTTGTGCGTGCCGCTCACCGTCCAAACGACCCGTCCGCCGTCCGCCACCGAGTCCAGCAGCAAATTGGTCAGGAGGAAGTGGCCCAGGCAATTGGTCGCGAATGTTTCTTCGTAGCCGTCCGCACTGTAGGAGAGCGGCCCGCGAAACTGTCCGCCCGCATTGCAAAGGATTCCGCTCAGCGGCTCGCTCACCATCGCCTTGCATGCCGCAACCGCCGCGCGTACCGACTCGAGCGAACTGATATCCAGGGTGAGCGTGTCCACCCTTACCCCGGTTTCCGCTGTCAACTTGCCGGCCGCTTCCTCCATCCGGCCCTGGCTGCGTCCGGCAAGAATCAAGTTGCAGCCATACTGTCTCGCCAGAGCCTTCGCCCCGATCAGCCCTAAACCGGCATGACCGCCTGTCATAAGATACGTCGCCATACGAATCCCTCACGCAACCGATATGGTTGACTATGTCAACCATAAGCTAACAGGTTGACAGTGTCAACCAGATTTTCGCCGGCTTGGTAGGCTGGGAGACGCTTCTATCCATCGTCGGCCGTCGACACGCCAACCTCCGGCAAGGACACGCGCTACCGCCATCGGATAGATCCGGTGTTCCTCCTTCAGGATTCGAGCCGAAACCGCCTCCTCATCGTCCTCCGGAAGTATGGGCACAGCGGCCTGCTTGACGATGACCCCATGATCCAGCTGCTCATCGACGAAATGGACCGTGCACCCCGCAACACGTACCCCATACCGGAGTGCCTGCGCCTGCGCGTCCAAACCTGGAAATGCCGGCAGCAGCGACGGGTGAACATTCAGGATGCGCATCGGAAAAGCGCGCACGAACTCCGGCGACAGCAGACGCATGTACCCCGCGAGGCACACCAGATCCACCCCGTGCTCGCGCAGAAGCTCCACGAAACGCGCGTCCCGGTCGCGCCCCGTCACCGCGAATGCCGGAATGCCGCGTGTCCGCGCCAATGCGAGCCCAGGCGCATCCTCCCGGTTCGACAGGACCACTGCAACTTCGGCATCCGGGATCAGCCCGGAGGCGCACGCATCCGCCAACGCCGTGAAGTTGGACCCGCGCCCGGAGAGCAGGACGCCCAGCTTCCTCACAGGAGCCTGCCCATGTAGTGGACCGCGGGCGTGCCCGGAACCACCGTGCCGATTCGGTACACCGGCTCGGCCAGCCCTTCCAACAGTTCCATAGCCGCGTGGACTCGTCCGGCCGGTACAACGACCACCATGCCAATGCCCATGTTGAACGTGCGCAGCATCTCTGCTTCCTCGACCGCACCCAGCTCCCGAATATGGCGAAACACTGGCTGCACCGGCCAGGAACCCAGCTCCACCTCCGCCGCGCACCCATCAGGAAGAATGCGCGGCAGGTTCTCCGTGATGCCCCCACCCGTCACGTGTGCGAACCCCGACGCGATTCCCCAAAGAGCCCGCGTCGCCGGGAGATACGACCGGTGTACCGCCATCAGTACATCCCCGATGACCCCGCCCACCGCCTCCACCCGCTCCCGGATGCCGTACCGGTCCAGCAGCAGCTTACGCGCCAGTGAGTACCCATTCGTGTGCAACCCCGTCGATGGCAGCCCGAGGAGGATGTGCCCCGGCTCGATCTCCGCCCCGGTGATCACCCTGCTGCGCGACACCCCGCCGACAATCGTCCCCGCCAGATCGTACTCGCCGTCAGCGTAGAAATCCGGCATCTGCGCCGTTTCCCCACCCAGCAACGCACAACCGTTCGCCCGGCAGCCCTCGGCGATGCCCCCAACCACTTCCGCGACTACGTTCCC
>CAXUHL010000269.1:0-4005 GCA_964250745.1 uncultured Acidobacteriaceae bacterium
GTGCGGGAGTCGGTGGCCTGGACCGAGAACGTGGAGGAGATCTTCGCCTCCGACGTCGAGGTGGTGGTCGAGCTCGCGGGCGGCCTAGACCCGGCGGGCGGGTGGGTTCGGCGGGCGCTCGAGGCCGGCAAAAGCGTGGTAACGGCGAACAAGAAGCTGATCGCGGCACACGGGATCGCGTTGCATTTGCTGGCCAAGGAGCATGGGGCGCAGCTGTTTTATGGGGCAGCGGTGGCAGGCGGCATTCCGGTGATCCCGGGTTTGCAGCAAGGGCTCGCGGGGGAGCGGGTGCGGCGCATCGAGGGCATCCTGAACGGGACCTGCAACTACATCCTGAGCGGGATGGAGCAGGGCCGGGAGTACGGGCCCATGCTGGCCGAGGCCCAGGCGCGCGGCTATGCGGAGGCCGACCCGACCGAGGATGTCGGGGGTTTCGACGCGCGGGCCAAGCTGGTGATTCTGTCGCGTCTGGCGCTGCGGGCCGACATGCCGGTCGATCAGGTGCGCTGCCGGGCGATCACGCGCCTCACCGCCGTCGACTTCGACTACGCGCGTCTGCTCGGCTGCACGATCCGGCAGATTTCCCGGGCGGAGATGGGTCCGGACGGGGCCGTGGTCGCCCTGGTCGGGCCGATGCTGGTGGCCGAGCGGTCGCCGTTCGCCTGGTCGCGCGGCACGGAGAACATGGTGCTCGTCGGCGGTGCCTTCGGGGGCGACGTGGTGTTCTCGGGCCACGGCGCGGGCGGGCATCCGACGGCGGTGGCGGTGGTCTCGGACCTTTTGGCGATCGCGCACGGCACCGGGGCGGTGGAGCTGCCGAGCGCGTCCGCCGCGGTCACGAGCGATCTGCGTCTTCGCCATTCCGTTCGGTTCATGGTGCGGGACCGGCCGGGGATCGTGGCGGGGATCGCCGCGGCGCTGGCGCGGGAGGGCATCAACATCGACGCGCTGCTGCAAAAGCCGGGGTATGGCAAGGGAGCTCTGCCGTTCGTGGTGACGGTGGAGCCCTGCCCGGGCTCGGCACTGCGGCGGGCGCTGGCGGTGGTAGAGGAGATGGACTGCCTGCTTGAGCCGCCGCTGGAGATGGAGATTCTGGAAGGGGAGTGAAGGGGATAGGGATGCGAACGCGATACAGATCGTGAAGCCTGGATCGCCTCCGCGGAATCTCTTCTCCGGACAATGAGCCGGGATTGCGCCTCGTTCAGCAAAGCAGATGAAAGGTGAATCGCCATGCGGGTTTTCGTGACGGGTGCCACGGGGTTTGTCGGATCCGCTGTCGTTGAAGAGCTGCTCGGCGCGGGACATCAGGTAGTGGGGTTGGCGCGGAACGAGAGCAATGCGAAGGCGCTGACCGAGGCAGGCGCGGGAGTGCACCGGGGTGATCTGGAAGATCTCGCCAGCCTGCGAAGCGGTGCCGACGGTTCGGATGCCGCGATCCACTGCGGGTTCATCCATGACTTCTCGCGCTATGCGGAGGTTTGCGCGATCGATGGAAAGGCTATCGAGGCGATTGGGGATGCGCTCGCGGGCTCGGACCGGCCTTTCCTGGTCACCTCCGGGACCGCGGCGCTGACGCGTGGACGGGCCGCGACCGAGGAGGATCAGCGGGTAGCCGTTTCCGGCTATCCGCGCGTTTCAGAAGAAGGGGCAGTCGCGGCGGCGGCGCGAGGAGTCCGGGCATCGGTGATACGCCTGTCGCCTTCAGTCTACGGGGACGGCGACTTCGGATTCATTGCCATGCTTATCAAGCTGGCACGGGAGAAGGGCGCTTCCGCGTACATCGGCGATGGGCTGAATCGCTGGACCGCCGTGCACCGGCTCGACGCCGCGCGGCTCTACAGGCTGGCGCTCGAGAAGGGAGCGGTCGGAGCCCGCTATCACGGGGTCGACGAGGAAGGAGTGACGCTCCGGGAGATCGCGGAAGTGATCGGCAGGCGGTTGAATTTGCCTGTCGTCTCGAGATCGCCCGAGGAGGCGGCGGAGCACTTCGGCTGGTTTGCCGGCTTCGTCGGGCTGGACTGCCCGGCGACGAGCGTGCTGACGCGAGAGCGTCTCGGGTGGCGGCCCACGCGGCTCGGCCTGCTGGCCGATCTGGAGAGTTCCGAACACTACTTCAAAGGCTAGAGCGGCGATTTCGGGAGGGGGCTTTGGCGCGGCATCTTAGGGCGCATGACCCCAGCACGACCTCGGCGCGCGCCTAAGCCGGCCCCCCTCCCTGAACCCATCACAGATCCCGTTGAGTCCGCCAAGGCGGCGGGACTGCGCTACATGTCCGACACGCAGCCGGGTATCCGGCGGGTGAAGCACGGCAAGCACTTCCGGTACGTGGACGCGGCGGGCGCGCCGGTCAAGGACGAGGCCGCGCTGGGGCGGATCAAGGCGCTGGTGATCCCCCCGGCATGGACCGACGTGTGGATCAGCCCGCGCGAGAACGGCCACCTGCAGGCCACCGGGCGGGACGTAAAGGGGCGCAAGCAGAGCCGCTACCACCCAAAGTGGCGCGAGGCGCGCGACGAAACCAAGTACGAACGCATGATGCACTTCGCGGCGGCGCTGCCGCGTATCCGCGCGCGCGTGGAGGAGGACCTGAGCCTGCCGGGGCTGCCGCGCGACAAGGTCCTGGCGACCATCGTGAAGCTGATGGAGGAGACGCATATTCGGGTTGGCAACGCCGAGTACGCGCGCGACAACAAGAGCTACGGTCTGACCACGATGCGCAACAAGCACGTGGAGGTGTCGGGGTCCGAGATACGGTTCGAGTTCCAGGGAAAGAGCCGGGTGCAGCACACGATCAACCTGCGCGATCGACGGCTGGCCGGCATCGTCAAGCGTTGCGCGGACATCCCCGGGTACGAGCTGTTCCAATACCTGGACCGGGACGGGGAGCGCCACTCGATCGACTCGGCGGACGTGAACGAATACCTGCACGAGATCACGGGCGAGCACTTCACGGCGAAGGACTTCCGCACCTGGGCCGGCTCCGTGCTGGCCTGCGAGATGCTGCACGGGTTGGAGCCCTTCAGCACTGAGACGCAGGCGAAGAAAAACGTGGTGGAGGCGATCAAGGTCGTGTCGGGCCGACTTGGGAACACGCCCTCGATCTGCCGCAAGTGCTATGTGCACCCGGTGGTTCTGGAGGCGTACCTGGGAGGCAAGACGATCAACGCGGTCAAGGCGGAGGTGAAAGCGGAGCTGGAAGAG
The DNA here is from genome assembly GCA_964250745.1 of uncultured Acidobacteriaceae bacterium. Lineage (GTDB taxonomy): Bacteria > Acidobacteriota > Terriglobia > Terriglobales > Acidobacteriaceae > EB88. Next base: position 3,202 of record CAXUHL010000269.1, read on the forward strand.
GAGTTGAAGGAGGACCGGAGCGCGCTGCGGCGGGAGGAGCAGGCGCTGATCGATCTGCTGCAAAAGAACCTGCTGCAAGCGCAAGGGTAAGCTCCGCGCACGCGTTTCAAATCCGGCCGGCCGCGCTGAGGCCGGCCGCCATGGCATCGAGCGATAGGGAGCGAAGCAGGTTGCGGCGCATGCCTGTCTCGACCTCGTCCACGGCGCGGACCGCCTCCTCGATCCACGGGTAGGTCGCGGATTCGGCAAGCGCGGTGAGCTCGCGGGCGAGGTCCACGTTGCGGACCAACCCGGGCTGCCCGGCCTTGAGTACCATGAGGTCGCGCAGCAGGCCGCGCAGGGACCGCAGAAGGGCCTGCGTCTTCTCCTGGCCCTCGGCCCCTGCGCGGAAGGTTTCGGTGATGCGGAACAGATCGGACCAGGCCGAGTCCTTGAGCGCGGTGCGCAGGATCACGAGGGCCTGGGTGCGCGACGCGAGATAGGCCGGAAGGTCGAAGCCGAACGCCGCGCCGATCGCCCCTTCGGCGAGCCGTGCGGTGAGGGCGCGGTCGGCCGATTTGAACTCGGGGCGGCGGGCGGCGAGCAAGGCTTCGAGCTCGGGGATGGGCAGGGGCGCGAGCGCGAAGGCGGCCATGCGGGAGCGGATCGTGGGGAGGAGCTCGCCGGGGTTGCTGGTGAGGATCATGAGAGTGGCGTACGGGGGCGGCTCCTCGAGCACCTTGAGCAGGGAGTTCGCGGCCTCCTTCATGAACGCCGAGCTCGAGAAGATATAAAAAGCCCGGCGCGCCTCGGCAGGGACGCGGT
>CAXUHL010000270.1:0-4000 GCA_964250745.1 uncultured Acidobacteriaceae bacterium
GGCGGACTCGCCGGGGGCGTCGGCGCAACCGGTGGCGGCGAACGGGCACAGGTAGAACCGGGCAGCCGGGAATCGACGAACAAAACCAGAGAGCGCCGGAGGAGTCTCTCCGGCGCTCGCCTCTTTTGTCCCTGATTTATCACTGGGATCTCCTTCACCGGCGAGGGAGGATCCAAGGCGCACCCGGGTCGTCTGCACTGGAGAAGGCGTGCGGCACCGCCCCGGACCTTCGTGTACGGCCCTAGAAACTCAACGGTCCGAGAAACTCCCGCATCGCCTCGGCGATCGGTGCCAAATGCGTTTCGAGCGCGAAGTGTCCGGTATCGAACAGCTCCACGCGGGCGTCGGGGTTGTCGCGCCGGTACGCCTCGGCGCCGGGCGGAAGGAAGAAGGCATCGTGCCTGCCCCAGGCGGCCAGAAGGGGCGGGCGATGCTCGCGAAAGTATCTCTGGAACTCCGGGTAAAGCGCTACGTTGGCCGCATAGTCCCGGAACAGGTCCAGCTGGATGTCGGCATTGCCCGGACGGGCGAGCAGGGCCGCATCGAGGGTATAGCCTTCGGGCGCGATGCGCTCCGGCTCCCGGACCCCGTCGGTGTACTGGGCTTGCACGGCCTGGGGAGTCAGCAGGCCCCGCAAGGCTTCGCGGTTCGCGGCGGAACCGTCCTTCCAGTAGCGCCGAATGGGTGCCCAGGCGTCCCCCAGTCCTTCCTCGTAAGCGTTACCGTTCTGCGTGACGATCGCGGCCACCCTTTCCGGGTGCCTCATGGCGAGGCGAAACCCGGTGGGCGCGCCGTAGTCGAAGACGTAGAGGGCGTACCGCCGGAGCGCGAGGGCCTCGGTGAAGGCGAGCACCGTGGCGGCGAGGGCATCGAAGGTGTACCGGTATCCGCGCGAAGCCGGTACTTGCGTGAAGCCGAACCCGGGCAGGTCGGGCGCGAGAACGCGATAGCGGTCGGCCAGCAGAGGGATCAGCTCGCGGTACTGGAAGGACGAGGTTGGAAACCCGTGGAGCAGCAGCAGCGCGGGCGCCTCGGGCGCGCCGGCTTCCCGGTAGAAAACCTCGACACCGTCCGCCTCGATGCGGCGAATGGCAGTGGGATGCGCCATGAACGATCTTCCTTTCTCCGTAAATCACGGAGTCGGATGCAGGCCCGGGGAAGCGAGGCCCGCCCGAGCCTGCTTACTGGCCCGACTCCGCTGATGGCTTGGCCAGGAACGAGTCGACGTTCTGCTTGTCCACCAACGCGACGCCGGTGTCGACGAAGGCGGGCAGGGGCGAGGACGGGTCGGCGGCGTAGTCCCGGTTGAAGGGGATCGGCTTCTCGTGCATCGCGACCAGCGCCTTCAGGCCCAGGTAGGCCATGGTGTAGGGCTTTTGCGCGATGGTAGCGTCCACCACGCCGTTGCCGACGTTCATCAGGAGGTCGCGGTCGGTGTCCATGGCGACCAGGATGCGCCCTTTCGCGTCGGACCGCTTGAAGGCCTCGGCGACATCCTTGCCGGAGGCCGCTTCCAGGCACACCATCGCGTCGATCTTGTCCTTGCCCGCGCGCCGCAGGTATTCGCCGGCCTTGTCGAGCGCGGCCCCGGAGTCGCCGTGGATGTCGAACACCTCCACCACGTGGATGCCGGGGTAGGCGGCGAAGACGTCCCGGTAGCCCTTGAGACGGTCGTCGAGGTTGGACTGTCGGGGGTTGGTGAAGAAGACCACGTTGCCCTTGCCTTCGAGCGCCGCGGCCACCTTTTGCCCGCCCAGCCGCCCGGCCTGGAAGTTGTTGGTCCCGATGAAGTAGAGCCGCTTCGAATCCGGGGCGTCGGAGTCGACGGTGATGACCGGGACCCCGGCGGCGACGGCCGCGTCGATCTCCGGGGTCAGCAGCTGGGCGTCGGCGACCGACAGCAGGATGCCCGCGGGCTTGCGGGCGAGCATGTCCTTGAACTCGCGCAGCTCGACCGCGGGGTCGAAGGCGGTGGCCCCGCGCATTTCACTCGAAACGCCCGTTTCCTGGGCCGCGCGCTGGAGCCCGGCGTTCGCGGCCTGCCAGTACGGCAGGCCGATGTTGGTGGCGACCAGGTAATAGTGCTCGGCCTTGGAGTGCCGGCCGCAGCCGGCGAGGGCAAGCAGAAGAAGGGCGGAGATCGCGGGGATGCGCATGGAGGGCCTCGGTGTGCGTTCGCATGTGGTGGGCGAAGCGGGGGCGCTCGGGAAAACACGGGACCTGCGAGCGCGGGCGTCCCCTCTACGCGCAGAATCCTACTCCCCGGACCGGGCGGGGAGGAAGGGGGAAATTCGCGCGCCCTTGTAAGCTGGGGGAGCCATGGCACAGACGGTTCAGGCCGGACTCCGGCACTTCGGGCGGGCGCTCGCGAAAGCCTTCGGGCACAATGCGTTCGCGCTCGCGAAAGCCGCCGCCTATTCCGAGCTCCTGAGCCTGTTTCCCGCGCTGCTGGTGGTCGCGGCGCTGCTCGCCAAGGCCCCGGCAAGCGAGCTGGTCCGCGCCGACGTGCGCGGGCTCATCGCGGACCTGCTGCCGGGCGACACGATGGCGCTGGCCGGGGCGTACTTCGCGCCCAACGGCGCGCGGGGCCGGCGGCTGCTTGCCTCGGCCGCGCTGGTGGCCCTGCTCGCGGCCATGGGGGTCATGCTGTCGCTGATGGAGGGCTTTCGCCGGGCGTACCGGCTGCCCCGGGGGCAGTTCCCGTTCTGGAAGGAGCGCCTGGTCGCGCTGCTCCTGATCCCTTCGGCGCTGGTGCCCATGCTGTTCGCGACCGGGTTCGTGGTGTTCGGCCACCAGATCGAGCTCGAAATGGCGGCGCGGGCCGACCACGCGCTGCGGGCCTGGGTGGTCGTGTTCTGGCGCGGGGCGCGCTGGCTGGCCGCGCTCGGGGCGGGGGTGGCCGTCTGCCAGGTGATCTTCCATTTCGCGACCGCGGTGCGCCCGCCCTGGTCGCGCACGCTGCCCGGCGCGCTGCTTGCCACGGGTACGTGGTTCGGCTCTACTATGGCCTACGGCTTGTACGTGACGCGGTTCGCGGACTACACGCGGGTGTACGGCTCGCTGGGGGCCGGGATCGCGACCATGGTCTGGCTGTACTTCGTTTCGCTCGCGACCCTGATCGGGGCCGAGTTCAACGCGCAGGTGTACCCCATGTGGGACGGCGAAAAGGCTTCGACGCTGGCCGAGGACGACCGCAGGGAGTTTCCCGACGGGCTGGGCTGGGCGGCGGACGGGCGGCAGGAGCAAGAGGAGTGGCAGCGATGACGGCAGTGGCGGACGCGGGGTTGGATATCAAGGCGGATCCCTTTCACCGGGCGGCGGGCGGCGAACCGCGCCGGGCCAAGATCGTGGCGACGCGCGGGCCGGCCGCGAGCGCCGAGGCGCCCGTTCGGGGGCTGGTGCGCGCGGGGCGCGACGTGGGCAGGCTGCCCGTTTCGCACGGGACGCAGGAGGCGAAGGCGCGGCTGATCGAGATGGTGCGCCGGGTGGCCGCCGAGGAAGGGAAGCCGGTGTGCATCCTGGCCGACCTCCAGGGCCCCAAGATCCGGACGGGCAAGCTCGAAGGCCGGGCGCCGGTGCTGCTCGAAGCGGGGCAAAGCCTGACCATCACCCCCGAGGACATCGCAGGCACCCGCGCGAGGATCGCGACGACCTTTCCGACGCTGGCCGAAAACCTGGAGACCGGCTCGCGGATCCTGCTCTCCGACGGCCTGATCGAGCTGCTGGTCACGCGCGTGGCGGGGCACGACGTGGAGTGCCTGGTCGTCAACGGGGGCCTGCTCGGCGAGAACAAGGGCATCAACCTGCCGGGGATCGCGGCCAAGGTACCCTCGCTCACGGACAAGGACGCGGACGACCTCCGGTTCGCGATCGAGGCCGGGGTGGACGCGATCGCGCTCTCCTTCGTACGCAACGCCGAGGACGTGCGCCTGGTGCGGGACCGGGTCGCGGCCGCCGGGGCCGACACCTGGATCATCGCCAAGCTCGAAAAGCCGCAGGC
>CAXUHL010000271.1:0-3259 GCA_964250745.1 uncultured Acidobacteriaceae bacterium
GGAACAGCGCGGAGGAAGGCCGGACGATGAGCGACGGCATGCGCGCGAGCCGGGTAGCGATCGCATCGGCCAGGGCGGAGCCGTACAGGGGGCCCCCGACCGGATCGGGCCCGCCGTTTTTGAACGGCAGCACCATGATGGTGTTCTGCCGGGCCGCGGACTCGGGGGAATCGCGAAAGCGCTCGGCCAGCATCGAGAGCAGGCCGGTGGCGCGCTTCTGGTCTTCCGGGGCTGAGGTCGGGAGGGTCGCCGCGGCATCGCCGGGGATGATTCCGGACTCGAGCTGCAGCGTCCGCATGATGGTCTTAAGCGCTTCGCGGGCTTCCGCCGCACTCGCGTAGCGGTCGCTGGGATTTTTCGCGAGCAGGGCCAGGATCACGGAGGCGAGCTCGGCCGGAACGTGCGCGGGCAACGTCGGCGGATCCGCGAACTGGATGGCCCGGATGGACTGGAACTCGTCGCCCTCGGGCCGGAAAAACGGGTGGCGGCCTGCGGCGAGCTCGTACAGCAGGATCCCGAGCGCCCACAGGTCCGAGCGGACCGACGACTGCCCCGTGACGAACTGCTCCGGAGCCATGTACGCGATGGTGCCGCCGCGAGCCGTGTACGCAAGGGGCCCGGTGAGCCGCCGCGCCGTGAGCGACGGGTCGAACTCGGCGTCCTCGACCGGCAGTCGCCGCGCCAGGCCGAAGTCGAGGATCTTGATCAGCCCTCCGTCGGTCAGCATGACATTGGCCGGCTTCAGGTCGCGATGAAAGATGCCGAGCGCGTGCGCGGCCTGGAGCCCGTCGGCGATCTGGATGCCGGCTGAAAGCGTGAGCTGCAGGCTCGCCGGGCCCGCGGCGATGAGTTTGTCGAGCGGCTGCCCCGGCACGTACTGCATCACGATCCAGGCTTCGTCGCCCTCCTCGCCGACCTCGTAGATGGCGCACACGTTGGGGTGTTCGATCGCCGAGGCCAGGCGGGCCTCGCGCAGAACGGTGGAACGCATCTGCTCGGCGGAGATGGTGCCGCGCTTGAGAATCTTGAGCACCACGGGCCGGGTCAGCTCGAGGTCGCGGGCCAGAAACACGGTGCCGGACCCGCCCGCGCCCAGCCGCCGCTGGAGTTCGTAGTGCTCGATGGTGCGGTGCTTCATTGCTCACTAGTGTATGCGGGGACCGTGCCTTGCCGCCGCGCGCGGCACTGCATGCGACTCTTTGGTAATCGACGCTTCGCCCCGGCTGTTTCGCGCGCGTATGCTGGGTTCAGTTCCTCCAAAACTGGAGTGTGTTCTTGAGAAAAGGCGAAAACCCATGCGGAGGCTGACCGGGACCGGAAGCGCGGCGTATCCGGCGAGCCAATATGCGCCGGCGGCCTTCCCCAACCTGGGCGACTCGGACGAGCGGCGGCGGCTTTCCCCTGGGGCCATGCGCGCCTTCGTCAACATCGCCCGCCACTGGCGGGTGCGCGACGAAGACGCGCGCCTGCTGCTCGGCGGCGTGTCGAACGGCACCTACTACACCTGGAAAAGCGGTGCGGCGTTCAAGGGCACGGGCAAGCAGCTCGAGCAGGACCGCCTGCTCCGCATCTCGTACCTGATCGGCATCTTCAAATCGCTCAACATCCTGTTCAGCGAGGCGTTGGCCGACCGGTGGGTGCACCTGCCGAACGCGAACCCGCTGTTCGGCAACCGCACCCCGCTCGAGTACATGCTGCGCGGCGGCGCGCCCGCGATGGACGTGGTGCGGCGGCTGCTGGACGCGCGGCGGGGCGGCTGAGCCGCGTGCGCAACCCCCGGAAAAGAGGGCGTAACCCGGAGCGCGGCCTGGGGCTCCAGGCGGCCGCCGAGCAGCTGCGGATCGCGCGCGGCACCCCTGCTCCGGAGCCCGCCGCAAGCGACGGCAGTGCCCGGCCCCCTCTCCTCACCCTCGACCGGCTCACCGCGGCGCGCCTGCTGCCCGCGCGCTACTCGCACTCGGTTCTTACCCGCCTCGCGGATTCCGACGCGGACCTCCAGGTCATCTACGCGCTCGACAACGCGACCAACGAGCGCCTGCTGGCCGAAGCCGGCGGGCGGCTCGGCATCGAAACGCGGGAGCTGGTCTTCGACGGGCCGTACGCGCGCATCGTCAACGCGGCCTTTACCCACCCGCACCCGCAGGGCGCGCGGTTTTCCTCGCCGTTTCGCGGGGCTTGGTACGCCGCCTGGGAGCTGCCCACGGCCAAGGCGGAGGTGCTGTTCCACCGCTCCGTCCAGTTCAGCGAGATCGGCTGGCTGGCCGAGGAGCGCCTCGACTACGACCACTACTCGGCCGTGTTTTCAGGCTCGTTCCACGACCTGCGCGGCGGCGACCCGGCGTGGACGCCCTGCCTGGACCCACGCTCGTACCTGGCCTCGCAAGAGCTGGCCGGGCGCTTGCTCGCGGACGGTGCGCCGGGGGTGGTGTACCCCAGCGCCCGGCGGCCCGGGGGCACCTGCCTGGCCTGCTTTCGTCCGGCGGAGGTGCGGGAGGTGCGCAAGCGCGGGCTGCACCGGTTGGTGTGGCGGCCCGCCGCGCCGCCGACCTTCACGCGAGTCGCGCGGGAAGCCGCCTCCGGGCCCAGGGTCGTGGGCGGGTAAACCGCTCGGTTACGGTTCCAGCCCGGCCGGGGTAGCTTTCCTGAAAGTGTGAAGGGCCAGGCCGCCGTGAACGTGGCTTTTCCGGCAGTGTGCTCGTCGCGCTGCACAGCATCGGGGATCCAACACCAGAAGCGGTCTGGCTCTGTTGACATCCGTTGCCGGAAGCGAGTGGCGTGGAACTTGGCTTTGGACCTCCGCGTTCCGCGATGGCGAAATAGGACTGTCGCCCTTCGCTCGAGTTGCCCTTGAGGTCGCCCGCGCGGTCGACCAAGTTCAGCAAGCGGCAGTTCACGCAGCCGCGGCTGCTCGCCGTGCTGTGCCTGATGCGCTATGAGGACTGGACGTTTCGCGAAGCCGAGGTGCGCGAGCATTGCGAGCTGCGCGCGCGCGCTCGAGCTCGGCTCCGTACCCGACGCTTTACCGCTTCCTGGCCCGGCTGTCGGAGGACGAGGCGGCGCGCGCCATGCGCGCGATCGTCCGGCGCATGCCCGAGAGGTGGCGAAGTCGGGCCTCCATATCGATTGATGCTACGGACCTCGCGCCGGGCGCGGTGAGCAGCTATGTCATCCGCCGCGTCGAGCACTTCGGGGACAAGCCCCGGACCTGGAAGCACTGGTTGAAGCGGGTCGCCGTGGTCGACGTGGACCGGCAAACCGG
>CAXUHL010000271.1:3269-3996 GCA_964250745.1 uncultured Acidobacteriaceae bacterium
GGCGACCTTGCTCGCTGGGGTGGCAGATCATCCCGGCCCAATTCGCCCGCGCCGCCCCCTGAAACGACTGCGCCACGATTGCGCCGCTGGTGCTTGAAGCGCCCCGCCGAGCCCCGGCCGGCTGCGTACTCGCCGACGCCGAGTTCGACTCGGAGCGCAACCACCTCTTCTTCCGCCACTTTCTTCAAGCTGAAAGCGTCATCCCGGCGACCCGCTTCACCAGCCGCCCCGCCACGGGCAACCGCGCCCGCATGCGGGAAAACTTCCCCCGCCAAACTTACGGCAAGCGCTCGCTGATCGAGAGTCTCTTTCCTTCCATCAAGCGCAAGCTCTCCCGCCGTGCCCGGGCCGCTCGGTCCGCATCCAGGCCCGCCGAGCCCTGCTGCTCGGCTTAGCCTTCAACCTCTACCGGCTCTTGCCGCGCCCTGAAATCAGCATGTCGATAGAGCCAAGCAGTCTCACGAATCCGCAACCTCGGTGAAGCCCCGGATGAGACCCGCCGCAAAAGCGGGGCTCACGAGGGTCGCCCAAGCCGCAAAACCATCTACGATACCGCTTCCAGAGTGCAGACGAGATCGCGCGGGGCGACCACGCCCGCCGGCGTGAACCTAAGCCAAACGACATCGCGTACCGCGGCCAGGGATGCCGCGCTCGCACCGGCTTCGAGCAGCGCATCGCCGAGCGCCCGCGCGAGCTGGTCGAGCGAGCCGGCCTCGCACTCCATCTC
>CAXUHL010000272.1:0-3977 GCA_964250745.1 uncultured Acidobacteriaceae bacterium
GGGGAGATCGTGATGGAGTCGACCGGCGGGGAAGGGCGGAAGATCGGGGTTTCGCTGCGGTAAGTCAGGCAGCGCGCAGCGGCTTGACCCTTGTATGTTTCGCTTTCAAAGCTTGCCAAAAATCATAGGTGTTCTGCATTCGAAACCAAAGGTCGGGAGACTGGCCGAAAGCTTCGCTGATGCGAATGGACATTTCCGGACTGATCCCGGCGCGGGCGTTTAAAACGCGCGAAATCGCCACGCGCGAAACTCCGAGGTGCGCTGCGAACTCGGTCACGGTCATGGCCATTTCGGACAAAGCGTCCCTCAAGACCAGTCCGGGGTGCGGCGGGTTGTGCATTTGCATCGACGGCATTCTCCTGATCAGTGATAGTCCCGGTAGTCGACCAGGGTTGCGTCTTCTGCTTCGAAAAGAAAAGTCAGACGCCAGTTTGCGTTTACCTTGATGGACCAGTGCCCGGCAAGATCTCCAGTCAGCGGGTGCAGGTTCCATCCAGGCAGGTTCATATCGGACGGCTTGCGCGCAGCATCAAGCGTGAGCAGCTGAAACGAAAGCTTTGTCGCATGCGCGGGCTGGATGCCCCGTTTGGAGCCCGCGGTAAAGAATTGTTCCAACCCTGCATGCTTGAAAGCCCTGATCAAGAACAGACTGTATCGTGAGGCGTTACAGGAGTCAAGCCGGATTCCCGCTCCCATCCGTGTTCCAAACCTGCTGCTGGAACGCGATGAACACCGCCGCCCACTGCCCACTCGCGGGCATCTGGAACACCAGCAGTCCGTCCTGCCATATGGCGTTGTCCCCAGAGTGGTCCCCTGCTGGGTTGCCCTGGTTCATGTGGATGTCGTGGATGCCGTTGCCGGTCGTGTACTCGGCGCCGAAGGCGTACACGACACCCTGCGGGTCGGCGACGGCCTTATTCAGGAATTGGATCACGGCATTCTGGAGGTTCCCGGCAGCGCCTTTTGCCGGCAGGGGGAGCGCGGTCATCTGCTCGCGCGTGACCAGCGGTGCGCCGTTCACACGGCTGCGCAGGTAGTCGATCGCGGGGTTCGCGTCGCGGCCCGCGAGCGCGGTCAGGCCGGCCGGCAAGGCTTGGAGAGCGGCGGCATCGGGCGGAGTCCAGTTTCGGTCCAGCTTGTAGAGCACCTGCGCGCCGGCGCCGAGGCCGGTATCGGACTCGATGTTCACCGCGATCTGCCAACGCGTGCCCGCGGCATCGACCTCGATGAGGTAGTGCGGGCGGCTCCCCGCGTTCAGCGCGCCGGAGAGCGGGTCGCCCTTGAGGACGCTGTACTTGTTGATCGGCATGGCGAAGGCTCCGTGGAGAGAACTAACATCTTGGAAGCGAGATTTGGGATACCCGTAGCGAAAACGGGGTCATCCTGAGCACAGCGGCAGCGCTTTGCGCCAAAGGATCTGCTTTATCCTCAGGTCCGCGACAAAAGCAGATCTTTCGTCGCTTCGCTCCTCAGGGTGACCCAGGATAGGGGCGAATCCTAGAGACCTTCGTCGTCCTGATCACTGTCTCAGAATCCCATTACAGTCCCATGACGTTATAGCCGGCGTCCACATAGGTGATCTCGCCGGTGACGCCCGACGACAGGTCGGAGGCCAGGTACAGCGCGGCCCCGGCGACCTCGGCGGTTTCGACGTTGCGCCGCAGGGGGGCGCGCTCGGCATGACCCTTCAGCATGGTCGACAGGTCGCCGATGCCGCGGGCGGCCAGTGTCTTGATCGGCCCGGCGGAGATCGCGTTGACCCGGATATTGCGCGGCCCGAGCGACGCGGCCAGGTAGCGCACCGTGGCCTCCAGCGCCGCCTTGGCGACGCCCATGACGTTGTAGTTCGGAAACACTTTCTCGGACCCGTAATAGGTCATCGCCATCACCGAGCCGCCGTCCGTCATCAGCGGCGCGGCGGCGCGGGTGAGCGCGATGAGCGAGTACACGCTGATGTCGTGGGCCATGCGAAAGCCCTCGCGCGTGGTGTGCAGGAAGTCCTGCTTCAGCTCCTCCGCCGGGGCGAAGGCGACCGAGTGGACCAGCGTGTGCAGCTTGCCGTAGCGGGCTTTCAGTTCGGCGAAGGCGGCCTCGATCTCGTCGTCGCGGGTCACATCGCACTGGAAAGCGCTCGCGTTCGGCAGCTCGCGGATCAGCCCGTCGGCTTCCGCCTTGAGCCGTTCGTTCTGGTAGCCGACGGCCAGGGTGCAGCCGGCCTCGGCGAGCTTTTGCGCGATGGCGTACGCGATGGACCGCTTGTTGGCGACGCCGAAAACGACCGCGACGCGGCCTTGGAGATTCAACATTCTTCCCTGTGCTCCCTGTGTTGCTTCGTCCAGCAAGGGAAGGATAGCAGGCGCTCGGCAGCCCGGGCGCGTCCGCGAGTTCCGCCGCGCTCCACGCCCGCGATCGCTTACAGTGGGCCATGCGCTTTCGTCTTTCGCTCCTGCTTCTCGCCTTCGCCCCATTCGCGCACGCGCAAGCCGGCCAGCCCGCGTACACGCCCGCCCCGGGCCGCACCCTTCTACGCGCCGGGCACGTGCTCGACATCCACACCGGCCGCGAGCTCTCGGACGCGACCGTGGTCGTGCAGGGCGAGCGCATCGTCGCGGTCGCGCCCACGGCCGCGACGCCCGCGCAAGCCGGCGCCCGTGAGCTGGCCCTGCGCGGCAGCACGCTGCTGCCCGGCCTGATCGACGTTCACGTCCACCTGACCGGCACCACCGACTTCGACCCGTATTTCGAGCTCTCGATGACGCCGGGCAAGGAAGCGATCCTGGGCGTCGAGAACGCCAAAACCACGCTGGAAGCGGGCTTTACCTCTGTTCGCAACGTGGGCGCCAACGACTTTACCGACGTGGCCTTGCGGGACGAGATCGACGAGGGGCACATCCCCGGTCCGCACATGCAGGTCTCCGGGCCCGCGCTCGGCATCACCGGCGGGCACATGGACGAGAACCTGCTGCCGTACCAGTACCACGTGCAGGGCCAGGGCGTGGCCGACGGCATCCCCGCGGTGCAGCACATGGTGCGGCAGAACATCAAGTACGGGGCCGACCTGATCAAGATCGGCGCGTCCGGCGGCGTTCTGTCCAAGGGCGACGACCCGCAGGCCTCCCAGTACACGCGCGAGGAGATGGCCGCGATCGTCCAGGACGCGCACCGCCTGGGCCGCAAGGTGGCCGCGCACGCGCACGGGGCGCAGGCCATCCTGTGGGCGACCGAGGCGGGCGTGGACTCGATCGAGCACGGCAGCTACATCGACGAGCCGAGCATCGCCGCGATGAAGGCGCGGGGTACCTATCTGGTCCCGACCAGCTACCTGTACGACTGGTACCGGGAGCACGGGCACCTGCCCGCCCTGTACGCCAAAAAGATGCAGGACACCACCGCCGTCGCGCGCGCGAACCATAAGCGGGCCATCGCCGCCGGGGTCAAGGTCGCGCTCGGGACCGATGCCGCCGTGTACCCGCATGGGCTCAACGCTCACGAGCTGGAGGTATACGTGCGCGACTACGGCATGACGCCGCTGGCGGCGCTCCAGTCTGCAACAGTGAACGCCGCCGACCTGATGGGCTGGGCCGACCGCGCCGGGGCGCTCGACGCGGGCAAATGGGCGGACGTGATCGCGGTCGAGGGCGACCCGCTCGCGGATGTTCGGGTGCTCCAGAAAGTCGGATTCGTAATGAAGTCGGGCGTGGTGTACAAGGACGCGCACGAGCCGGCGCAGGTAGGGCGTTTGCCGCTGCCCGAGTGAGGGGGCGGCATCTGCGTGTTCTTGCAGCGGGTCATCCTGACGAGCAAAGCGAGGAAGGACCTGCTTTGTCCTGTGCACAGGGCGCGAAGCAGGTTCTTCGCTCCGTTCAGAATGAGTTGAGTACGGGGCCGACGCTGACGGGTCACGCCCGCGTCGGCTTAAACCCCCCCGGCCCCCCCCCGGGCATACACGCTCGGGTGGGGGCCGCACCGGCGGCCCC
>CAXUHL010000273.1:0-3949 GCA_964250745.1 uncultured Acidobacteriaceae bacterium
GCACCAGGTCGATACCGCCCGAGGCGAACCGCTCGAGCGCGTCGGTGGCATTGCCGGCTTCGACGACGCGGTAGCCGCGGGTTTCCAGCATGAACTTGCGCACGCTCAGGGCTTGTTCGTTGCCGTCGACGAGAAGGATGACTTTTTTGGGCCGCATGGGTTGGTGTCCTCGTAGCCGTCCATGCCGGGCGGGCATGCCTTTTTAGGCAAGGAGCCGCGCGGCCCCCGGAGCGGGGGGTCTTGGGGCCGCCGTCCACGCCCGGCAAGGGTTTTCGGGGCAAAGCTGGGGCGCCCGCGCCGGATCGGCGGCTCCCGGCGAGGGCAAACCTCGGGTGAGCGCGCCGTGAACGGCACGTCGGGCGTCCCGTCGCGATGCCGGCAAAAGCGCGCCGGGGCGGAGCGAACGGGTGAACGGAGGAGCACAAAGCGACGGCGGCGGCCCGGGCCCGGCCATGACGCGGCCAATTCAGTTTGGCGTCATGGTCCGGAGCGGGGCCGCCCTGGCGCGGCGGCTCGGCCGTTCGGTCAGGTTGTTTGAAAACAGGCGAAAGTTGCGCCCCTCGGCCCCGACGACTGGCCTTGAAACGCTTGCCCAGACTACGGAGGGAACCGGGGGGGCGCAAGGGCGAAGGTGGGACGAAAACCGGGCCCGTGCGCGGAAGGAAAGGTGGGAAATCGAGCCCGAAAGTGGGGGAACCCGCAGCCCGGGCGGGCGCGGGCCTGTGGAACGGATGTGCATTACGGCAGGAAAAACCGTCCTTCTGCCACGAGAATGGTGCTGCCCCCGACCCGGACATAACTTTCCGGGGTCCATTCCGGGCCGCCTTCGAGCACTGCCCGGGTGTGGATGAGGCTCGGGCGGCCGATCTCCGCGCCCTGCTCGATGCGCAAGGGTGCCCCCTGGGGCGCGTAGCCGTGCGCGACGAGGTAAGCGGTCGCCGCCCCGGCCGCCGAGCCCGTGGCGGGGTCCTCGCCCCCGTAGAACTGCATCCTGGCGCGCCACTGCGTGGGGTCCGGCCCCGGCGCGAGCGCGTAAAAGAACTTGCCGTCGGTGGATTGCAGGTAGGCCCGGCTTTGCGCTTGCGGCACGGCCAGGCCCCCGAGCGCCGCGACCGAGACCAGCGGGACGACAACGAATGGCAGCCCGGTCGAGACAGTCTGGACCGGACGGGACGGGTCCAGCGCGGCCGGTGGCAGGCCGAGCGCCACGGCCACGGCAGCGGGGTCGTGCGTTTGGCCGAAAACGGGCAGAGGCTGGTCCATTTCGCCCTCGACCGGGATGCCGAACGGCGCGCCCTCGGGCAGGGGTGAAGAGAACCGCACGGGGATCACCCCGGCGGCGAGCGCGAGCCGAACCGTGCCGGCCGCGCGCAGGGCCGGGACGGTCCAGCGCAGGGCAGTGGCCGTGCCCAGCGTGGGGTGCCCGGCGAAAGGCAGCTCCTCGTCCACGGTGAAGATGCGCGCCGGGGTGCTCTCGCCCGAGGGGGCGAAGCAGAACGTCGTTTCCGACAGGTTCGTTTCGCGCGCCAGGGCTTGCATTTCGGCGGCGGAAAGACCGTCCGCCTCGGGAAAGACGGCGAGCTGGTTGCCGGCCAGGGCAGTCCGGGTGAACACATCGGCGAGCAGATAGCGGAACACGCGTGCCATCGCGGAAAGACCCCCTTTTCGGGCAGCGGAGCCGTGCTAGACTCAGGCCTGCCCTGCCCTGCTTTACGATGCCGAAGATGCGCGGGCGACCGATGCCCGGCCGCGGCATCTCTTTCTAGCAGCAGTGCATTCCGGCCCCGCGAGGCCGAACTGGAGAATTTCCCAAATGAGCCTTACCGCTGAATCCCGCATTCCCCGGATCCTGGAGCAAGCGCCCGACTTCGAGGCGAAAAGCACGCACGGCACCATCAAGCTGAGCGACTACACGAGCAAGGGCAAGTACGTGATGCTGTTTTCGCACCCGTCGGACTTCACCCCGGTGTGCACCACCGAGTTCATCGAGTTCGCCAAGCGCCAGGCGGACTGGGACCGGCTCAACGTGCAGCTGATCGGCGTTTCGATCGACTCGGTCTTTTCGCACATCGCCTGGGTGCGCGACATGGAGCAGATCGGCGGGGTCAAGATCCAATTTCCCGTCATCGCCGACCTCAACTTCGCTGTTTCGACCGCCTATGGGCTGGTACACGAGGCGGTTTCGGATACGGCGGCCGTGCGGGCTGTTTTCGCGATCGACCCGAAGGGCATTATCCGCGCGCTGATCTACTATCCGCCGCAGCTGGGCCGCTCGGTCGACGAGCTGGTCCGTATCTTCGAGGCGATCCAGATGTCGGACAAGAACGGCGCCTCGGCCCCCGCGAACTGGGTGCCCGGCGAGCCGGTGATCGTGCCCAGCCCGGCCACCGTGGCGGACGCGGAAAAGCGCACCAACGGCGGCGGCGCGGGGCTCCAGGTGGACAGCTGGTACCTGTCGAGGAAAACGCTCTAAAACAGCATATATACCGAAATTATCCATATTTCCGAAATACAGGAAACCTGATAATTTCGGTATACCTGATGAATACCATCTATAACCCGTATGCGCCGGGAGCAGGCTCGCCTCCGCCGGAACTGGCGGGGCGTGAACCGATCCGGGCGCGCGTCAATCTGTCGCTTTCGCGCATGCAAGCCGGCCGCGCCGCAAAGAGCGCCATCCTGGTCGGCCTGCGCGGCGTCGGCAAGACGGTGCTGCTTGAAACGCTGCGCCTGGATGCGGAGCAGGCCGGCATGCACGCCATGCGCATCGAGGTCCCGGAGCGCCGGTCGCTCCCGGCGGTGCTCGCGCCGCAGCTGCGCCTGGCCTTGTTGAAGCTGAGCCGGGTGGAACAGGCGAAGACCCTCGCCCAACGCGGGTTGCGCGCCATGGCCGGCTTTGCCAAGCTCAAGCTGAAATATGCCGACATCGAGGTGGGGCTGGACCTCGCGCCCGAGCCGGGCCTGGCCGACAACGGCGACCTGGAGCAGGATCTGGCGCAGTTGCTTGCTGAAGTAGGCTTGGCGGCCAAGGTCGCGAAAACGGCGGTCGTGCTGTTTATGGACGAGCTCCAGAACGTCGAACGGGAGCAGTTCGCCACTTTGATTTCCGCCCTGCACCGCTGCGCGCAGGACCGCCTGCCGCTCACCGTCGTCGGCGCGGGCCTGCCGCAGCTGCGTATGCTCGCCGGCAACGCGAAATCCTATGCGGAGCGGCTCTTCGACTTCATCGAGATCGGCGCACTCAACGAAGCGGAAGCCAGGCTCGCGCTCGTCAAGCCCGCGCGCGACGAAGGGGCCGACTTCACCGAGGAAGCCGTTGCGGCGATCGTGGTGCAAACGCGCGGCTACCCCTACTTCCTCCAGGAATGGGGCAAGCACGCCTGGGATGTCGCGGAGGCGAGCCCCATCAACCTTCAGGACGTCCACAGGGCGTCCATCCAGTCGGTGGGCACGCTGGACGAGAGTTTTTCCGCGTGCGCTTCGACCGGCTGCGCCCGACGGAGAAGAAATACCTGCGTGCCATGGCCGAGCTGGGCGACGGGCCGCACCGCTCGGGCGAGATCGCGCGGGTGCTCGGGGGCAGGTCGCAGGGCTTCGGCAAGGTGCGCGAGAGCCTGATCGAGAAAGGAATGATCTGGAGCCCGAACCACGGCGACACCGCTTTCACCGTGCCGCTGTTCGCGGCGTTCATGCAGCGCATCATGCCCGGCGAGGACTGGCGTGAGGACTGAAAGCCCTACTTCGGCGGGAACTTCCGAAACATTTGCTTGACGCTGCCGGTAATGCGTTTGGTGTTCTGCTTTTCCGTACCGGAAAGGTCCTCCACCGCGATGCCACGGAACAGGAGCCGGCGGCTCGGCCCGTCGAAGATATCCAGGACCAGGTGGCTTTCGGGGGTCCCCAGGGCTGTGATGGCGGCCTGGCCGAAGTTCGGGGACCATCCCGGGCC
>CAXUHL010000274.1:0-1689 GCA_964250745.1 uncultured Acidobacteriaceae bacterium
CGACGTGCTGTGCTGGGGGGTGAACGACGGGAGCTCGTGGCTGAACTCGCCCGGTAAGGCCAAGCTGCGCCCGAAGCACCCTACCCGGCAGGAGCACTGCCTGTTGTTCGACGATGCGTTCCGGCCATTGCCCGCGTACTACGCGGTGCGAGACGTGCTAAACGCCCCTTAGCCCTATTTGCGGAATAATTCCTTGTTCTTTAACCGGTATACCTCGGTCGCAATGACCCCGATAATGCCGAATAGAATCTGTCCGACAGCGAAAACTTTGATATAGCTCATGGCTTGCGCCTCCATTCCATCAGGTAGCCGAGCATGAGACTCGATAGGCCGCTTACAGCGGCCCATTCCAGGATGATTCGACGGTCAGCAGCGCTCCCCGGCACGATGTAATCGACGATCAGAAACACCAAAACGAGCAGACCAGCTTCCCTCAAGTCATCGGCCATCCTCTCCAGGATACGCGCGTATGCGCCGCCGGCCCCGTCTTCTTCAGTCCGCCTCACCTTGCTCTCACCCATTGCTCAGGGTTCAAGGTATACGCAAAAGTGAATCTTGGCATGTCACGGAAGTAATGCATTTGCGGCAGTCTACGCTACCCCCGCCAACTGCCGCAGCACGTACTGCAGGATCCCCCCGTGCTCGTAGTAGCCGATTTCGCCGGGGGTGTCGATGCGGACGCGGACGGGGAACTCGGTGACCTTTCCATCAGGCGCGATCGCGCGGACTTGCAGGGTGCGGGAGGCCAGCCTGCCCGCGAGCAGGGCTTCGAGGCCGGGGAAGTCGAAGACCTCCTCGCCCGTCAGCCCGAGCGAGGCGGCCGAGGCGCCGTGCGCGAACTCGAGCGGCAGGATGCCCATGCCGACCAGGTTGGACCGGTGGATGCGCTCGTAGCTCTCGGCGATCACCGCGCGCACGCCCAGCAGCTTGGGCCCCTTGGCCGCCCAGTCGCGGGAGGAGCCGGACCCGTACTCTTTTCCGGCCAGGACGATCAGTGGCGTGCCGCGCCGGGCGTACTCCTCAGATGCCTCGTAGATCGTGGTCTCTCGCCCTTCGGGCAGCAGGCGCGTCACGCCGCCCTCGGTGCCCGGGGCGAGCTTGTTCTTGAGGCGCACGTTGGCAAAGGTCCCGCGCACCATCACCTCGTGGTTGCCCCGGCGCGAGCCGTAAGAGTTGAAGTCGGCCGGTTTGACCCCCCGCTCGACCAGATAGCGGCCCGCTGGGGAGCTCGCCTTGATGGAGCCGGCGGGGGAGATGTGATCCGTGGTCACGGAGTCACCCAGCACCGCGAGCACGCGCGCGCCTGTGATGTCCCGGACGGGCGCGGGCCGGGCGGCCATTCCGTCGAAGTACGGCGCTCGGCGGATGTAGGTCGAGTCCGGCTCCCAGCTGTACGTGTCGCCGGTGGGGACGCGCAGCGCCTGCCAGTGCTCGTCGCCCGCGGTCACGGTCGCGTACTCGTGGTCGAACGACTCGGTCGTCAGCGCGCGCTCGACCACCGCGTCCACCTCGGCCTGCGTCGGCCAGATGTCGCGCAGGTACACGTCCTTGCCGTCGAAGCCTCGGCCCAGGGGCTCGGTTTCGAGGTTGCGGTCGATGGACCCGGCGAGCGCGTAGGCCACCACCAGCGGCGGCGACATGAGGTAGTTCGCGCGGACGTCGGAGTTGATCCGGCCCTCGAAGTTGCGG
>CAXUHL010000274.1:1699-3907 GCA_964250745.1 uncultured Acidobacteriaceae bacterium
CCCGCAAACCGCGACCAGGCCGTGGTTGTCGATCGCCTCGGAAACGTCGGCCGGCAGCGCGCCGGAGTTGCCGATGCAGGTGGTGCAGCCGTAGCCGACGACATGGAAGCGCAGCCGCTCGAGAAACGGCAGCAGGCCCGCGCGCTTGTAGTAATCCGTGACCACGCGGGAGCCGGGCGCGAGCGAGGTCTTGACCCACGGCGGGGTCGAAAGCCCATGCTCGACGGCCTTCTTCGCCAGCAGCCCGGCCGCCACCATCACGGAAGGGTTGCTGGTGTTGGTGCAGGAGGTGATCGCGGCGATCACGATGGAGCCATGGTCGAGGTACCGGTCCGGGTCCACGCCGAAACGCTCGCGAACGGTCGCGGCGGCGGGGTGAGGCGTGTGTCCGTTCGGGGTAAGCACCGGGATGGGCTGGCCGGCGAGCTTGCCCGGCTCAGGCGCGGCGACGGCGCTTTCGACATCGCCCGTGGCGGAGGCATGGCCGCCTTCGCCCTCCCACCGCTGCGCCTGGCGCTCGCCTGCCTTGCCCTTTGGCCCGAAAAGCGAGGGCAGCTGCCGGGCGAAATCCTCCGGCACCGCGCCGAGCGCGACCCGGTCCTGCGGGCGCCTGGGTCCGGCGACGCTCGGCGCGACCTCGGCCAGGTCGAGCGCGAGGGTAGACGAGTACTCGGCCTGCGGGGTCTCCGGGCCGTGGAACAGCCCTTGCTCCTTGTAGTACCGCTCCACCAGAGCGACCAGCCAGCCAGGCCGGCCGGTGAGCCGCAGGTAGCGCAGCGTTTCCCCGTCGACCGGGAAAATACCGCAGGTCGCGCCGTACTCCGGAGCCATGTTGGCGATGGTGGCGCGGTCGGCGAGCGAAAGGCCCGGCAGGCCGGGGCCGTAAAACTCGACGAACTTACCCACCACCCCGTGCTTGCGCAGCTTCTCGGTCACAGTCAGGACCAGGTCGGTGGCGGTCGCGCCCTCGCGCAGGCGGCCCGTGATGCGGAAGCCGACAACCTGCGGGATCAGCATGGAAACGGGTTGGCCGAGCATGGCCGCTTCGGCCTCGATGCCGCCGACACCCCAGCCCAGCACGCCCAGGCCGTTGATCATGGTGGTGTGGGAGTCTGTCCCGACCAGCGTGTCGGGGTAAGCCATCTGCTCGCCGTTTACTTCGGTCGTGAACACGCCGCGGGCCAGGTGCTCCAGGTTGACCTGATGGCAGATGCCCATGCCCGGCGGCACGGCGGAGAAGTTGCGGAAGGCCGTCTGGCCCCACTTGAGAAAGGCGTAGCGCTCGCGGTTGCGCTCGGTCTCGAGCAGCGAGTTCAGGTTGTAGGAGTCGGCCGAGCCGTACTCGTCGACCTGCACGGAGTGGTCGATGACCAGCTCCGCCGGCTGGAGCGGGTTGATGCGCTGCGGGTCACCGCCGAGCTTCCGCATGGCATCGCGCATGGCGGCCAGGTCCACGATCGCGGGCACGCCGGTGAAGTCCTGCATCAGGACGCGCGCCGGCATGAAGGCGATCTCACGGGAGGGTTCGGCCTGAGGGTCCCAATTGGTCAGGAAGCGGATGTCGTCGGCGGTGACGGTGACGCCGTCCTCGCGGCGGAGCAGGTTTTCGAGCAGGATGCGGAGCGCCCAGGGGAGGCGCTGGAGGCCGGAACCGAGAGCATCGAGGCGGTAGACGGTGTAGTCCCGCTCACCGGAGCGGATGGTAGCGCGCGCGTTGAAGCTGTTCATGGGGGTGCTCATAAGGCTGGAAGTCCTTTGCTGAGTGCGTGAAGACGAGGGTGAGCGGAGCGGCGTCAGACCGCGCGGCCCCGGTCGTGCCGTCCGCGACGAAAGCGCTTCAGCAAAGGTTGTGTAGAAGCCATGGGCGGCTTCAATTGTAGCGAGCCGGGGCAGGGCGGGAAAGGGTCGGCACGAAAAGGGTTGACTTGCGGAACGCTTTGCCCGCAGATAACTGGAAGTGGGAGCGTTAGGTCTCGGCGACGGGGCGTTGACCGCCAACGAGTGTTTCGGCTGGCGTTTCCGCAGTAGCCGGACCATAGGTACACAGGCGATCCAGAAATGCCAGTCAAGCGCAATCTGGACCGTACAGTGCACCCAACTGGACGCGTTACTGTCCACCCGCAATGGCGGGCAGTAGGCCACCTCCAGCAATGGAACCGATCTTCCGACCAATCCTGTATGCCGTTGACGCTCTTGCCGGTGGTGTGC
>CAXUHL010000275.1:0-2211 GCA_964250745.1 uncultured Acidobacteriaceae bacterium
GTTTCCCCGGCGCGGTGTACGTAGGCGCCCTGCGTGGTGACGTGGAGGGTGTTGCGCAGCTTCCTCACAGCGCCCGCACCTGCGCCTCGAGCCAGGCGCGGGCATCCGCCGCCCCGCCGGTCGCGCCGGGCAGGCACACATCGGCCAGCGAGCAGCCGCGGCAGTGCGGGCCCGGCTCGGCAGGCGGCGTCGTGCCCGCGCGGAACAGCCGGTGCATCTCGGCCGCGAGGGACTCGGTGCGGTTGCGCAGCGCGGGTGTAAAGTCCACCTCCAAACGCCGGCGCGGCTCGCCGTAGAAGAAGGCACCGCGCGGGACTTCGACGCCGAGCATCTCCTCCAGGCACAGCGCCTGGGCGCACAGCTGCACCTCGTCGCAGTCGTTCGGCTTGCGCTTGCCCCGTTTGTACTCGACCGGGTACGGCTGCTCTCGCAGTGAGGCTTCAGCCCGGAACTCGACGACATCCGCCCGGCCGGTAAGCCGGAGCCGGTCCGAGCGGAGCCACATGCCGCGCACGGTGCGAACCGTTTCCCGCCGCGCCTGCCCGGGCAGGTCGGCCCGCTCGTGCAGCAGACGGCCCTCGGCGGTGAGCCGGTTCTCGCGCCACTGCCCCTCGACGTGGATGAGCGCCCACTGCCGCGGGCAGAAGGCCAGGTGCTGGAGGCCGCTGAGGGGTAGGGTTTCGTCCGACTCCGTCATCGTTCTTAGAACCCGTCAAGCTCTTCCGGATCGAGGCCGTCGAAGCTGTTGAGGTCGTAGCCGCCGTCTGAGCGCACCTTGAGCGTGCCGTGGACCTTTGCCGAGGAGTACTGCCCGGCGCGGCTGTTGTGCCGCCACCACAGGACCTTGAGCACGGCCATGCTCCCCTCGGGACGGGCCGAGGAAGCGTCGTTCTCGAACAGCCTGGGCAGCACGGCCTTAATCGCGTCCGCGTCCGCGTCGCTGAAACCTGTCCGCCCGGCGAGCTGCGGGTTCATGCTGCCGAAAAACACGTACACCGCGTTGTCGACCCGGTGCTTCATGCCCATGGTATCCGGGCCGCGCTTGGTTCCGTCACCCTCCGAGGACACGCTCTTGGTGATTTGCGTGCTGGTCACGTCCACCGGCTCGATGCTGAACGCAGACTGCACTGTGACCGGACCGCGGATGGGGATGGAAACGCCCGCCGAACCTGCGTTCTCCCCCGAAGCTGGGTCCTCCCCTCCAGCTTCTTTGCTTTCCTTGCCCGCTGTAAAGGCAAACAGCTGGCCGAACGCCCTCACGTCAAACCACTTCTCGCAGGCGAGCTTCGCCGTGTGTTCTTTCTGCGCGACCTCTTCAGGATTTTCCGTTTGCGCAGCCAGGGCGTCGGCCTTCTTCCCCTTCTTTGACTTAGCAAACTTGAAGGCTTTAGGGCCCAATCCGTATTCCGCAGATTCAGCGCGCTCCTTGAGAGATCTTGCGCTGTCGGTTTTGCGGTCGTCCGACTGCACAAAGATGGCTGCGCCGTCGTCGGCCAGACGGTCGCGCATCTTGCGTTTCAGGCACACATCGGTGATCTCGCCAAGACCGTTGTAGTCGGTGCGAGGGCGATTGCCGTTCAGCGGGTCGCCGTTGGGGTTGGCGTTCTTGACGCGGAGAATCACGGCAAAATCAATTTTCGTGGACAGGCTCACTTGCTTCTCCTTGTTGGTCTTCGGTGGTCTTTTTGGCGCGCAAGGCCTCACGCTGGCAGTGATAGCCGAGCAGAAACTCGCCCGACAGACGGCGGTTGTCGGTGAAGCTGCTTTCACCCGACTCCATCGCTGGAAAAACGCTCGTCAAGCGATCGAGCAAGCGCTGCCGAACAACGAGCGCGCCTGCGTAACGGGAGCTGCGTAGGCGTGCAATGTAGGGCCGCAGCTGCAGCGCGAGTGTGCGCCAGGTGGTGTACGGGTGATCGGCGAAGCGCTGCATAAGCCTTGCCGCATTGGTTTCCCGGCTTTCGCCGCCCACCTTGAGGGCAAGCTCCTCGATGCTGTCCGCGACGGCTAGCAGCCGTCCATAGAGGTAATCGCGTGAGGCGCGGTCTTCTTCCAGCGTCATGGTGTAGTTCTCCTTGGGATGGGCTCCCCTGACCAGCGAGCAGGCGATGCCGAGAACGCGGTCGAACTCCCACCGCTCCATGCCGGCACGGTTGACGGCGCGCGCCGCACCCGCCGTCTCCAGATCGCGCGGCAGCGGCAGGCCGTCGA
>CAXUHL010000275.1:2221-3860 GCA_964250745.1 uncultured Acidobacteriaceae bacterium
GCTGATGCGTCGCGCGCCCGGGCGCACCGTTGGCCGGTCGCCGCCCACCGCCGACCCGGTACAGCGCTATGTCGAGCGATCGACGACGGCGGTCACGCCAGCCGTCGATGCGGCGATCGTCGACGGGCGCGCCCGAGCCCGCGGGCGACCCCCCCCCGCGCCCGGCCGGCCCGGTGGCCGGCGCGCGCCGCAACCGCCTTCTCCAGATCGCGCGGCAGCGGCAGGCCGTCGACGATGCATGGCAGCAGCCGTTCCACGGTGGCTTTGCGAAGTTTCTCGTCTACCCTTCGCCCGTAAGCGGCTTCGGCGATGTCGCGCGGCGCGGGCGCGCCGGTGAACCGCTTATCCTTGCCGAAGTTCTGCGGCCATGCCAAGCGCGTGTGCCATCGCTCGACCCTGTCCAGAAGTTCGGAGCCGTCGAGCTCGCGGTAGTAGAGGATCGCCATGCGCCCGGGCGTCGCTGAGTCAATCGCCACGACGGCGATGCGGGCCGTGCTGCCAAGCTGTTCGCGGTAGCCGTTGATCCTGCTCCGCAGACGCAGCGCGAAAGCCTGGCCGGCGTCGCCCTCGTACCCTGCCGGTTCCGTTGCTTCGGCCTCGTCCAGAAAAAGCTCCGCACTGTCCACCAGCAGCGGCGGGGTCGGCTCCCCCGCAACGGCCCAGGAGACGATGACCTGCTCACCCTGCCTTGCCCCCTGGCGTTTGATGAGCCAGCGCAGGGCGCTGTGGGCTTTTTGGGTGGAGGCGGAGCTCAGGCCATAGGCTTCGCTCGCTTCAGCAAAACGCCCTCGGAACGTGAAGCCTCCGGCATCGTTGGACGAAATCAGCTTGGCTCCGTCGCCGCCATGCCGCAGCCGCTTCGGGTGGCTTTCCGCAGGCGACCCGAGTTCGCCGGAATAGAAGCAAAGCGCCAGCCTTCCCGCTAGGGTAGCCGCATAAGAGGACCACGCGCGCTGGAGTGCCTCGTCCTTCCATAAAGCGCTCTCCGGCCACAAGCGGGATTCAACCCGCCAACGGACGAGGGCGCTGCCCTGATCGCGCTGCTTCGTTTTTGGGTCCGGGGTCAGCAGCCTCGCGAGCGGTGGCGCATTTCCGTCCCAGCTCGTCTTGAGCGCTCCCGCCTCACCGTCCAACACACCGGCAGCGCACAGATCGCGCACAATTGACCCTCGCTCGGCATAGGCCAGCACGGCAAGCAGCTTCGGGTCGTGAGCGTGCTCGCACCAGGCGCGGAGCTGCCGCAAGTACAAGCCGTGCTCTTCCGCCGCGCCATAATCCGCCGCGACATAGCGAATCTTGTCGCACAAAGGATGGGCGGCAACGCCGGAGGTGCGGCCGGCGGACTGCTCCGTCGCGGGAATCAGCGTCGGCTCTTTCTGAATCACTGAGGCGCGCAGGAACCCGCCCTGCTCGTCGAGGTTGATCTCTATGTGTGCCTGCTGCTCCACGTGATCGGCAGGGCTGAGCGGATCGTTCGCGAACTGCTCCCGCCCGGCGCATGCATCGTAGGTCTCCACCAGCCTGGCCAACCAGCTCATACAAACACCTCCGCTTCCGCCTCGACCGGCTTGAGCGCCGTGCCGAAGCCGAATTCCTTCGGACGCATCGCGCGGATGTCCTTGCGCACCAGCCCGGGGGC
>CAXUHL010000276.1:0-1643 GCA_964250745.1 uncultured Acidobacteriaceae bacterium
GCGTAGATCGCTACAGAAAAGCCGGCGTTCCGCTCGGAGTGGAATGCCGGCTTGATATAACGTCGTCTACGCCACCGAACCCTCTTGACGTTTCTCCTTGTGGAAATAGGAAACGGCCAAGGCTTGTGCAACTGACAAGAGCAAGAAGCTAGTCGCGACCTGAATCAGGTTGAACCAGGGACCTCGTGCAAGCCTGGTATGAGTATGCTGAATCAACAAGCTCTCCGTACTCAATAATCCAAATACGAAAATCCAGGTCGACGCAGTAACCTGTACCAGGGCCTTCAACGCTCGCCTACTCGGGCGACCGAGGCATGCCGTTCCTGCGAAGATCGCCGCGACGATGCAAAGCCAAACAGGAGCGTGTTGCAACTTATACAAGGCAGCGGAAGCTCCCGACAGCATGCCCGCCGCTGCAGAAAGTCCCGGAAGATATCCTGGACCCAGCCGGATCAAAGAATGAACCGCTAAAGACCAAAAGAGCATGCTGAACCCGAGAAGATATTGAAATGGAGAAGGATTAGCTTCGATGGGTAAGTGGTGCGCTTCGGCAACACGAGAAAATGCTACTGCAAACGGGGTGATCAAGGCGATGCCGGTGGCGCTTCCCAGCAGGGTCGCCAAGCCGACTCGCCAAGTGAACGCAATGAGCAGCCATCCGACCGTGGCCCAAAACCGCACCAACCCCGGCCGCGCCTCCAGCAAATCCCCCACCAGCTCTGCAGCCCGCTCGCGCGAGACGCACAGACGAAGAACCCTCTCCCCAGCAATTGCCTTATCCATGCTCTTCCCCCAGTAGATTCAGCCCCACTCGCATCCTCTCGAACGCCCGCTGCGCCGTCACCAGCCGCGCATGGCCCTCCCTGGTGACCCTGTAGTACCGCTTGGCCCGGCCCCCGCGCTCGGGTGTCGGCTCGCCGGTGCGGGCGGCGAGCAGTCCCTTCCCTTCCAGCCGCTCCAGCGTGGTGTACAGCGCGCCCGGCGTGGTTTTGCGGCGCGCGCACCCCTCGAGTTCCGCGCGGATCGCCACCCCATAGGCCCCGTCTCCCAGGCGCAGGATCGCCAGGAGGAGAAGCTGCTCGAACTCGCCCAAACCGGCTTCGCTCATAACTCCTACAATGTAGACTCAGACCCGCGACAAAGTCCAGCATAAAATCGCTAGCCGTGCCTTACAGTGGACGCAGACTGAGGATTCGACCCATGATGCGCACCCTGTTCGCTTCCCTTCTCTGCCTGCCATCCCTCATCGCCCAAGGCCAAACCGAGCAGCCCGACCCCTACATCTGGCTCGAACAGGTCGCCTCCCCGCGCTCGCTCGCCTGGGTCAAGCAGGAAAACGAGCGCACCGCCAAGGTGCTTGAAGCCGACCCGCGCTTCGCCCCCATGCAGGCCGAGGCGCTCAAGGTTTTGGAGTCCCCCGACCGCATTCCCGCGCCGCAGCTGCGCGAGAGCGCGGTCTATAACTTCTGGCAAGATGCGGGGCACATGCAGGGCATCCTCCGTAGGACGAACTTGGTCGGCTACGCCGAAAAGAATCCGCAATGGCAGACGGTGCTCGATTACGACGCGCTCTCCCGCAAGGACGGCGAAAAATGGGTCGCCGAGGGCCTGGAGTGCCTGTACCCCGAGAACAAGCAGTGCCT
>CAXUHL010000276.1:1743-3834 GCA_964250745.1 uncultured Acidobacteriaceae bacterium
CAGGTGCTGCACGACGCGCAGGGCCACCAGGCCGTGCTGCTCTCGCGCAGCCCATCCTTCTTCGAGCGCCAGTATTCGCTCCTGACTCCATCCGGGCCGAAGCGCCTCGCGCTGCCCGAGAAAGCGGACATGGAGGGCCTGCTGCATGGGCAGCTCATCGTCACCGTCAAGCAGGACTGGCAGGGCTTCCCGCAGGGGTCCGTCCTCGCGCTTGACCTGAAAGCAGCCGAGCGAGACCCCGCCCACCTCCAGGCCGTGCCAGTTTTCACCCCGACGGAGAAGGAGTTCGCCCAGCGGGTCGGCTTCACCAAGAATCACCTGCTGCTCACCACGCTCGAGAACGTGCAGGGCCGCGCCTACACCTACTCCGTTTCGCCCCAGGGCGCGTGGAGCCGCACCAAGCTCGCCGTCCCGGAGAACCAGACCGTCTCCATCGCGACCGGCGACACCGCGAGCGATACCTTCTTCCTGTCGCGAACAGGCTTTCTCACGCCCTCCGTCCTGGAGCAGGGCGACGCGCAAACCGGCAAGCTTACGCCGGTCAAGGAGCTCCCGGCGCAGTTCGACGCTTCGGAGGACACGGTCGAGCAGCTCACCGCGACCTCAAAGGACGGCACCAAGGTTCCCTACTTCGTCGTCCACCGGAAAGGCCTGAAGTACGACGGCTCGAACCCGACCCTGCTGTACGCCTACGGCGGCTTCGAAGTGCCCGAGACCCCGCGCTACGACCCCGTTTTGGGCAAGCTGTGGCTGGAGCATGGCGGCGTGTACGTGCTCGCGAACATCCGGGGCGGCGGCGAGTTCGGCCCGGCCTGGCACGAGGCGGGACTGACCACCCACCGGCAGCGCATCTACGACGATTTCGCCGCGGTCGGGCAGGACCTCGTTGCCCGCAAGATCACCTCCACGCGCCGGCTCGGCATCGAGGGCGGCTCAAATGGCGGCCTGCTCATGGGCGTCGAGATGACCGAGCACCCCCGGATGTGGAATGCAGTTGTGATTGAAGTCCCGCTGCTCGACATGCTGCGCTTCGAGCAGATCGCCGCCGGGGCCTCGTGGGTGGGCGAGTACGGCTCAGTCGCGAACCCCGACCAGCGCCGGTTTCTCGCTTCCATCTCGCCCTACAACCAGCTCAAGCCCGGCGGCGCCTACCCCGAGCCGCTCATCTGGACCACGACCAAGGACGACCGAGTGGGCCCGGTGCACGCCCGCAAGTTCGCCGCGCGCATGACCGAGTTCCACGAGCCGTTCCTCTACCGGGAGATCCTGGAAGGCGGCCACGGCAGCGGTGCCGACATGAAGCAAAAGGCCGGAACCGACGCCACGATCTACGTCTACCTGGCCCGCAAGTTGATGGACGCGCAACCCGCCGAGACCCAGACCGTCGAGGCGCTACACTAGGGCGAAGGCTGTGCGCGGCGCGCACCGTTCCCTTCACCCATGATTGAACACCCGATCCCTGAAGCCCTGACCTTCGACGACGTCCTGCTCGTCCCCGCCTTCTCCGAAGTCGTCCCCAACCAGGTTTCGACCGAGACCCGGCTCACCCGGAAGATCACCCTCAACACCCCACTGCTCTCGGCCGCCATGGACACGGTCACCGAGTCGCGCCTGGCCATCGCGATGGCGCAGCAGGGCGGCCTGGGCGTGATCCATCGCAACCTGTCGGTCGAGGCGCAGGCGGCGGAGGTGGACAAGGTCAAGCGGTCGGAAAGCGGCATGATCGTGGACCCGGTGACGATCGCCCCGGAGCAGATGATCCACGACGCGCTCGAGGTCATGCGGCGCTACAAGATTTCGGGCGTCCCGGTCACGCAGGGCAAGCGTTTGGTCGGCATCCTCACTAACCGCGATCTCCGGTTCGAAACCCGGACGGACATCCCCATCTCCGCCGTGATGACCAAGAAGGACCTCATCACCGTCCCCGAGGGCACCACCCTCGAGGACGCCGAGGCGATCCTGCACGACCATCGCGTCGAAAAGCTGCTGGTGGTCAACGACGCCTACGAACTCAAGGGCCTGATCACGGTCAAGGACATCCAGAAAAAACTCAAGTACCCCAATGCCAGCAAGGACGAGCAGGGCCGCCTG
>CAXUHL010000277.1:0-3818 GCA_964250745.1 uncultured Acidobacteriaceae bacterium
GGGTGGGGCTGGGCAGCTTCTGCGCCGAGGCCGGCTCCAGCCCCGGGATGGTGGGCTGCTGCGTCACCTTGCCTGTTGCCGCGTCGCCCAGCGAGATGCCGTAGTTGTCGAGCGTGCTGGCGAGCACGTTCGAGAAGCCCGCGCGGTCCTTGGCGTAGGTGGCCCGGGCGTTGATCAGGTTGTCCTCGGCCGTGGCCAGGTTGCGCTCCTGCTGCAGCACGTTGGCGGTGGTGGAAGCGCCGAGCCGGAGCTTGCGCTGTTCCGCGTCGAGCGACTGGAAGGCGAACTCGCGGGCCGCGTCGGCCGCGCGGACCTGCGCCCGGTCGTTGGTCAGCGCGAAGTGCGAGTTGAGCACCTGCATGCGTACCTGCACGTAGAGCTGCTGCACCCGCGCCTGCTGCTGGCGGTACTCGAGCACGGACCGGGCCTGCTCGGACTGCGCGAGCCGGTTGCGGATGGGGATGTTTACCTGAACGCCCGCGCCCTTGTTGGGGTTCACGTTCGAGAACGTGTCGCCGAGCACCGTACCGAAACCCACCGGGGCCGCCGGCGGCGTGGGCGTTCCGAAAGGCGAGGTGCCGGCAATGGGGTTCGCCCGTCCGCCGAGCGCCGAAGCGCCGTAGAACGCATAGCCGTCCAACGTGGGCAGCAGCGCGTTTTTCTCACCGCGCAGGGTGATCTCGTCGTTTTTGAGCGCCAGGATCGCCTGCTCCAGCTCGGGCCGGTTGGCTTCGGCGCGCCGCACCAGGTCCTCGATCGGCATGCCCTCCTCGGCCATCGGCACCAGCGACACGCGATCGGTGGGGATCACGGGGGCGTTCGCGATGGTTTCGTCGTCCAGGTCGCGGGCGATCGCCTGCTTCATGATCAGCTGCTGGTACTCGAGCGTGGACTGGGACGAGGTGAGCGCCTGTTGGTCGCTCGCGACCGCGCTCTTCGCGTTCACCACGTCGAGCGGGGCCAGGGTGCCGATCTCGAGCTGCTTCTGGTCGTCGGAGGCCAGCTGGGTCGACTGCGCGAGCGAGCGCTGACGCGACTGCACGTCCTCGTACGCGCCCACCAGGCCCCAGTAAATGTTCTCGATCTGGTTGATTGTGTACAGGATCTGCTGGCGGAACGCCGAGTCCACGACGCGGCGGTTATTCTTCGCCTGAAGGATGAAGCGCCCGTTGACCCCCGGGCCGAAGCCGCGCAGGAGGTGCTGGGTGAGCTGCAGGTTGATGGTGGACTGGGTTTGCGGGCTGAAGACCTGAAACGGGTTGGCCTGGGTGTTGTAGGTGTTGTTCCAGGTGAACTGCGCGAGCGTGCCGGACTGGAAGCCCTGCGTGTAGCCGAAGTTATAGCTGTTGGTGTTGTTCGACAAACGGCTGGTGCCGGTGAACAGGGGGCTGGGCTGCGGCTGGTACTGGCGCTCGAGCTGGATCCCGGCGGTGACGACAGGGTCGAGCGGCTCGATGACGGTACCGAGCTGATTGGTGGTGAGCGCCAGGCCGGACGCGCCGGAGGCCGCCCCGGACGCCGTCGCGGAAGTGCCGCCGGGGCCGCCGCCGGTCGAGAGCGCCGCGGTGGAGGAGCCGATCGTCCCGGTGACGAGGCCCGCGTTGACGCCCAGCAGCGTGGTCCCCGCCTTGGACCGGAGAATGTCGGTGTCGGCGATGTCGAGGTTGTAGCGCTGGATGGCGATGTCGTAGTTGTTTTCGAGCGCGAGAATGACGGCGTCGGTCAGCGAGAGGAAAATGCGCCCGTTGCGGACCAGGTCGTCGAGCCGGGGCGAGTTCGAAAACCGCGGCACCTCGGCGGTGGTGGCCAGGTAGGGGGAGACGGGGTTCTGGAAGTAGCTGCGCGGCCGGGTAAAGTCGCGCGCGGTAGGGCGCAGGAACAAGGGCTGCGTGGGGTTCGGCTGGGGCTCCGGCGGCAGGCCTTCGATCGTCGCCGCCAGAGAGGTGCTGGGGCCCGGGGTCGTGCCTTTCTTGCCGGCGGCCGCGGCGTCCGTTCCGGGACTGGTTTGCGCTTGCGGGTCGGGAGGCGGGGCGGCTTGCGCGAGCAGGGCTTGCGGCGCGAGGGCGCTGAGCAGGGCGGCGGCGTGGAGGTGCCTTTGCCGGATGGAGCGAGGTTTGCCGTGGAGCATTCGTGATCCTTATTCTGTGCCGAAGAGCCTGCGAAACCGAAAGTGGGGCAGCCGCCAAGTCACCGTAAGTCTATCTCAGCGGTCAAGATGCGGACCGGGAAAGGAAAGGTTCCGAAATCCGGTACGCTCGTCACGTGGATTCGGTTCCCATCTGGAAACTGACGCTCTGCTACGACGGCGGCCCGTTCGCCGGATGGCAGGTGCAGCCGGGGCTTCGGACGGTGCAGGGCGAGCTGGCCGCGGCGCTGCGGCGCGTCACCGGTGCGCGCGTGCTGCCGCAAGGCTCCGGCCGCACCGATGCCGGGGTCCACGCGCTGGGGCAGGTCGCCTCGTTCGCGCTCGCGAGCACGATCCCGGCGGCGAGTCTCAAGCGGGCGCTCAATAACGTCCTGCCGCCGTCGGTGCGGGTGCTTGACGCCGCGCACGCCCCGCCGGGGTTTCACGCGCGGCACTCGGCCCGCGCCAAGACCTATGAGTACCGCGTGTGGCGGGCGCCGTTCTGCCCACCCTGGACGGCCCCGTACGTGCTGCCCTGGACATTTCCATGCGACCTCGAAGCCATGCGCCGGGCCGCGGCGCTGGTGGTGGGCGAGCATGACTTTCGCTCCTTCGCGGCGCGCGACCCGGACCTTGCGGAGCGTTCGCTCGGGCCGGGCTCGACGGTGCGAACCGTCTTTACCTCTTCCTGGGAGCAGCCCTCGCCGGAGTTGGCCGTCTACCGCGTCACCGGGTCGGGCTTTCTCCACCATATGGTGCGCAACCTGGTGGGGACGTTCCTGCTGGTGGGCCGGGGCATGCTGCCGCCGGAGGCTCTGCCGGGGATCCTGGCGGCGCGATCGAGAGAAGCGGCGGGCACATGCGCGCCGGCAAGCGGGCTGTGGCTGCACTCGGTCCGGTACGCGGGGAACGCGGGTCGGGATGAAGTGCTATAGGCTGAGTTCCATGCCCTCCCCGCCCGTTTCCGCCTTCGCGCACATCGGGCAAATCGCGTCCCGGCGCGCGGTCCATGCGGCCCTGGGCTGGGTTCACCTTCATGAGCGGCAGATCGGGCTGTGGCAGGCCGAGTGCGTGGGGGTGCCCGCGCCGCCCTTTGCCGAGGGCCCCCGGGCCGAGTGGCTGCGCCTGCGGTTTTGCGAGCTCGGGCTCCACGCGGTCGCGCTCGATGCGGTCGGCAATGTCGCGGGTTCGCTCGGCGGCAGCGAGACCGGCCCCGTCGTGATCGTGTCCGCGCACCTTGATCCGGGCTTCCCCGCGGACACGGTCCTCGCGCCACGCGGGGAGGGCACACGTCTCCAGGGCCCCGGCGCGTGCGACAACGGGGCCGGCCTGGCGGGGCTGCTCGGGGTCGCCGCCGCGCTGCGCCATGCGCGCATCGAGCCCGCCTGCAGGATCGTCTTCCTCGCGAACGTGGGCGAGGAGGGCGAGGGCGACCTGCGCGGGATGCGCCATGTCTACGAGCAGGCTGAGTGGCGCGGGCGTATCGCGGCCCACCTGGTCCTCGACGGGGCCGGAAGTACCGTCGCGGTCACCGGCGCGCTCGGCAGCAAACGCTTCGAGGCGGGCGTCGAAGGGCCCGGCGGCCACTCCTGGACCGATGCCGGGCGGCCCAACCCGGTGGCGGCGCTGGCCGCCGCGATCGCGCGCATGGGGCCCGCTTTAAGAACCGGCGCGGCGCGCAGCAGCTGGAACG
>CAXUHL010000278.1:0-2480 GCA_964250745.1 uncultured Acidobacteriaceae bacterium
GCCCCATACAGGTCGTTGGCTGTTTCGTATGCCATCAGCAGCTCCGGGCAGTTCGTGGTTCCCAGAACGACAGCGCCCTCCGCTCGCAGCCGCGCGACCGCCGCCGCGTCCGCCGCCGCCATGGCCCCGCGCCGCAGCATGCTGCCGATCTCGCACCGGTGCCCGGCGAGCTCGATGCATGCCTTGACCGACACTGGCAGCCCCGCAAGCTTGCCCCCGCGCACAGCACGGGCTTGGGCCCGCACCCGCTCGGGATCGCACTCCACAAACGCCCGCAACGACGGGTTCAGCCGCTCGATCCGGGCCAGGTGCTCTTCCGCGAGTTCCGGCGCGGAGATCCCGCCCGCGCGCAGGAGCGCCAGTTGTTCCGTCGCAGGCAGGAGAGCAGGGTCCATACCGGTATCGTATGCACATGCCCCCTCTTTGGCACGGCTTCCTGCCTGAAGACGAGCCTTTGCGCATCCCCGGCGAGCTCGGCGGCAAACGCATCCTCATCACCGGGGCGGGCGGCTCGCTGGGCTCGCTGCTGGCCCGCGCGCTGGCACCGGTGTGCGAACTGTCACTACTCGACCAGTCCGAGCACGGCCTTTACCGGCTCGATCACCTGCCCGCGGCGCGGCTCGTCGGCTCCGTGACCAACCCGGCTTTCCTGCGTCACGTTGTCACCACGCACAGGCCGGAGATCGTCTTCCACGCCGCGGCCCACAAGCACGTGCCGCTTATGGAAGCCAACCCGCTCGCCGCGGCGGAAACCAACATCCTGGGTACCGAAGCCTGCCTCCAGGCGGCCGGCGGGGCTCAGCGCTTCGTCCTCGTTTCCACCGACAAAGCCGTTGCCGCCGTAAGCGCGATGGGCGCGACCAAGCAGGTCGCCGAGCGCCTGACCCTCGCTGCCGGGCGTACTGTCGTCCGCTTGCCCAACGTCCTCGGTTCGTCCGGCTCGGTCGCTCTGCTCTTCACGAAGCAAATCTGGAGCGGCGGCCCCGTCACCGTGACCCACCCGGAAGCGACCCGCTTCTTCGTCTCCGCCCGCCAGGCCGTGCAGGCCCTGCTCGACGCGCGGGAGCCCGGCCTGTACGTACCTGAAACCACCCCGGCCCGCCGCATCGCCGAGCTCGCCGAGCACATGATCGCCCGCTCCGGCCGCTCCGGCGTCGCGATCGCGTACACCGCCCTGCGCCCCGGCGACCGCCTCCACGAAGCCCTGTTCGCCTCCGGCGAGCACCTCGGCCCGCAGCGCGTTTTCCGTGGCACACGGGAACCCGCCGACCTCGACCCCATTCGCCGGGCCGTGACCGCCTGGGATGAAGCCGCGCTCCGCCGTGCCTTGCTGCCATGATCAAGATCGCCGCCGTCACCACCTCCCGCGCCGACTACAGCCACCTCCTCTGGCCGCTGCGCACGCTCCACGCGCACCCGGAGGTCGATCTGCACATCCTCGCCATGGCCTCGCACTTGTCCCCCGAGTTCGGACTCACCGTCGGCGAGATCGAGCGCGACGGCCTGCCCGTGTCTGCCCGCATCGAGTGCCTGCTCTCCTCCGACACCGACGTCGGCATGGCCAAGAGCATCGGCGTCGCCACCCTCTCGCTCGCCGACACCCTGGGCGCGCTCCGGCCCGACGTACTCCTGCTCATCGCCGACCGGTACGAGATGCTGGCCCCCGCCTCGGTCAGCCTGGCCCTGCGCATCCCCATGGCCCATATCGAAGGCGGCGAGCGTAGTGAGGGCGCGATCGACGACGCGGTCCGCAACGCCCTCACCAAAATGTGCCACATCCACTTCACCTCCACCCCGGCTGCCCGCGCGCGCGTCATCGCGATGGGCGAGGAGCCCTGGCGGGTGCACCGGGCCGGCGCGCCCTCGCTCGACCACCTCCGCAAGTCGCAGTTGCCTCCGCGCGCGGAGCTCGAAGCGGCGCTCGCGCTCGACCTGAGCCGCCCCACGGTCGTCGTCGCCTACCACCCGGTTACGCTTTTGTCTGAGACCACCGCCGAGGCAGACGCGCTGTTCGCCGCACTGGAGCGGGTCGAGGAACAGATCGTCTTCTGCTACCCCAATGCGGACGCGGGCTCGCGCGCGCTCGCCGCTCGCACCCGCGCCTTTTTAGAAACCCGCCCCGGCAGCCGGCTTTTTGTAAACCTGCCCGCGATGGAGTACTGGGCCCTGCTTCGCGAGGCAGCCGCGATGCTCGGCAATTCCTCGAGCGGCATCATGGAAACGGCCTCGTTCGCGCTGCCGACCGTGAACGTGGGCCTGC
This sequence comes from uncultured Acidobacteriaceae bacterium, assembly GCA_964250745.1. Lineage (GTDB taxonomy): Bacteria > Acidobacteriota > Terriglobia > Terriglobales > Acidobacteriaceae > EB88. The sequence continues at coordinate 2,261 of CAXUHL010000278.1, forward strand.
GCCAGAAGGGTCGCGAGCGCCCGGCGAACGTCCTCGACACCCCGCCGGAGACCTCCGCCATCCTCGCCGCCCTGCAAAGAGCCCTCACGCCCGAGTTCCGCGCCGGGCTCTCCGGCATGCGCAACCCTTACGGCGACGGCACCGCCGCCGAGCGCATCGCGGAGGTGCTCACCACCCTGCCCGACCGGGATGTTCTGCTGCAGAAGCAAGGCTGAGCGGC
>CAXUHL010000278.1:2580-3785 GCA_964250745.1 uncultured Acidobacteriaceae bacterium
CCCGATATCACCGACCGCGAAATCGACGCCGTCACCGCCGTGCTCCGGAGCGACCGCCTGAGCCTGGGGCCGCGCATGGAGCAGTTCGAGCGGCAGTTCCAAACCCTCACCGGCCTCCCGCACGCCATCGCGGTCAGCTCCGGCACGGCCGGGCTGCACCTGTGCGTGCGCGCGCTCGCCCTGGGGCCGGGCGATGACGTTTTAGTCCCCTCGTTCACCTTCATCGCCGCCGCCAACACCATCCGCTACGAGGGCGCAGTCCCGGTTTTCGTCGACATCGACCCCATTACGCTCAACATGGACCCTGTCGCGGCGGAAAAGGCGATCACCCCGCGCACACGCGCTCTCATGCTCGTCCACACCTTCGGACGCCCGGCTGCGGTAGACGCGCTGCTCGCTCTCGCCCAACGCCACGACCTGCGCGTGATCGAGGACGCCTGCGAGGCCATCGGCGCGACCAGCCGCGGCCGGCAAGCGGGCACCTTCGGCGACGCGGGCGTCTTCGCCTTCTACCCCAACAAACAAATCACCACCGGCGAGGGCGGCATGGTCGTCACCGCCGACCCCGCCCTGGCCCGCGCCATGCGCGCGATGCGCAACCAGGGCCGCGCCCCCTCGGACGACTGGCTCCAGCACTCCACGCTCGGCTACAACTACCGCCTGAGCGAGATCAACTGCGCCCTGGGCTGCGCGCAGATGGACCGGCTTGGAGAAATCCTGGCCAAGCGCGAGCGCGTAGCCGGGCTGTACGGGGCCGCGCTCGCCGGGGTTCCGGGCCTTCAGCTGCCCGCGCCGCCGGACGAGGGCGACCGAATCAGCTGGTTCGTCTACGTCGTCCGCGTGCATGCTGGACACCGCGACCGCATCGCCGCCGCGCTCGCCGAACAGGGCATCCAAACCGGCCGTTACTTCGCCCCCATCCACCGCCAACCCGCCTATGCCGGCCGGCCCTGCCCAAACCCGCTCCCGGTCACCGAGCGGGAAAGCCCGCGGACACTGGCTCTGCCGTTTTTCAGCAACATGGGCGAGGATCAGGTCGCCTACGTAGCCCAGAACCTGCGCAGGCTCATCACCCCTTCTTAAACGAGGGGTCATCCTGAGGCGCGGAGCGACGAGGGACCTGCGTTGCGCGCCGAGCGAGAGAACAGCAGGTCCTTCGCTTCGCTCAGGATGACCCGTCGTTTGAGCCTAGACTGACGTTGCAG
>CAXUHL010000279.1:0-3114 GCA_964250745.1 uncultured Acidobacteriaceae bacterium
CAACAACAGCAGCGGAGGGTTGCGTCGGAGTCCCGGCTCATGACCGAACTATACCATCGGGCAGGCAGCAGGACCGCAAATCCTTTTCGGCGGAGCAGGCTCTTCGAATCGCTTCCCTGCTCATCATTCAGTAAGACTTTGAACAAAGGGTCATCCTGAGCGAAGCGAAGGACTTGCTTCTTGCGAGCAGTCCAAGGGAAGCAGGTCCCTCGTCGCTTTCGCTCCTCAGCATGACCCCAGGTTCAAGAAGTTCATCGGATTTCTTCCACAGCCCACTTTCACGATGGCAGTATGGAAGCCGGAGGGCACACCGGTGGCAATCTCTATCCCTTCACGGAACGCACGGCTTGCCTGTCAGCGGACCGTTGCCGGCAAGCCCTATCGCTCTCTTCATGGCGCGCTCGCGCTCGTATTCAACGCTTCGGCCTCCCTCCATCTGGCGCGGGCTTGCTTTCTTTTCAGGAGGGAGCTCCCGCACAGGCCCGACTTCCTCGCGCTGGCGGGGCTTGTCGTCTTCGCGTTGGCGGCTGCCGCATTCCTGATGTGGCGTATCTACCGGCAAACACGGGAGCAGGCCGGGCGCCCCGAAGACGCGCAGGCCATCCTCGATGTCAGCTACCGCGCGTTCCGGCTGTACATCCTCCTCCTGGGGCTCATGGTCGTCCTGCTCGCGGTATTCGACGCGGCCTTCTCCAGATAGCACCAGAAGCGGTCTCATAAACCCGCAACCTCGGTGAAGCCCCGGATGAGACCCGCCGCAAAGCGGGGCTCACGAGCGTCGCCGAAGCAGCAAAATCGTTTATGAGATCGCTTCTAGGGTGTCCTTGTTCGTGCTGCCGCGCCAGTAGCTGAAAGAAATGCGCGAGAAGTCTTATAAGACTTTTCCTTCCTCACAGCCGGAAAGTAGCATCGTGGTGCCACCGATCGAAGCGGTCCGGCGGCCACCTCCTCAAAAGGAAAAGCTCATGACTCGACTCTTCCCGGCGTTCACACTGGCCGCCCTCTCGACCGGCCTCGTCGCTTTCGGCCAGGCCGCCCCCGGTCCCGTGCGCCCCCTCGGCTACCTGGCCGTTCCCGGCATCACGGCAGCGACCCCGCTCGGCTCGTTCAACCAGATCTCCGTCAATCCCGCCACCCAGATCGGTGCCTTCGCGGACCGCACAAACAAGCGCGTCATCGTCTTCAACGCGCTCACCGACACCCTCATCGGCCAAACCGCGCCCGTCTTCGCCGGGCCCAACGCCAATGTTGCGAAGTCCGGGCCGGACGGCGCCTATGTCATCGGCACGCAACTGTGGGCCGGAGACTACCCCAGCATGGTGCGCGTCTTCGATCTCGCGGCCGACCCCGCGAACCCCCCGGAGATCGCGACCCTCGACACCGGCGGCTCGCTCCGGGTCGGCTCCTTCGACTACGACCCCCGGACCGGCACGGTGGCGGCAGCCAACAACAACCCCGGCGAGTCGTTCCTGACCCTCATCTCGACCCAAACGCTGACGATCCGCAAGCGCATCGTCTTCGACGGAACGAACGGAACCCCAAACGCGCACCTGGGCTCGATCGGCGGCGTTCTGTACGATACGCGGCTCCAGAAGTTCGTGGTCAGCGTTGCCACCGATACCGCCACCGGCGTGCTCGCGATCCTCGACCCGGCGACCGGCGCGGTCGAGAAGGTGTACCCGGGCCTGGACAACTGCCAGCCCTCGACCCTGGCGCAAGGGCCGGGCTCGAACGTGATCGCCGGCTGCGACCCCGGTTTCCCCGCGCCGGATCCGGTCCAGTTCGCCCCGCGCACTTATATCGTCGACGCGAGCAACGGCACGATCCTCGCGAATCTGACGGAGGTGGGCGGGGAAGATTTCGTCGCCTACAACGCCTACGACAACCGCTACTACACGGCCGCGCGCGACTACTTCACCAGCCCTTCGGCGACCAAGGCGACCCCGGTGCTGGGCGTCATCGACGCGGCGACCAACAAGTGGATCGAGAACATCCCCACCGGCACCAACGCGCACAGCGTCGCGGTGAACCCGGTGACGAACCAGATCTTCGTCCCCTTGCTGAACCCGAACCCGCTGTGCGGCCCCCTGCCGGGGTGCGTGGCGGTGTTTACCTCGTCCAAGTAGGACGTGCTCGATCCAGGGCCGCTCGCGAGGGCGGCCTCTTCTTGCGTCCGAAAATGGACACCCCTGTCCGGAAATGGACAGTTCCGGACTGCAATGGCTCGGCGCTTCTGAGCAAAGTCAATGACTTACGCGCCAGCGGGTTTGGCGGCCTACGTGCGAACAGAACGCTCGTATGGACATCGCCCGCCCCGACCTGAAACGCAAACGCACCCGCAACCGCGCCCTGCTCGCCGTGCTCCTCATCCTCGTCCTGGGCGGCGCGGGGTTTGCCGTCGCCCGGCTCAAGCCGGCCGCCCCGAGCGTCGAAAGAAGCACCGTTTGGACCGACACCGTGAAGCGCGGCCCCATGGTGCGCCAGGTGCGCGGTATCGGCACCCTTGTCCCCCGCGAGGACCGCATCCGCCTCATCCCCGCCGAGACCGAAGCGACCGTGGTCCGCCTGCGCGTGCTGCCCGGCGCGAAAGTCCAGCCCGACACCGTGCTGATGGACCTGACCGACCCGCAGCTGGACCAGGAGCTGCTGGGTGCCGAGCTCGGCGTCAAGGCCGCGCAGGTCGACCTGCTCAACATCAAGGCCAAGCTCCGCAGCGACCTGATGACCCAGCGCGCGGGCGCGGCCACCGTCTCCGCCGACCAGGCGCAGGCGCAAAAGCAGGCCGCCACCGACAAGGCTCTTTACGACCTGGGCGTCATCTCGGGGCTGAAATACAGCGAGTCGAAAGGCAAGGCCGACGAGCTGAACACCCGCGGCGGCATCGAGGCCGACCGGCTCACGGTCAACGAGCAGGCCATCGCGACGCAGCTCGAGGTGCAGCAGACCAAGGTGGATGAGGCGCGGGCGGTGCTCGCCCTCAAGCAGCGCCAAAAAGCCGCGCTCGAGGTCAAGGCCGGCATCGCGGGCGTGGGGGGGGAGCGGGCGCCCCCCGGCGGCGCGCCCCTGGCCCCCCGCGCCCCCCAGGGCCACGGCGGGCACCCCGCCCCGCGCCAC
>CAXUHL010000279.1:3124-3778 GCA_964250745.1 uncultured Acidobacteriaceae bacterium
GCGTTGAGTGTCCGCGCCGGCATCGCTGGCGTGCTGGTCGACCTGCCGCACCAGGTTGGCGAGCACGTTGCGGTAGGCACCACCCTGGCCAAGGTCGTCCAGCCCGACCAGCTCAAGGCCTCGCTCAAGATCGCCGAAACCCAGGCTCGCGACATCCAGCTGGGCCAGCCCGCGGAGATCGACACCCACAACGGCGTCATCCCGGCGGAGGTCACGCGGATCGACCCCGCCGTCATCAACGGGACGGTCACCGTGGACGCGAAACTTACGGGGCCACTCCCGTTAGGGGCCAGGCCCGACCTGAGCGTGGACGGGACCATCGACCTGGACCGTCTGGCGGATGTGCTCTACGTGGGCCGCCCTGCGTTCGGCAACGAGAACTCGACGATCTCGCTCTTCCGGTTGACGCCGGACAACGGCGCGGTGCGCGTTCCGGTCAAGGTCGGGCGTGCGAGCGTCAATGCCATCCAGGTCCAGGGCGGCTTGCACGAGGGCGACACGGTGATCCTGTCCGATATGTCGCGCTGGGATACGACGGACAGAATTCGGCTCAACTAAAGGAGAAGGAATGGCGGAACGGCTGATCCACATCGAGGCCTTGCAGAAGGTCTTCTACACCGACGAGATCGAGACGCACGCGCTCTCGGGCGTCCA
>CAXUHL010000280.1:0-3776 GCA_964250745.1 uncultured Acidobacteriaceae bacterium
GGGTCCGGCGGGCCTGCTGCGCAGCACCGCGTCCATCGGCCCGGCCCCGGCGATGCCGATCGTGTCCGGCTCCAGCCGGAACAGGTCGGCCCCGAGGTGCTGCCGCAGGAGCGCCTCGATCCGGGGGGCGAAAACGGTCGTGCGGTGCTCTCGCCCGGTGCGCGATACAGCCACGGGATCCCCTTCGCAAAGGCCGCCGGGGCCGTGGGGGGCGCGGGGCGCCGGCCGCGGAGGCCGGCGGCGGCCGCCCCCGCCGGACAGGAGAAGCGGCCCGCCCCGACGTTTCCAACGATTCAGGTAGACGGGGAGGATGCCCTGGCCGCGTACCGGGTGGCCTTTGAGTGCGCGGCCCGGGCTCGGCTCCCGCGCGGCGGCCCCAGCTGGATGGAGGCGGTTCCGTTCTTGCCGGTGCAGCCGGGCGAGCCCCAAGGGGCGCGCGCCAAGCTCGAAGCCGCCCTCCGCGAGCGCGGCATCTTTTCCAAAGCCTGGCAGCGGCAAACCGAGCGCACCGCGGTCGCCGGGCTCACCTCCTGAGCGTGTCGCTTCCCGCGACAACCCGCTTTCGGGGGCCCGCTGCACACTTGTTTTCCCCCCGGCGTTCATCTAGGCTCACGAAAAGAACCGAGCCCACTCGACCGGGCCGTAAACGCGTGAAGCCCGTCCGGCGCCCCGAGGTGAGAGTGAGATTTGCCGTTCTTGCAGGTTTGGCTACTGCTTTGTCCATCCAACCCGGCGCTCTCCAGACCTCGCTTCAGGCGCAAACCGAGGAGCCCGCGCCGCCGCCAGCCCCCGGCCGGCAGCCGTACTCGCCCGACACGCAAAACAGCCCCTACAAACCCGCGCCGGGTACCGTCGCGCTGCCGAAAGACTACCGCCCGGAGCTGCCCGTGCACCAGCTCGAAGGGCTCGGCTCGGCGTACCTGCCTTATGACAGCTGGGTGTATCCCGCGCTCGACCGCCTGCAAGCTCTCGGCTACCTTGACACCGCTTTCGTCGGCCTGCGGCCCTGGACTCGCCTGGCCATCGTCCACATGCTCGATGAGACCGGCGACAAGGTCGAAAACGGGCGCGGCGCGGGGGCCGAGGAAGCACGGGACATCTACCTCGCGGTGCTCCACGAGCTGTCGCCGGACCTGGCTTCCTCCGGTATCCATGCCGAACTCGACCGGGTGTATACCGACTCGCTCGGCATCACCGACACGCCCCTGAACGACAGCTACCACCTGGGCCAGACGATCTACAACAACTACGGACGCCCCTACCAGGCGGGTTGGAACAACTACTCCGGCGCGGGCGGGCGCATCGAAGCCGGGCGCTTCACCCTGGCGGTGCGCGGGGAGTACCAGCATGCCCCTTCGGCCGTCGGTTATACCCCCGCGCTGGGCCAGTTTTTGTCCGAGCAGGTGGACTTCATCCCTTATAACTCGGTCCCGCGCCAGGCAACGATTCCGGTCGGGCCGCTCGGGTCACAGAACCACCTGCGCCTGCTCGAGGCGAACCTTTCCTACCACCTGCTCAATCACGAGATCTCCTTCGGCAAGACGGACCACTGGTGGGGTCCGGGCCGGGGGGGCGCGTTCGGCTGGAGCGACAACTCGCAAAACCCCTACGCCTTTGAGATCAACCGGGTGGAACCGCTGCGCATTCCGGGCTTTTCGCGGCTGCTCGGTCCGGTGCGCTACGACTTCTTCTACGGTTCGCTCCAGGGCCACACCGCTGTGCAGCACCCGTACTTCCACTCGGAAAAGATCAGCCTCCATCCGACGAAGAACTTCGAGTTCGGCTTCGAACGGACGGTCATCTTCGGCGGCAAAGGACACGAGCCGGTCACGGTACACACGTTTCTGCGCTCGTTCTTCTCGGCGGCCGGGGTCACCTCGCAGGAGAAGTACTCACCCCAGGATCCGGGCGCGCGGTTCAGCACCTTCGACTTCAACTACCGCTTGCCGTTCGTGCGCAACTGGCTCACCTTGTACGCGGACTCGTTCGCGCACGACGACGTCTTTCCCATCTCCGCGCCGCGACGGGCGGCGATCCGCTCGGGGCTCTTCCTGTCGCACGTGCCGGGCGTGCCCAAGCTCGACTTCCGCGTGGAGTCCGTCTCCACGGACCCGCCGACGCACGCCTCCTTCGGCGGGCGCTTCCTGTACTACGAAGCAGTGGCGCAGCAGGGCGTGACGGACAACGGCTTTCTGTTCTCGGACGCGATCGGGCGCGAGGACAAGGGCGGCCAGGCCTGGCTCACCTACCACCTGTCCCCCTCCGAGCAGGTGCAGGTTTCCTACCGCAATGTCAAGGCGGCGAAAGACTTCCTCGCCGGCGGTACCACGCAAAACCAGTACAAGCTGGATGTGGTCAAGCGCATCCAGCCCGACGTGGAGCTGCACGCCTATGTGCAGTACGAAGGCTGGAAGGCACCGCTGTACAAGCCCGGTCTGAACACGGACGTGAGTGTGTGGGGCGGGTTGACGTGGTACCCGCGGAAGGCGAAGCAGTTCTGACGAGGGTGAAGAATAGAGGGTGAAGGATGAAGGAAGCGCACCTTCTCGAGCCCTGAGAGCGTGATTTAGGCTAGAGGCATGGCCAGTTTCGAAGAGAACGTAAAGCAGCTCGAGGCGATCGTCGGCCAGCTGGAGCGGGGCGACCTGCCGCTCGAGGATTCCATCCGCCTGTTCGAGGAAGGCATGAAGCTGTCCGGCTCCTGCAAGGAACAGCTGGAAGCGGCCGAGGGCAAGGTGCAGATTTTGGTCCGGCAGCGCGACGGGTCCATGGAGCCGCAGCCCTTCGCGCCGCTGAAATCCGGCTTACCGGGAAACTAGGCGACGCGCTCCAGACGGTCCTTAACCCAGGCGACCAGGTCATCGGACAGGTACGACGGTGCCGCCACCGCGAACGTGGGCTTGCCCTGAAGCAGGCGCGGGGAGATGGACTTCCAGCGCGGGGCGAGATCCCTCTCGACGGTGATCAGCGCGTCGGCGCGGTCGAGAAACAACCGCGCCGAATCCTTGAAGTCCGCCGTGGCCGGGTCGAGCACCGGCAGGTATAGCGTGGGCCGCAGGAACTGGAGGATGGAGTTCGACTCCAGGATCGCGTTCTCGCTCGCAGCCAGCTCCTTGCGAATCCGGGGCATGGCTTCGGCGAGCATCCCGGTCCGGGCCCGGCCCCACCAGCTCCGCGCCGCGCCGGCGGGCACCAGCCGCGTGATGCTCACCGAGGCGCTCCGCGACACCGTACTCGCCGCCGTCGGCGTCCTCACCGCCCTGAACGCCTCGGTCAAGAACCTCGACCGGTCGGTGGCCGCCCAGCTCGGCGAGCACCCGGACGGGGTGATCTTCACGTCGCTGCCAAGGTCGGGTCAGGTCAGCGCCGCCCAGGTGCTCGCCGAGTGGGGCGACTGCCGCCAAGCCTATGCCGGGCCCGACTCCGTCGCCGCACTCGCAGGCTGCACTCCCGTCACCAGGGAATCCGGCAAGCACCGCGCCGTCCACTTCCGCTGGGCATGCAACAAGCGCTTCCGCGCCGCGATCACCACCTTCGCCGATAACAGCCGCCATGCCAGCCCCTGGGCCGCCAAGATCTACAACGACGCCCGCGCCAGCGGCAAAGACCACCCCCACGCCATCCGCGTCCTCGCCCGCGCCTGGATCCGCGTCATATGGCGCTGCTGGCTCGACGGCGTCCCCTACGACCCCGGCACGCACGGAGCTGCCGCCGCCCTCGCCAAACGATCGGCTGAGCAAATCACGGCCTGAGGTTGACACAGAGGGTGTCATGCG
>CAXUHL010000281.1:0-3771 GCA_964250745.1 uncultured Acidobacteriaceae bacterium
TGCCTACGTCGGCGACAACCGTGGTCAGACACGCGGCCCAGGCTATGAGCGTGTCGACGCTTCGCTCTTCAAAAACTTCCACACTTTCCGCGAGCAGGCTCTTCAACTCCGGGCGGACATCTTCAACGTGCTCAATACACCTGGTTATGGAAACCCGAGTAACAACGGTATCTCCGGCAATGGCGGCCATATAACTGGATCGCGCACCTTCCAATCCAACACGCCCGACTCCCGCTTTTTCCAGTTCGCCGGAAAGTACACCTTCTAAGCGCATCCGACCTTCAACCGAAAGCCCCGCTACCCTGCGGGGCTTTCTTTGTTATCTCCTCTGCTAGCATCGAAGCTGACCCATGCCTGACATTACCCTCGCCCCCATCCGCGTCCGCATCGCCCCTTCGCCCACCGGCGACCCGCACGTCGGCACCGCCTACATCGCCCTGCTCAATCAGCTTTTCGCCGCCCAGCGCGGGGGCAAGTTCATCCTGCGCATCGAGGACACCGACCGCACCCGCTACGTCCCCACCTCCGAGCAGATGATCTTCGACTCGCTCCGGCAGCTCGGCCTCCGGTGGGACGAAGGGCCGGACATCGGCGGTCCCGCCGGCCCCTACCGCCAGTCCGAGCGCACCGCGCTCTACCGCGAACATGCCGAGCTGCTTCTTCAATCCGGCCACGCTTACCGCGCTTTCGAAACGCCGGACGAGCTCGAAGCCGAGCGCAAGGCCCAAACCGCCGCCAAGCTCCCCCCCAAGTACAAGGGCCGCTCCCGCCATCTGTCGCCCGAAGAAGTCGAAGCCGAACTCGCCGCGAACAAGCCATACACCATCCGGCTCAAGGTTCCCGAGACAGGCGCGACCACCTTTCGCGACGAACTCCGCGGCCCCATCACCTTTGACCATGCCAACGTCGACGACCAGGTCCTGCTCAAGTCCGACGGCTTCCCCACTTACCACCTCGCCAACGTCGTCGACGACCACCTGATGGGCATCACCGACGTAATTCGCGCCGAGGAGTGGATCAGCTCGACCCCCAAACACGTGCTGCTCTACCAGGCATTCGGCTGGGAGCAGCCCCGTTTTTGGCACATGCCCCTGCTCCGCAATACCGATAAATCCAAGATTTCCAAGCGCAAAAACCCCGTAAGCCTCAATTATTACCGCGACTCCGGCTTCCTCCCCGAGGCGATGCTCAACTTCCTGGGCCTGATGGGCGGCGGCATGGCCCAGCCGTCCGAAGCCGAGATCGTCAGTCAGTCGCTCAACATGAAGCAATCCGATCTGTTCACGCTCGAGGACATGCGCGAACGCTTCGATTTCGGCCGCATTTCGCTCGGGGGTCCGGTTTTCGACCTCGCCAAGCTCCGCTGGATGAACGGCGAGTACATCCGCAAGCTCTCGCCCGAGGCCTTCCACGCCCGCCTGCGCGCAACCGTCTTTTCGGACGCGAACCTGCGGGCCATTGCGCCGCTCGTCCAGACCCGCATCGAGACCCTGGGCGGCTTCTGCGACCTGTCCGACTTCTTTTTCAAGGACCACGTCCTCCCGCCGGAATCCGTCTGGCTGCCGAAAAAGCGATCGGTCGAGGAAACACTCACCTTCGCGGGCGAACAGCTGACCGCCCTGGAAGCCGCCCCCTGGGAGCACGATGCGATCGATGCCGCGATGCGTGCGCTGGGCGAGGCCAGGCAGTGGTCCGTCAAGGAAAACTTCATGCTCCTGCGCGCCATCCTCACCGGCAGCGCACAATCCCCGCCGCTGATCGAAAGCCTGCTCGTCTTCACCAAGGCCCGCTCGCTCGATCGAATGCGGCGCTTTCTCGACCACCAAAAGAAACTGGCCCCCGGCCGTAAAAGCTAGGGGCCACCCTCCCACACAGCGGAGCGCTTACTGGATACCGATCCAGAACGCGTAGACCTTGTTGTTGGTCGCGCCGTAACCGGAGTAGCCGGAGCTCCAGTAAAGCACTCCGTCCACGATAGACGGAGCGGAAATCGCCGCGCCTCCGGACTGGAAGTATCGCAGCACGTTTCCCGTCACCGCGTCCAGGGCGACGAAGTATCCGGCCACGTCCTCCCCGTAAACCACTCCGTTCGCGACAGAAAGCGAGCCTTCCACGATGGCGCGCGTTCCCGGCGGGGGCACCTGCGCCCGTGCAGCCGTCTTGGAACTCGGCGCGACCGAAGGAGCGAGCGTCGGCGTCTGCCACAGAATCGCGCCCGTGTTCTTGTCGAGCGCCGTCCAGAACCCGCCGTTCGTCTTCACACCGGATGGGACCAGCGTCGTCTCAACATATGCCGAGTTCCCGTTCGGTACGTAGATGCGCTGGTTATCGGTCGCCGCGCCCCACTGGATCCCGCCGATCGTTCCATTCGGGCCGGTATTGGTACCCCAAAGGATCTCACCAGTGTCGCGGTTCATCGTGAAGTACGAGCCGCTCTTCTGCCCGGCTCCCACCGCGTCCACTTCCCGGCCGTTCCTGGTTACGGTAAACAGGTTCGCGCCCGCGCCGAAGTCCGTGTCGAGGCTGTTCGGGTTCGGGCATGGCGTTGCGCGGGACTTCGCGTACGACTCGCACGAAACGGTCCAGGTATCGGCGTTGGTGAACCGCTGGCTCCATTTCACCGCGCCGGAGCTCATGTCATACGAGACAACGCTGTCGATGTGGTCGTCGGGCGACAGGCACGCGTCCAGCTGCGCCGGAGTCTTCCCCGCCAGCTGGCAGGCCAGCACCGCCGGCGGCACCGAATAGTTGTTGCCGGTGGTCACATAGAGGGCGTTGCGCGCGGTGTCCACGGCAAAATTGCTCTCCCAAACCGCGCCGCCGGCATACCCCGCGGGCACGGTGTAGCTTTGCCACAGGATCTTGCCGGTACTCTCGTCCAGGGCCACGACCGAGCCTCGAAAGTTCGGCACGAAGCCCGGGATCTCCGAGGCGAGCGTCTCCTGACCGGACGCCACGCCGACGTACACCCGCCCGTTCACGACCACCGCCGAGGACGTAACGACCGCGCCGCGCGCTGTATCCAGAGTGGTCTTCCAGGCCAGCGTCCCGTTTTTCTTCGAGAGGCCGTAGAGCGTCGCCGAGTTCTGATCGCCGACGATCACGTTGTCGGTCCCGATCGCCGGACTGTTCCGCGAGTACGCCATCGGGTCGCCCGAGATGGCGGTCAGGTCGGCCTGCCACACCGGCTTGCCGGTCGTTGCGTCGAGCTGCGAGACAATCCCGCTCTTGTCGGCGATATACACATTGGTCCCCTCGACCGTCGGGGTGTTCTGCACCTCGCCCTTTGCCTCGAAGACCCATCGCTGGCCCAGGTAGGGCAGCGTGTAGGGGCCGAGAATGAACTCGCCCGAGGCCCACCGATCGTTGCTGATGCCGTTGCCGGCGCTCGTCCACGGCACGGCGTTTTCAAAATGGAAGTTGAAGAGGCTGGACTGCGCGGCCGTCTGCGCATGCAGGGCGGCGAAAGGGGAGACGGCGCAGAGCGCCGGGGCGAGAACGCGGACTTTCATGGATTGGGTGCCTCCTGATACCTGCGTGCTTGGGATGTTTACCTTTCCCTAACTGTTTGTTAATAAACAAACCCTCCTTACCTGTTTTCACGTCATCAACATACCCGCGCATGGCACAAGCGGTCGTTTCTCGCAAGACTCGTTGATCGAATGGGGCTTGCGAAACGCATTTTCTGATCTTCGGGGCTGAAATCAATCAGTCCCACCCGCTTCGTGCTTTCCAACCACCCTCTTTCCGAGTTACCATCCGCTGCAACCC
>CAXUHL010000282.1:0-3767 GCA_964250745.1 uncultured Acidobacteriaceae bacterium
GGTGAACCCCTCCACTCCCGGCGGCAGCGCCCACAACGGCGAGCCGCCATCCACATACCAGTGCCGGTACGCCTCGCCGCCCCGCGCGCGCTCCTCCAAAACTCCCCGCAACTCCTCCGCCGCACCGCCTTCCCTGACGTTCTTCAGGTAAAGCCCTTCCGCCCGCATCCGGGTGAACACCGGCACCCCGGCGGAAGCACCGCGCCCCATGACACCGAGCAGCAAGGGCGCACGCGGCCCCGACGGCGCGGGCAGGGCCGCGAACAACGCCGCCCCCGCCCGGTGATACGCGTCGATTTGCCCCGTCTGCCACAGCGCCTCCGCCAGCGCCCCTTCGAACAGCTCCGGATGCCCGACCCAGTCCATCGCCTCCAACGCCGGCGAGACCGCGATCGGGCGGAAATCGTCCATCAGCGCGGGCCGGGCCTCAAGCGCCGCGAGCTGTAAGCGCAACCGCTCCGCCTCGACCGGGAACAGGGAGCGGACGTTCTGGATTTGCTTACAGTAACCGGGCAGGACCGGCAGCGGCATGGCTCGGAGCAGCGGGAGGCGCGCCACGGCGAGGGCGCGCGCTTCCTCGTCGTAGCCGGCGAACGAGGCGTCCGTCAACGCCGCGGGCTTCACAGGAGCTCCACCACGGGCCGCCCGGCCGCGAATGGAGTTTCGAACCCCAGCATGCGCCCCACGGTCGGGGTCAGATCCACGCTTTCGAGCGCACGCGCGACGATCCTGCCTCCGCCCGCCCCGCGCCCCAGCGCGAGCATCCACGTCGTCCGCGCCATCGCGGAGCCGGTCCGGTGGTGCTGGAAGCCGCTCGCTTCCCCGTCCGCATCGCGGCCGAAGTCGGGAAGCACCAGCATCGACGTACGGCCTTTGTACTCGGGGTTCTGCTCGGCTTCGGCCCACAGCTCCGCGACCAAACGGTCGGCCCGGCGGATCGCGTCGAGGTAGAGCGAAAACGCGCCGCTGTGGGCGATGTCCATGTCGTGCAGCGTTACGAAGAGCAGCGACGGCGCGGCCTCCCGCATGACCCGCTTCGCGATGAAAACCGAGAGCTCGTCGGGCGAGTCGAGCGTCCGGGCGTGCTCGCGGAATTCGGTGAGCGACAGCCTGAGTAGCCCCGCGACCCGCTCCCCCTCGCCCGCGTCGCCGGTTCCGGAGAGCGTCGCGGGAACCTCGTAGTTGTCGTGGAGCAGCGACGCGTAGTCCTTGAGCGCCCGCCCGCCGGCGGCCTGGGCCAGCAGGCGCTTAGGCAGAACCACCTCGGCGGCGTAAGCGTCGCCGTAGCCGGGGTGCGCGCTCGCGCCCAGCCGCTCGAACCCGTTCGACGGCGCGATGACCCATACATCGCTCGCGGGCCTGCGCAGCCCTTTGCGGTGGTATTCGAAAAGAGTGGGCGCGGCGGGCCGCTGGGCGACGAAGTTATTGAAGCTTTCATAGCGGCCGGCCGCGATGCTCGCTGTGGCGACATAGTGGCCCAGGCTGCCCCGATTGACGACCTGCGGAAAGAAAGTCCCCTGTGGCGCGAGCTCGCCGACCATGCGCGGGATGTTCGCCCGGCCGAGCTCGGAGAAAGTTTCGTCGTCGCGCGCGCCCCCGCCGAAGGTGACGACGATGACCTTGCGACCGGGGACCGGGCCGCCTGCAAGCAGTCTGCGCGGCCGGGTCGCGACGGCGGAGGCTCCGAGCGCGCGGGCGAGAAACTGCCGCCGCGACCAGGCGGCGGCAGCGCTTTCCCGCGCCCAGGGGGCGAACATCGTGAAGGGTCGGATCTCCGCCATGCCGCGGATTGTAGCCGCCTGTAAGAAGGAAAGACAAAACCGCCTGCGCGGCCGCGCCCACTTCGTGGGGTGTACTCGCAAAAGCATTTACGAGTACCCGTCCCGAAGGGACCGCAAGCCGCGCAGGCAGTCTTGCCTCTTCACTTCTAATTCTTACGTCTTAACTATTGCCCTTGCCCGCCTTCAGCTCCTGGTGCCCGCCGAAGCCGAACCGCATCGCGGACAGCACCTTGTTCGCGAACAACCCGTTTTGCCGCGAAGAGAACCGCGAGAACATCGCCGCCGACAGCACATCGGCCGGCACGCCCTCGTCGATCGCCGCGATGGTCGTCCAACGGCCCTCGCCCGAGTCCGCCACGTCGCCGCCATAGCTGGCCAGGTCCGGCTGGGCCAGCAGCGCGTCCGCCGTCAGGTCCAGCAGCCACGAGGAGATGACCGAACCGCGCCGCCACACCTCGGCCACATTGTCCAGCTCGAAGTCGTATTTATAGTGGTCCGGGTTGCGCAGGGGGGTCAGCTCCGCCGAGTGCTCCTGCTCGGCTTCCTTGCCGATATTGGCGTTCTTGAGGATATTGAACCCCTCCGCGTAGGCCGCCATGATGCCGTACTCGATGCCGTTGTGGACCATCTTGACGAAGTGGCCGCCGCCCACCTCGCCGCAGCGCAGGTAACCTTCCTCCGCCGTGGACGGGCCCGCCTTGTCGCGACCCTTGGTGCGGGCGACGTCGCCCATGCCCGGCGCGAGCGTCTTGAAGATCGGGTCGAGGTACTGCACGGCCTCGGCCTGGCCGCCGATCATCATGCAGTAGCCGCGCTCCAGGCCCCACACGCCGCCGCTCACGCCCACGTCCAGGTACTTGATGCCTTTCGGCTCGAGCTCTTTCGACCGGCGGATATCGTCGATGTAGTAGGAGTTGCCGCCGTCGATCAGGATGTCGTCCTTTTCAAGGTGCGGCGCGATCTTCGCGATCATGCCGTCGACCGCGCCGGCCGGGACCATCAGCCACACGACGCGGGGCTTGTTCAGCTTGCCGATGAACTCCCCGAGGTCGGTCGAGCCTTCCGCACCCGCGCCTTTCAGGTCGTTGACCGCCTTCTCGCTCAGGTCGTTCACCACGACCTCATGGCCGCCCTTCATCAGGCGCTTCACCATGTTGGCGCCCATCCGCCCCAGCCCCACCAGACCAATCTGCATGCTCGTCTCCTCGTTTCGCGGCGAAAGCCGTCCGTAGTCATGCTATTCGATGCGCGGCGGCAAGGGTGAAGGCAGAAGGGAGAAGGGAGAAGGGAGAAGGGACAAGGGATAGGAGAAGGTCCAAGCGGCAAGAAAATCCCCGGCAGGGCCAGGAACTCACGATCATTTCTTGCCGTCGACCGATTAACATTTGACCCCTGACCCTTGCCCCTTCATCCTGCACCCTTCTCCCTTCTCCCTTACCGCTCCAGCTCCGACACCCCGCCCGCGTCCGCGACGATCACCCGCGTGGCCATGTTCAGGAACAGCCCGTGCTCCACCAAGCCGACGATGTTCTTCAAAGCCGCCCCGGTCCGTTCCGGGTCGGGGATTTCCCCGAACCGGCAGTCGTAGATCCAATTGCCCTCGGCGGTCAGGTAGGGCTCGCCGCCGCGCATGCGCTGCGCCGCGTTGGCCCCGCGCGCGGCCAGGGGCGTGGCGACCAGCGGCCCGGCGAACGGGATCACCTCCACCGGCAGCGGAAACGCGCCCAGCCTGGGCACCACCTTGCCCTCGCCCACGACCACGATGAACTGCCTGGCCGCCGAGGCCACGATCTTCTCGTGCAGCAGCGCGCCGCCGCCCCCTTTGATCAGCGCCAGATCGGGCCCCACCTCGTCCGCGCCATCCAGGTTGACGTCGAGCTCGGGCGTGTCCGCAAGCGTGGACAAGGCGATGCCGACCGACCTGGCCAGCGCGGCGGCGGCGTTTGACGTAGGCACCCCCACGATCCGCAAGCCCGCCCGCCCCCC
>CAXUHL010000283.1:0-3718 GCA_964250745.1 uncultured Acidobacteriaceae bacterium
CTCCCGGCACGCCGGGGCAGTCCTACAACTCGACGGCGGCCGAGGAAGCCGCGCCGGCGCTTGGACAGCTTTCGACCGGAACCGCGATCAGCCAGCCGGCCAAGCTCAAGACGATCGAGGAAACCGACTCGCTCGAAGCGCGGCTGCTGCGGCTCAAGCAGGCTGCCTCGCAGGAAGCCGCCTCGGTGCGCGTGCAGGTGCAGGTCTTTCTCAAGCGGGCGCGGGAAGCCGCGGCGGAAAGCGACCTGGACGGGGCTCAGACGCTCAACACCAAGGCCCGTGTGCTGTTGAGCGAACTCGAAACGCAGTGAGCGCGTAAGCTCGGGGCATGGCGGCGGACGTTCTCGTCATCGGCGGAGGACCGGCGGGGCTGGCAGCGGCGATCGCGGCGGCACGGGCCGGGCTTTCCGTCGAGGTTGCCGAGCCCTGCGCCGGGCCGGTCGACAAGTGCTGCGGCGAGGGCTTGCTTCCCGCAGCGGTCGCGGCACTGGGCTCCCTCGGCCTCGCGCGCGGCGAGCTCGAAGCCCGCGGCTTCGCGTTCGCGGGGATCGCTTTCCATCACGGCGGTACGAGGGTGCAGGCGGAGTTCGGGTCTGCGGCGATCGGGCTGCGCCGCACCACCCTGCACGATCTTCTGCGGCAAACGTCCGAGACGCTCGGGGTAAGGGCAATCGCGGCAGGGGCGCGCTTGCAGCCGGACGGCCGTGTGCGCCTGAGCGACGGCAAGGTGCGCGCGCCCGGCTGGGTCATCGGCGCGGACGGCATGCAGTCGAGCACCCGGGCTGCTGCCGGGCTCAATGCGGGCGTGGTCCGGTCCCGGCGCTATGCCGTGCGGCAACATTTTCGGCTCGCGCGGGGCGTACCTATGCCGAGTTTCGTGGAGGTGCACTGGGGTCCCCGCGCCGCCCAGGCGTATGTGACGCCGGTAGGGCCGGGCCAGGTGGGGATCGCGGTCATCACCCGCACGAAACCGGCCGGGATGCTCGCGGCACTGGCTCCGTTCCCTGCTTTGCGTGTGCTTCTCCAGGGGGCCGAGCCGTCCAGCGCGGTGCGCGGAGCAGTCACGCTCGACCGGGCGCTCCTGGCCGTGCGGCGCGGGCGCGTGGCTCTGGTGGGCGATGCCTCCGGCAGCGTCGATGCCATTACGGGTGACGGGCTCGCGCTTACGCTCGAGCAAGGGTTGGCGCTGGGCCGGGCACTCGCCTCAGGGCGTTTGAACGAGTATGCGCGGGAGCACCGAAAGCTGATGCGCGTGCCCCGCCGGATGGGGCGGGCGCTGCTCGCGATGGGGGCGCACCCGGCGGCCACCTGGGCGGCGATGCAACTGCTGCGGCGCGTGCCGGGGCTGTTTCCGGGACTGCTGCGGCTGCACGCCCCCATGCCGGAAGATCGCGAAGAAGGAGAAACGCCATGGACAGCTGTTCCCATCTCGACCAGATCCGCGACGTAGCCCCGCAAACCGAGGGCTGCGCGGAGTGCCTCCAAAGCGGCGACGCCTGGGTGCACCTGCGCCTGTGCCTCGTCTGCGGGCACGTGGGCTGCTGCGACAGCTCGAAAAACAAGCACGCCGCGGCGCACTACGGGAGCACCCGCCATCCGGTGATGCGCTCGGCCGAGCCGGGCGAGGCCTGGGGCTGGTGCTACGTGGACGAGGTCCAGTTCGCGCTCGATGCGGCGGGGCGTGGATGAAGCGGTACGTTCTGGCGCTCGATCAGGGCACGACGAGCTCGCGCGCACTCCTCTTCGAGCGAGACGGGCGCGTCGCCGCCTTCGCCCGGCGCGAACTGCCGCAGCAGTACCCGCAAGCGGGTTGGGTCGAGCAGGACCCCCGGGCCATCCTGCGCACGCAAACCGAGGCAGCCAGAGAGGCGCTGCGCGGCGTGGACGCGCGCGAGGTCGCGGGGCTGGGCATCGCCAACCAGCGGGAAACGACCCTGGTGTGGGATCGGACGACCGGGCAGCCGGTTTCAAACGCGATCGTGTGGCAGGACCGGCGCGGGACCGCTGTGTGTGAGCGCATGCGCGCGGAGGGTGTCGAGGACGAGGTCCGGCGCAAAACCGGGCTGCTGCTGGACCCGTACTTCTCGGCCACCAAGCTCAGATGGATCCTGGACAATGTCGCGGGCGCGCGGGCGCAAGCCGAAGCCGGGCGGCTGTGCTTCGGCACGGTCGACAGCTGGCTCGTGTGGAACCTGTCCGGCAGGCGGCTGCACGTGACCGACCGCACCAACGCGAGCCGATCGCTGCTCTACGACATCGTCGCGGATCGCTGGGATCCGGAGCTCCTGCGCTTGTTCGCGATTCCGGAGGCGATGCTGCCGGAGGTCGTGGGTTCGAGCGCCGTGCTGGGCGGCTCGACACTCGGGATCGAAGTGGCGGGCATGGCCGGCGACCAGCAGGCGGCGCTTTTCGGCCAGCTGTGCACGGAGCCGGGCTCGGCGAAGAACACCTACGGGACCGGGTGCTTCCTGCTGCGGCACATCGGGAGCGAGTTCCGCCTGTCGCGCGAGCGGCTGATCACGACCGTCGCCGCCACTGCCGACGGCGCGCCACCCGCCTACGCGCTCGAGGGCAGCGTTTTCGTGGGCGGCGCGGTGGTGCAGTGGCTGCGGGACAAGCTGCGCTTTTTCGGCTCCTCGGCGGAGGTGGAGCAGCTTGCCGCGTCGGTTCCGGACGCGGGCGGCGTGGTGTTCGTACCGGCGTTTACGGGCCTGGGCGCGCCCTACTGGGACCCGCACGCGACAGGGCTGGTGATCGGGCTGAGCCGCGCGACCGAAGCCGGCCATATCGCGCGAGCCGCGCTTGAAAGCATCGCCTTCCAGGTCGCGGACGTGATGGAAGCGATGGAGCGGGACACAGGCGGCAGTTTTTCCGAACTGCGTGTGGACGGAGGCGCCGCGGCAAACGGGCTGCTGCTGCAGTTCCAGGCGGACCTGTGCGGGCTCCCAGTGCGGCGTCCGGCGCAGCTCGAAACGACCGCCCTGGGCGCGGCCTACCTGGCCGGGCTGGCGACCGGGTTTTGGGGCGGCCTCGGGGAGATCGCGCGCACTCGCGAGCCGGACACGGTCTTCGCCCCGCGAGCGGACCGTCCCGCGATGCGCGCGAAGCAAGCCCGCTGGCGCGAGGCGGTTGCGCGGGCGCGCGGGTGGCACCTGCCCTAAAGCTTGCGCGCGGGCAGCGCGTCCCACACCGCCGGGTCTTCCTGCCCCAGCACCCAGGAGCAGAACCCCTGCAAGCCGTTCTGCCGGACCAGGTCGTAGCGGTCCTGGAAAGTACGCCGGTCGGTGAAGAAAATCCACTCGCGCATCTGGTCGCGGTAGAACCAGGTGAACGCGGTGTGGTCGACCGGGTCCCACTGCACCTGCGCGGCGTAGGCGTCGCGCAGGAAGTAGGTGTCGCGAGCGGCGATGTACTCGGCGGTCGGGTTGGGGCTCTGCGTGGGCTTGCCCAGCCCGGGGTCGCCCGTGTACCAGTGGTAGCCGTACAGCGGGATGCCGAGCGAGAGCTTCTCCTTCGGCACGTATTGGAGCGCGTAGTTCATGTTGTCCAGCGTCCAGCCCCACCCGGCGACGGGGCCCGGGACGGTGTAGCGGGTGTGCTGGTCGTAGGTCATCAGGCACAAAAGGTCGACCGAGTCGGCCAGCGCTTTCAGGTCGAACACGCCGCGCCAGTCCTCGAAGATCCAGCGCGAGAACGCGGTCTGGCCGGGGTAGCCGGG
>CAXUHL010000284.1:0-3672 GCA_964250745.1 uncultured Acidobacteriaceae bacterium
GAAAAGTCCTCCATCACCGGGTTGGTGAGGACCTCGGCGGCGATTCGCTCCACCTCGGAGTGAGCCTCGGCGGGGCTGAGCGTGTCGGCGAGTGTGAGGATGAAATATTTGCCCTGGCGGACATCCTCGATGCCTGCATGGCCCAGCTTGCGGAGAGCGTTGCCGATGGCCTGACCCTGGGGGTCGAGCACTGTCCGTTTCGAGACAACGTAGACATGAGCCTTCATCGTCGCCGATTATAAACGGAGCCTTCCGGGTGGGGTGCTCGCGCGCTTCGGAGCCTTTGCCGCAGAGAAGCCAAAACCGAAAAGACAGGAATGGGAATGGTCAATTATCTGGAGTTGCCGGTCGGCGAACAAAGCCCGGACGTGGTGAACGCGATCATCGAGATCCCCGCCGACGGCGTGAATAAGTACGAGTACGACAAGGAGCTCCACGTCTTCAAGCTGGACCGCAACCTGTACTCGCCGGTGCACTACCCGGGCGACTACGGCTTTATCCCCTCCACGCTGAGCGAGGACGGCGACCCCCTGGACGTGCTGGTGCTGGTGGACGAGCCGACCTTTTGCGGCTGCCTGTCGCAGGTGCGGCCCATCGGCGTGCTCGAAATGCTGGACCAGGGCGTGCTGGACGAGAAAATCCTCGCGGTGGGCAAGAACAACCCGCGCTTCGCCGAGGTCCACGACTACACGCAGATCTACCCGCACATGCTGCGGGAGATCACGCACTTTTTCTCGATCTACAAGGACCTGGAAGGCAAGCGCGTGGAAGTGCACGGCTGGCATGACGCGGAGTACGCGAAGCAGCGCGTGACGGCGGCGGCGGAGAACTTCATCGCGAATAAGAAGGGGTGAAAGGGAGAAGGGTAGAGGGTAGAGGGTAGAGGGTGGAGGGAGAAGGGTGGAGGGCGAAGGCAGAAGGGTGGAGTCGCTCCTTTGTATGTGGCGTCGCATGTTTTGCTTTGCCACTGACCCTGCTTTCTCGTCGCTTCACTCTCCTTCCTTGACACTCGCCCATCTCCCCTCTACCCTCCACCCTCCACCCTCTACCCTTCTCCCTTGCCCTTAGCCACCCCGTACACGCCCGCGCCGGCGAGCGCAACCAGACCGCCGAAGGCGAGCGCGGGCATCCCGAGCAGGCGCTCGCCGCGCGCGAGCCACAGCGCGTAAACCACGAGCGAAGACGGCAAGGCCGCGAGCAGGGCCGCCACCGGCAGCGGCCCCATGCGGAACGGTCGCGGCAGCGCGGGCTCGCGCACGCGCAAGACCAACAAAGCGACAAACTCCAGGATCAGGCTCGTGCCGTAGAGGATCAGGTCGATGGAGATGAGCCGCTCGTAGCGGAAGCCGAGCGCGCAGGCCCAGGCCGCCCCGCAGGCAAGCGTGGCCGCGACGGGCGCGCCCCGGCGGTTGCGCCCGGCGAGTCGGCCCGGCAGCAAGCCTTCCTCCGCGAGAACCATGGGCAGACGCGTGTAGGAGAGCGTGAGCGCGTTGAAGATACCCGCGCCGTTGAGCATGCCGCCCAGCACTACCAGCACGCCCAGCCACGGCCCGGCCAGCGTGCGGGCTGCCTCGACCCACGCGCCGGTCGTGAACCGGGCAAGTGGGATGCCGGCAAACGCGATTGCCGCGAGCGGCAGGATATAGGTGAGGGCGACCACCGCACTCGCGAGCAGCATGGCCGCCGGGTAGGTGCGGGCGGGCCGGTCCACCTCCCGCGCGATGGTCGAGGCATTGTCCCAGCCCATGTAGTTCCACATGGCGACCAGGACAGCGGTGCCGAAGCTCGCGCCCGCGGGCCGCGTGGACCATGTACCCGGCACGGCCGGGTGTGCGAGCCCATGGTGGACCGCGAAACCCACCAGCAGCACGAAAGGCGTAAGCAGCAGCGTGAACATCCACACGGAGCCCTTGCCCACTGCGGGCGCGCCCAGCAGGTTGGCCCCGCAACACAAGGCGATGAGCCCGACCTCCCAGGCGAGCGCGTGCCACCCCGCGGTAAGCGCCGGGGCCAGGCGGCCCAGGTAGAGCGTGAACAGCGTGGGATAGATCGCCATGTCGAACACCGAGGCGGCGAGCGACAGCCATGCTTCCTGGAAGCCCCAGAAGGGGCCTAAAGCGCGCCGGACCCAAACGTAGAACCCGCCCTCGTGCGGAAGCGCCGCGGCCAGCTCGCCGATCATCAGCGTGGTCGGGAGCGTCCAGACGAAGGGCAGGGCCAGCAGGATGAGCAAGGCCCCGCGGTAGCCCGCGCCGCCGAGGATATCCTCGATGCCGTAAGGCCCGCCGGAGACCATGAAGAAAGTAGCGGCCGCGAGCGGAAGCAGCGTGAGGCGGCGTGCTGGCGCGCTTGGTTCGACTGCCTGCCTCCCCTCCGCTCCCGCAAGAAAAACGCGGCCCCTGTGAGGAAGCCGCGTTGTCCGTCAAAACAAGAGCTTAGCGCAGGTAACCCGGGTAGTCGCGGCCGACCGTGCCGAACACCTCGACCTCCCCGGAGTCGGCCAGGTTTCCGTTCACGTCGCCGTTCTCGGTCACGCGCGTGGTGCCTCCGTGCGCTTCCAGAATGCGCTCGGCCTCGACGGTGCGCAGGCCCGCGTGGACGGTAACGACCGCGCCGCCGCGCCCCAGCCCGCGTGAAAAGCCGCGCGCGCGATCCGCCTCGAGGCCGTAGCCGGTAAACGACTGCTCGAACGCCGTTTGCGAGTAGCGGCGCGGGGTATGGAGCTGCAGATGACCCTCGCCGGTGCCGAAATCCTGCGCTTCGCGATTCATCTCCTTACGCAAATCGTCCTTGACAGGGACCTCGTCGCGCGCCGGCACCGCCCCGCGATGGACGTCCTTGCCGCCGAAGACGTGCTTAAGGCGCTCGCCCCAGCTCTCGTGGACGACAGGGCCGCCGTGCGTTTCGACGTACTCCGGCTCACCGGCCGCGCTGAGTCCGCCCCGGATTACGCCGACTTCCTCGCGCGCCGGGGAGGATGCGCCGCTCCCCCGTACTTCGTCGTCGTGGGGCAGGGTGCTGGGCGTGGTCGAAGGCAGGCCGGAGTGGTGGATGTCGCTGCCGGTAATGGGCCCGGGGCGGCCCGCGCCGGTATAGGGCGTGCCCGAGCCGCCGCCCAGCGCCGCCACCTGCACGGGGGTCGTGTCGGAGGACGCGCCGGCCGTGCTGGGACGCGTGTTGGACCGAGGCACGTCGGTCAAAGTGGTGCCGAGCTCGTCGCGCAGCTCGCCGCCGACGTTGGCGCGGCGGGCGGGCTCGTCCGCCGCGCCCGCGGATGCGCCCGCGTGAAAGGCCGCGCCGATCGCCGACGGCGGGAAGCCCGCGTCGACAAGGGCGTTGATGGCGCGGTGCGCCTCGTGGCCGGTCGCGAAATAGCCCGCGACGGCGGTGCCGGACAGGTTTGCGGTTGTCGCCATGATGTTGATCTCCTCTGTGCTTCGGCCGCATGGCCGAGACGGTTGCACAAGGTACTGGGATGCGCCGCGGCGCGTCCTGGGCAAGACGGCTGCGCCGGAATCGGGCATTCTCGGGTATACTCGCGCTACGCGCCCCCCTCCCGGTCGGCGCGCCAGCCGTGGAGAGTTGGCCGAGTGGCTGAAGGCGGCGGTTTGCTAAACCGTTATAGGGCCAAAAGCTCTATCGGGGGTTCGAATCCCCCACTCTCCGCCATGG
>CAXUHL010000285.1:0-3639 GCA_964250745.1 uncultured Acidobacteriaceae bacterium
ATGTAGGGCCGGTGCGCAAATGGACGTGGAAGTAGGAGCGATCTACCAGATGGTTTGCAGGCTCGCCGCGCGAATGCGTCGGTCCCTGCTGATAACTGGGACTCCCAAGTGAACGCCGGTGGCGGCCACAATGCGGTCCGGCATGTCTGGAACCTCTTGTCGCGAGACGCGCCGCATGGCCTCGACAACACCATGGGTCAAAGGCGCTTCCGTAAACACATGTTCGGGGTTGGAAACAGCCTGCATCAGGTAATCGTAGGCATAGGAAGGAATGCGCCCTTTTTCAACCAGATAAACCACTTCAATCAGGCTGATCGACGAAATTGCTATTTTGTCTCGATCATGGGCCGCATCTTCGATGTAGACGTGTGCCGCAGCCGAGAGCCGCGGGTCGCCTGACAAGTACCAAAGAGCCGTATGTGTATCGGCAACGCCAGCGACCCTCAAATACCCTCACCGAAATTTCGGAACATTTCAGCCCTGTTCGCATCTATCTCCTCTGCCGAAGGAGCAGGTCCGTACTTCGCCAATACGCCTCGCCCGGTGATAAAAGGAGTTTTGCGCTCTTGGGGTTCTGTTTTGGCCGCCAGTTCGCGCTCCAATACTTCGCACACGTAGCCGGCAGGTGACAAGCCATGCGCGTTTGCTTGAATCTTCAGTGCCGCCTCAAGCTGCTCAGACAATTCGACGTTCATAAAGATCACCCCTTGCCTAATACTCTACCCGCTACTCCGTATCCGCGGCCTCCTGCTTCGGACGGGGCTTGACCGGGAACGGGTCCCCCGCGGCGAACACCTGCTCCATCTCCCGGTCGTAGCCGTACAGGTCGTTGAAGAAGTGCACGGTCCCGTCGCCGTCCACGCGCGCCGTCTGGTAGAAGATGCGGACCGGGAGCGGCTTTTTCAACAGCACCGTCCGGTTGTCCTCGCCATCCTCCATTGCATCGTGGATCGCGTCCGGGGTCCACTGGGGCTGGTCGCGAAGCACCCAGGCGGCCAGCTTTTCCGGCTCCTGCAGGCGGACGCAGCCGTGCGAGAAGTCGCGCCGGGTGCGCTGGAAATACTGCAAGGCCGGCGTGGAGTGCAGGTAGATGTTGAGCCGGTTGGGCAGCATGAACTTGACCAACCCGAGCGAGTTGGTCGGACCGGGTTTCTCGCGCACCGTGTATAGGTCTTTTTCGAGGCCCTGCGGCGTCCAGTTCTCGACCGGCTTGCCCCGGCGATCGACTACCTCGAAGTTGCGCGATTCGATGTAGTCGCGGTTGGCCTCGGCCTTGGGCACGATCTCCGCCTTGATAATGGTGGGCGTCAGGTTCCAAAACGGGCGAAACACCACGTAGCGCATTTTCTGCACCAGCACGGGCGTCTGGTGGTCCTCCTCGGAGGCCTTGCCGACCACCACCCGCATCTCGAACTCTTCCTCGTGGTTCTCGTCGAAGGCCCGCAGTGTGAACTCCGGGATATTGACCGAGAGCGGCGGGTCGCCATACTCGGCGGGCAGCCAGCGCAGGCGCTCCAGGGTGTCCTCGAGCTGCCGCACCCGCGTGGCGAGCGGTACGTTGAGCGCGGCCACGGTCGCGGGCGACAGGCGTCCGTCGTCGGTCAGGTTGTGGCGGCGCTGGAAACGGCGCACCCCGGCGGATAGAGCGGGCGTGTAGCCCGGTTGGGCATCGGGGTCCGTGTCGGGCGATAAATCGCCCAGCAGCGCCAGCCTGGCCCCGAGCGCGTGCGCGTCGGTGTACACCGAGCCGGACGGCAGGGTCGCGCCGGGCGCGAGCAGCGGCTTTGCATCCTTGGTCTCGTCGGCGAGCTGCCGGTAGCGCCGCAGCGCTTCCAGCGTGGCGTGGTACTCGCCTGACGCGGGCTCGACGCCCTGGAGCACCGCGCGGAGGTCGCCCGAGGCCACCACCTGTTCGGCGAGGAACTTCGCGAGGTCGTAGCGCTTGGCGGCGATGTCGATGCCGAAGGAAAAGTGCTGTGGGTTGACGCGGCCGTTGTGGAGGTCGGAGATGTAGCGCATGGTTGCAACCGTGAGCGACACGTCGAACTCGGCCGTTTGATAGCCGTTCGCGGTGGCGAGCCGCGCCAGACGCGCGGGCCACAGCGCGGCGTCGTAGTCCTCCGGGTGCAGCCCTTTTTCCGCGCTCAACGCGAACGCCTCGGTCAGCCGGACGGCCTGGTCGGTCGCCGATCGGCCCTCGACCCAGGCCGGGGTCCACTGGCGCTGCTCGTAAAAGCGCGCGACCTGCTGCTTGTAATCGGAGAAATCCGGCCAGCGCAGTGTGCCGATGCGCCCCCGGGCGGCGTGCGCGACGAGCGAGCGTTGCAGCAGAGTGTCGGCCGCGGGCGCCGCCTTCGGTTTAGGGCGGCAGCCGCCGAGGGCGAGAAGCAGCGAGGCCGCGAGCACGGCGGCGAGGCGAGGGGCGGCGCGGTCGATCAAGAAGCCTCTTTCACGAGCGAAGCAGAACATCCAGTTTACTGTGCGTTTGCGAGCTTTCCGATCGCCCACTCGGCGGCTTCGCGCAGGACGGGGTCTTCTTCTCCCGCCCATGCCTGCAGGGTGGGCAGCAACGCGGCCTCGCCGCTGTTACCCATCGCGATGGCCAGGTTGCGCCGGAAGCCCTCAAACCGCGCTCGCTTAACCGGTGAGCCGAAAAATCTGGCCTCCCACTCCGACTTCGTCAGAGCGGCCAGCGCGAGCAGGTCGGGGTTCACGAGCTCCGGGCGCGGTTGGAGCTCCGGGTCGGCGTGCACGGGTCCGCGCCGCGCCCGAGCGTTCCACGGGCAAACATCCTGGCAGATGTCGCAGCCGAACACCTGCCGGCCCATTCCCTCCCGCAGTTCCGGGTCGATCGCGCCGCGCTTCTCGATGGTCAGGTAGCTGATGCAGCGGCTCGCGTCCATCTGCCGCGGGGCCACCAGGGCTTGCGTAGGGCAGGCGTCGAGGCAGCGCGTGCAGGAGCCGCAGCGGTCGGCGGCGAGCGTCGCCCGCTGCCCCGGCGCGAGCTCAAGCGAACACAGGATGATGCCGAGAAAGAAAAATGACCCGAGGTCCTGGTTCAGCGTGCAGGTGTTTTTGCCCGTCCAGCCCACGCCGGCCATGGCGGCGAAGGCACGCTCCACCAGCGGACCTGTATCCACGTAGGCCCAGGACTGGAAGTCGCCCAGCTCGCTTTTCAGCGAGGCCTCAAGCTTCTTGAGCCGCCGCAGCAGGACTTTGTGGTAGTCCGAAGGTTTTCCACCGGAGCTGGAGTTGGCGTAGCGGGCGACCCAGCCCGTGCCCGCCGGGGCAGGGTCCGTGGACAGCGGCGCGCCGCCCCCGTACGGCGCCACGCACACCACGATCGACTGCGCCCAGGGCGCGGCCAGCTCCACCGCCGAACGTACGTAGCGGCCCTGAGCGTCGCGCCGCTTGAGCCACTCCATTTCGCCCGCGCGCCCCCCCTCCAGCCATTCCGCGAAGTACCGCTCGTGCGCGGCGTTCTCCTCCGAGCCGAACCGGGGCAGGGGCGCAATGCCTGCCAGGGCGAAGCCCGCCTCCCGGGCTTGGCGGTCGACTGTGTCCTGCAACTGCACGTACCCAGCTTACCGGGGACGCGCGTGTGAAAAGTCGGTGAACGGACGTTGAATGTTCGCGCGA
>CAXUHL010000286.1:0-274 GCA_964250745.1 uncultured Acidobacteriaceae bacterium
CCGCCTCCCCCGCCGCCGGTCCCGACCGGCAAGCCCCGGTTCGCCAGCGAACTACGGGAAGGCGGGGAGCCCCGGTACACGCCGGTGCGCCTGTCGGCGCTGCTGGGCAACCCGGACCGGCAGGAGCACGACGGCAATGCCGATCCCTTCTTTACGGAAGGACGCGCGGAACGTCCGGCAGGCGCCACCCCCGAACCGGCCCGGAACGAAGAGCTGGAGATTCCCGCATACCTTCGTCACGGAAGTAACTGAAGCGGAACCCTTTTCCCGCCGA
>CAXUHL010000286.1:284-3639 GCA_964250745.1 uncultured Acidobacteriaceae bacterium
GTTTGCTAGAGTGGGGGCACCACGCAACCAATCAAGGCCCGCTTTAGTCGAATCGCAATGACGAGCAGCAATGTGCATTGCCGAAAAGAAGCAGGTAGCGGGGACGACTTTCCCGGCGCAGGCAGCCGGATTTTGCCGGGAGTGGTTGCTCCCCGGCGGATTTGAGAGCTTTTCGGATGAAACATTGCTTGCCGGTTTGGCTGTTGCTCGCTCTTCTTCTGCCGCCGCTCAGCGGCTTTGCGGTCCCGACCACGAAGCGCCATGCCCGCGCCGCCCACGTCGTCGAAAGCCCGCGCGGGCGCAGGCAGCTTGCCTCACTGGCTCACGGCAGGCGCGCAGCCGGGCGCGGACGGCTGGTCGCAACCACGACCACCAAACTGGTTCGAGGCCGCAATGGGCGCTTGCGGCGTGTATCCGTCCATCGCGGCTTCCATGAAGTCTTCACGGCGAACTCCTTCGCCAACACCGACCTCGCCAACGACGTCACGACGGGTGAGGACCCGGTCGTCCGCCAGGCGGCGATCGACGCGCTCGGCGATATGTACGGCACCGTGGTTGCGATCAACCCCGACAACGGCCGCATCCTGGCCATGGTCAACCAGAAGCTCGCGCTTTCGAGCGGCGCGGAGCCCTGCTCGACGATCAAAGTCTCCGTCGCGCTGGCGGCGCTTTCCGAAGGCATCATTACCAAGGACACCCCGGTCAACCTGGGCGGGCATTACTCGCTCAACCTGACGGACGCTCTGGCGCGGTCGGTCAACCCGTACTTCGAGGTGCTGGGCCGCCGGTTGGGTTTCGAGCGCGTTCGCCACTACGCCAACCAGTTCGGCCTGGGCGAGCTCGCCGGCTACAACATCCCCAACGAGCAGCTGGGCGTGTACCCGTCGCAGCCGCTGCCTGACTCCAAGGGCGGCGTTGGCCGCATGTGCTCCTTCGGCGAGGGCGTTTCCATGACCCCCCTGCAGCTGGGGGCCCTGGTCTCCTCGATCGCGAACGGAGGCACCCTTTACTACCTGCAGCACCCGACGACCGCGCAGCAGATCGCGGCTTTCCAGCCCCGGATCAAGCGGACCCTTAACATCCGCAATCTGATCCCGGAGATTGAGCCCGGCATGGCGGGCGCGGTCGGTTGGGGTACGGCCCGCTCCCTCAAGGCCTCCTTCAACCAGTTCCCGGTCATGGGCAAGACAGGCACCTGCTCCAACAACGGCACCCGCTTCGGCTGGTTCGCCAGCTACGCGGACACGCAGCAGTACGGGCGCATCGTGACGGTGATCTTCCTCGAAGGCGGCCGCCCGACCTTTGGGCCCCGCGCGGCGGAGCTGACCGGCTACTTCTATAAGAATCTATGGGACCGCAGCTACTTCGCCTCACGCGCCACCGACGCCTTGGCAGCCCCGGGTGGCGGCACGCAGTAAAGGCGCATCTGACGCATGAAGCACGGCCTTCGCCCCTGAGCGGAGGCCGTCGTACGTGGGGGTGTCTTGAAGATTCTGACCGCCGCCGAGATGCGGGAGTGCGACCGCCGGACCATCGAAGAGCACGGCGTCAGCTCAGAGCAGCTGATGACTCGGGCCGGCGAGGCGGTCGCGCGCTTCCTCGTTCAGCACTTTCCGGAAGCGCGAGCGATTACGGTTCTGTGCGGCAAGGGCAACAACGGCGGCGACGGGCTGATGGCGGCCGCAGCGCTGGCCAACGCGGGCCATTCGCCGCGGGTCCTGCTGTTGGGGCGCGCCGGCGACCTGAAGGGCGACCCGGCAGAGATGTTGCGGCGGACCCAGCCGCACGTGCCGGTGGTCGAGATCGACTCGGAAGCGGACGTGCAACTGCCTGCCGTGCAGCAGGCCTTGCTTGAGGCCCACCTGCTGGTGGACGCCATCGTGGGGACCGGCTTCAAGCCGCCCTTGCGGCCCGAGGCCGGGCTGTTGCGGGATCAGATCGCCCGGCTGCGCACGCCGGTGGTCGCGGTAGACCTGCCCTCGGGTTGGGACGCGGACTCGCTCGAGTACGCGCAATCCGAAGCTGTGCGGGCCGACGCGGTCGTGACCTTCACCGCGCCCAAGCTCGCGCACGCCTTCGGGAACCTGACCGGTTCGGCGACCAAGTCGGTAGTGATCGCCGCGATCGGCTCGCCCGAGGAGGCGATTCGCTCCGAGGGCAACCTGTGCTGGACCGGCGATGCGAAGCGTATCGCGGAAGCCCCGCGCGAGGCGGACGACAACAAAGGGAAGCACGGGCACGTCATCTTGTTCGCGGGCAGCCACGGCAAGGCCGGCGCGCCGTCCATGGCCGCGTTCGCCGCGCTGCGGGCCGGGGCGGGGCTGGTCACGGCGGCGGTGCCCGCGTCCGTGCTGGACACGGTCGCGCTGATCGCCCCGGAGCTGATGACCGAGCCGCTTCCGGAGATGCCGTCCGGAGCTCTCGATCCCGCGTTCTTCGGGGAGGGGTTGGACAGACTGCGGGCGAAGAAGACCGTGGTCGCCGCGGGCCCGGGGCGGGGCGAGAGCGAGGAAGCCGCGGCGCTGGTGCATGCTCTCCTCGACCGGGGCGAGCAGCCGCTGGTGCTCGACGCGGACGCGCTCAACATCGTTTCCCGGGACATGGATCGTCTGCGAAACCGGACAAGTTCGCGGCCGGTCGTACTGACTCCGCACCCGGGCGAGATGGGGCGCCTGGCCGGGATTTCCACGGCGGAGGTCCAGCAAGACCGCCTCGGCCTGGCCCGGCGTTTCGCGTCCGAGTACCGCGTCACCCTGGTTCTAAAAGGCTGGCGCACTCTGGTCGCGCACCCTTCGGGCGTGGTTGCGGTCAACACGACCGGCAACCCCGGCCTGGCGAAGGGCGGCTCCGGCGACATGCTCACGGGCTTGGTCGCGGCCCTGGTCGCGCAGTACCCGCGTCAGCCGGAGCAGGCCGTCGAGGCAGCCGTGTACCTGCACGGGCTTGCCGCGGACTTCGCGGTGCGTGAACAGGACGAACACACTTTGTTGGTGACGGACGTGCTCGCGCACTTGTGGCAGGCTTTTCGTTACACCTCGCAAACAAAAGACGGGTATGTTTGGTGGGAGGGCCTGCCGCGATGACCGAAGACGTAACCGCAAGGAAGCTGGAGTTCACGACCGCGAGCGCGTCGGACACCATCCGCGTAGGCGGCGAGCTGCTCGCGGCGCTCGTCCCGCCGGTGCTGCTGATTCTGACCGGGACGCTCGGCGCGGGCAAGACGACGCTGGTCAAGGGCATCGCCGAGGCCATGGGCGCGGCGGAGCGCGACGAGGTGACCAGCCCGACCTTTACACTGGTCCACGAGTACGAGGGCACGCGCGAAGGGAAGGCGGTCACGCTCTACCATCTCGAC
>CAXUHL010000287.1:0-3609 GCA_964250745.1 uncultured Acidobacteriaceae bacterium
GGATATAGGCGGCTTGCATGGTCCAGCGGTTGGAGACCGAAGGCATGGGAAGGCCGCCGATGGTTTGGCCGGCGACGTAGATGTTAGCGGGAAAGATCGCGACGAGAAACGCCGCCAGGCAGGCTGCGGCGGCTTTGCGCGTGGCGGGCGCGAGCAGGCCGGCCGCGCCGAGCAGCTCCGGCACGCCGGTGAGCACGATGAGCCAGGGTTCCCGCGGGAACGGCGGCGGGATCAGCGGGACAAAGATCGCCGGACGAAGCAAGTGCAGGGCTCCCGAGACGAAGAGCGGCAGCGCCGCCGCGACCCGCAGACCGGTCCCTATCGCAGGAGGCAGCGGGCAAAACCGCCGGCGTAGGAAGAACAGCGCAGGAACCGCGAGCAGCGCCGCGCACGGCAGCAGCGAGCGCGCCCAGATGTTCGCGGCGCTCACGCGCGTTGCGCTGCGAGGTCCGCGAAGAATCCGGCTAGGCTTCGAGGCTCGCGGCCCAGGATCGCCCGGAGAACGAGCGCGTTGCCGCCGGGGAACCCGTATTTGTCGTAGTTCGCATACATCTTGGCCATGCCGTCGCGGAATGGGCTCTCGGGTATCTTGGCGGTGTCGGCCCACCGGTCAAAGGGCACCTCACCGGCCTCGACGGGACGCCCGAGAGCCTGGCCCATGATCGCGGCCAGCTCCCGGCGGTCGACCATGCCGGGGGCGCACAGCTCAAAGGTACCGTAGGCGAGCGTGTCGCCGGTCAACGCGAGGGCGGCTGCCTCGGCCACATCGCGGTAATCGACGTAGGAAGCCTTGCGTTCGACCGAGTAAGGCAGCGCGAAGCGGCCCGTTTCGACCACCTGCGGCCAGCTGTTCGCGAGGGTCTGCATGAACATGGTGGGCTGCAGGACGGTGAAGTCCATCCCCGACTCGTACAGCGCCTCCTCCACGGGCCGCTTGCCGGCGTGATTGCGCATCGCGGAGATGGAAGGGTGGATGACGCTTGAAAAGACAAACCGGCGCGTCCCCGCGGCCTTGGCGGCCTCCACCATGTGGACGCCCAGGTCCGCCTCGTTGAACTCGAACGCGGGATTGATGTGAAAGACCGCATCGACGCCGTCGAGCGCGGCGGGCAGGGTGTCGGGTTTGTCGAGATCGCCGACCGCGACCTCATCGGCACCCTTTTGCCGGGCAGCTTCGGCTTTGTCCTCGCTGCGGATCAGGCCGCGCACCAGGGCTCCGCGCTTTTTCAGCTCAGGTAGGACGAGACCCGCGTATTTGCCGAGGACACCGACCATCAAGACTTTCATCGCGCATGCTCCCCTTTTTACGGTTGGTCAGGCATTTTCGAGCAGTTCGGTGCGGTACTTGGGCGCGAGCGAGGCCGCCTTTTCCCGGAAAACGGCTTGCCCGGCTTCGTCCAGAGCGGGAGGCGCTTCGGTCCGGGAGCCGACCGGAACGCCGACCTCCCGGAAGAAGCGGTCCTGTCCGGCGGGCGCGCAGATGCACAACAACCTGACCGGCGCGGACGAGCGATTGTGGAACCTGTGCGGGGCGTTCGCAGGCACATTGACCGTCGTCCCAGCCTTGACGGTGGACTGCTCGCCCCGGCAGGTAACCGCGAGCTCGCCTTCCAGCAGAATGAAGCTTTCCTCGAAATCGTGCCGGTGCGGCGCGGGCCCGCCGCCGGGCGGGATGTGCATGTCGATGACGCAGAACCGGTCGGCCGTGTCCTCGCCGCTGACCGTGATCGTGTAGGTGTCGCCCGCGATGCCGATGTGCGACAGGGCCTTGTCGCGCTCCACCTGGGCCACGGTGAGCTTGCGCGCGGCATTGTCGGGCGGGACGGGCGGATACTGCTGGTCCATACTTCGTACCTCGCTCCCAGGCGGCATCGGCTTTGTTAGCCTGCAAACGCTTCATGGGATGAGCCGCCCCGGCTCTACGTTGCCGTCGCCGGGCAACACACCGCTCCGCGTCCGGATTTGCACGCCGTTACGGTTCGTTCGGAGTGAGCCGGATGGGCTCGGCAACGCTGCCTTCGGTACGCGGGGCGGCGTGGACCGAGGGAGTCTCCGCGCGGGGCAGAGCGAACAGCTCGATCGCGCCGTTGCGCAAGACGGCGAACCGCGAGCCGTCGGGTGACAGAGCGAAGTTGTTGCCGGCGGTCAGGATGGGTGAGGCGTCGACAACCGTTTCGAGCTTGCCGCTCGCGAGCGAAAACACCCCGACCGGCTGGCCGACGATGGAAGCTTCATCGACCGGGTCGAGCGAGGCGAGCTCGTGGTTGACCTCGACCGTGCCATAGGCGAAACGGTTGCCGGCCTGCGTGTAGCCGTAGGTGCCCCAGGTAAAGCGCGACTGCCACACCTGCTCCCACAGCTTCTTGCCGTCGAGCGACCAGGCCTGGACCAGGTGGTCGGTGGACACGGGCAGGCACAGGGAGGCCAGAAACGTTTGCTGCGAGAGGGCGTGCAAACGCGGCTCGCAAGGGCTCTCGATCGCGGCAACCGGCCGGGGCTCGCCGCCCGCGAAGCTGCGCACCATCACGCGCCATTGCTTGCCTTTGCCTTGCTCCACGTCGAGGAAGCCGCCTTCGACCAACGGCAGCGCGAGCAGGTGGGGCACGCGGCCGACCCTTCGGGCGACCCGAGCGCGCGTGTCGATGACCATCATGTGGTACTCGCGAGTAGGCTCCAGGTACGAGGGCGCGGCATCGCCGACAGACGAGCCCTTGTCCGGGTCCGTTTCGGCCGGCTTGGTCGAGTACTGGACTGTGAGCGTGGACGCGTCGGGCGAGAGCTGGACCGAGGCGAGTGTGCCCTCGGGGTGCAGGTAGGGCTTGAGCGTCAGCTTCGCATCGCCGACATAGAGTGTATTGCGCTGGCGAGTGAGGAAGTAGCCGTCGCGCAAGGGCCACAAATAGCTGCCCCGGTCGTGGAGCCGCCAGGTGCCTTCCGACTCCACGCGCCCGCCGGGGACGGAGAGCACCAGCGCGCGCACGGTCTGGTCCTGGTCCCCGGCCGGGTCGTCGGGCTCGCGGCGCATGAGCTTGGCGACGTGAAAGGTGAACAGCAGGTGCGTGTCGTCGAGGAAGTCGAGCGTGGACGATGGGACGCGGTAGCTCTTGTAGAACTTGGAAGGAGGGACGAAGCCGAGCGGCTCGACCGGGATGCGCTCGGCGGGCTTGGCCGCGGTCTCCACGGGACGCTCGGCGAGCACGGGGCCAGCGAGGGCTGCCAGCGCGAGGCCGAGCAAAACGCCGTGCGTGCCTGCGGTGGGAAACATGAACCTTTATTGTGCAATAGACAGGCTACCGTTGAGGGCAGGGGGCGCGGGATCGGGCGGAATGTTGATGCGGTCGCAGCAGTGAGGCCGGCCGGGCGGGCGCGGGCGCTGGGTTACGCGGCCTGCGCGCTCGCCGGCAGCCTGTGGAGCACAGGCTTTCTGTTCGGCAAGATCGCGCTCCGGTCCATGGGCTCGGACCAGATGGTTCTGTACCGGTTCCTGTTCGGCTGCCTGGCGCTGGCGCCGCTGCTGCGCCGGCCCCGGTTCACGCGGCGGGAGTGGCGGCTGCTCCTGCTGGCGTCCTTTCTGGGCGTGCCCGTGCAGTTCCTCACGCAGTTCTATGG
>CAXUHL010000288.1:0-3609 GCA_964250745.1 uncultured Acidobacteriaceae bacterium
GGCTCAGGTCGAGCCCGCGCCGGGCTTCCTCCGGCACGCGGCGCGTACACAGGTCGTAGGCGAAATTCGGTGCCGCGGAAAACGTCCCCCGGAAGTCGGACAATGCCTCCAGCCAGCGCCGGGGATTCTCGACAAACGCCTCGGGGCTCATCAGCACGGACGGGAAGCCGCCGTACATCGGCTCGACCACGCCCGCGATCAGGCCCATGTCGTGGAAAAGCGGCAGCCAGGAGATCATGCAGCTGTCCTGCCGGGCTCCCACCAAACCGCGGAGCAGCGCCGCCTGGCTGAGCAGGTTGGCGTGCGTGACCATAACCCCGCGCGGCGCGCCCGTGGAGCCGGAGCTGTACTGGAGAAACGCGATGTCCTCAGGGGATGGGGAAACCCGGGCAGGCTCGCCGCCGCCAAAGGCAGGCAGCTGGTCCGTGACGATCAGGGCGGGGCCGGGGCCCGCGAGCGCCGCGGCCGCCTTGTGTCCGGCGCGCGCGCACAGGACTGCCGCAGCTCCACAGTCCTCGAGGATGCCGCGCACGCGCTCGGCGGCCGGACCGCGCCGGCCCAGGGGGGCGGGCACCGCGAGCACGCCGGCGTACAAACAACCGAAAAACGCGGTGATCCATTCCAGACCGTTTCCATACAGCAGCAGCGCCCTGTCGCCGGGCCGGGCCTGCTCGCTCAAATGACCCGCGATCGCCGATGCTCGCCGGTGAAGTTCGCCATAGGTCAGCGCGCTTTCCCGGCGTTCGGGATGGAACTCAAGGCAGGTGTACGCAGTCCGCTCAGGCTCGTTCGCGGCCCGCTTGCGTGCGATCTCGACGAGAGTCTCGGTGGTGTCCGTCATAAGTTCATGTCCGCCTTCCGGAGAAAAACACTGTTCGCAGTTCCGGGGTGAGCCGGAAAGAGTCATGCACCGCTCAGTTATCGCGGCCGGACTCGGTTTGGGTGCGACGATTCACTCAAGGGCAAAGAGGGAATACCCTGCTTCGGCGCGGCGCACTTTGCCAAGGCCGCCCTAAGTTGTCCATGCATGCCGGGTAGAAGCTTTGCTTGCGCCCGCGGGAGCTGACTGGGCCTCGCCCGGCGGGCGCGGCGCATGGAGGGGTGCCGGTGGCGCGCATCGCGGAACGGCGCGGGCGCTCCGGACTGTTCGTGCTCAGCAGCTCGCTCTTGCATCGCGGCATGACGCAACCTCCCCGGTCGTTTTCCGTTTTCTCCGAGCGGCGGACGCAGGGAGCGCCTCGGCCAGTCTGCACACCGTAACCGCTGGCCGCTGAATGTAGCTCCGCAAGGATTTGAATACCCATGCTCGTTTTGTTATAGGCAAACTATACCGAGGGCGGGCGCACTTTGGCAAACGAAAACGGAGGAAACTTCCGACGAACGCGGCTTTCCCCATCGCCGGGCGGCGGTGTGGGGAGTTCGCCAGTTTTGAGGAGGGGAGAAGCTTGGTGGGCCCACCAGGACTTGAACCTGGAACCGACGGATTATGAGTCCGCTGCTCTAACCGATTGAGCTATAGGCCCGCGCGCGCGCTCTCAGCAGTGTAGAGCAGCGGGGGGAGGGTCAACGCCGGTTATCGGGCACGGCGACGGCCCGGAAGCGCAGCGCCAGCTCCCGCAGTTCCGCCTGGAGGCCCAAACCGGCCAGCGGCTTGCCGTGCCCCGGCGCGACGGTCGAGACCGCGAGCTTCGCCAGACGCTCGACCGAATCCTGCGCCGCCGCCCAGTCAGAGGTGAAGTAAGCGGGCGGCCCGTGGAGCTCGGGCTGCTGGGTGACCGCGGCCTCGAAGAAGCTCTCCGCCTTGGTCGTGCAGAATGCGTCGCCCACCAGCAGCACCTGCGTTTCCGCGTGGTACAGCGAGCAATGGCCGGGCGTGTGGCCCGGCGTGTGCAGCACCTCCCAGCCCGGCATGGCCCCGGCAAGCGCGCCCTCGCCCAGCGGCACCAGGCGGCCGTCCAGGTCGATGGGGCCCTTTGGGTACAGCGGCGAAAGCAGGCTCATGGAGCCGCCACCCGCCCTCGCGTTCGGCGCCGCGTACTCACTCTTGCCCGTCAGGTAGGGGAACTCGAGCGGGTGCGCGTACACCGGCACATCCCAGTCCTCGGCGAGCGACGCGGCACCGCCCGCATGGTCGAAGTGCCCGTGCGTCAACACGATCGCGTCCGGCGCGCCGCCGAAGTGCTTCTCCGCCCAGCGGCGGATCATCCCGCCGGTCGCCGGCAGACCGGCGTCGAGCAGTGTCCAGCCCCCGCCCGCGTGCCGCACCCCGAACACGTTGACGAACGCGATCCTGAGCCCTTCGACCCCGGCCGCCACCGCGTCCATAGGCACGACCTGCTCTTCCGGTACCGCTACCTTGTCCATGATTCCGCGCTCCTGCAGGGGTCAGATGCGGCTATTTCCAATTGCCTATTTCCACTTCTCCAGGAACTCATGGACCGAAGACGACTCCATGTCGCGCATCTGGCGGAACTCGCCATGCTGCTCGACCACCGGCTTGCCCGCCGAAGTCAGGACCGCCAACTGGGGCACGCCATTGTCGAGGCGGATGCCGTATCTGCCCGCCACATCCACGTTTTGGTCGAAATGGCCGACGTTCACGTCGACCAGCACGTAGTGCTTGTCGAGCAGCGCGAGGTTTTCAGGCTGGTGAAAGTACACGTTCAGCACCTGGCAATCGCCGCACCAGTCCCCTCCAAAGTCGAGAAGAACCCGCTTGTGCTCGCGCTTGGCCGTCGCGAGCGCGGAGGCGATGTCGCCCTCCGCCGCCGCGACCTCAGGGTAGACGTGGGCGTGCGGCAAGGGCTTTTGCGCATGGAGCGCCGCCGCGCTCATGACCAGACTCACGATAAGGCTCGCTGCTCGCTGCATGGGTCTCCCAAGGTGTAAGAATAGCGCACCTCGGGGGACATCGATGCGGTTCATGCTGCCCGGTTTTACGGGACGCCGCTGCTCAGTTTGAAAAGCTGTTGTCGTAGAAGTTCGACTTATCCATGGCCATGGTCATGGGATTGCCCTTCGGGTCGGCGACCGTGTCCTGGGTCGGGTATTGGTACGCCCCGCCCGCCGCTCCGTTCCCGACGCTTTTCCCGTCGCCGTCGGTGATCTTGATCTGCGTCGCGTCGTTGCCTTTGGTGATCTGGCTCACGTCGGGCGAAACCTGGAGCGAGCCGTCCTTATTCACGTCGAGGTTGGTTTCGTCCAGGTTGGAGGTGTCCGGGATGCTCCCGTCCCCGTTCAGCTTGATCAGCCGCGCCGATTTGCCGTCAGGCCCGTCCGCGTTGACGTTGAACGAGCCCGACTGCCCATTCTGGAGGTCGAGCTTGCCCACCAGCTTGCCCTGCGCGTTTTCCCAACCGAAGCTCGCGGCCGCCCCGGTATTGTTGTCCACCTTCTCGGTGACGCCGTGACCGCTGCTGTTGCCGCCGTCGATGTCGACCTTCGCGCCGCCGGTTGCGCTCTGCGAGCTCGGGGCTGGGCCGCTCGCGGGCGCAGCCGCGGGGGTGCTTGCCTGGGCCGCGCTGCCCGCCGGAGCGGGGGCACTTGCCGGGGCCGGGCCTGGGTCGCCCGCGGGCGAAGCTCCCCCGCCGGAAGGAGCGGGAGCACTCC
>CAXUHL010000289.1:0-841 GCA_964250745.1 uncultured Acidobacteriaceae bacterium
AGGTGGATGATTGCCGGAAGGCGTCCTCGTAAGAGTGCGCTCAGACGATTTTGGATTCACCAAGTGGCGTTTGAAGGTTTTCACGTCGATTTTAAAGTGAATTGAAAGCCGGGCAGCCGTGGTACCTTCCTCGTGCGGGGCCGCTGCGGCCCATTACGCGAAACGTCAAAACAGCACCTTGACCCCGAACTGCACCTGCCGGCTCGGGGCGGCCGCGGTCACCACCCCGGCGGTCGGGCTCGCCACCGCCGGTGCCTGCCGGTTCGCAGCCGTCCCTTGCGTGGGCCCGGACGAAAGCACGACCTCGTTCGGCGTCTGGAGATTGGTGTGGTTCAGCACGTTGAAGAACTCGCTCCGGAACTGCACCCGCATCCGCTCCGTGACCGGGAAAGTCTTGAGCGCGGACAAATCCCACTCGTAGCTGTTCGGCCCGGTCAGGGTGTCGCGGCCGGCATTGCCGACCGTGCCGTAGGCAGGGGCCTGAAACGCCCCCGGCGCGAAGAACTGCAAGGCCCGCGCGCGCGTGCCGCCGCTCGAGTACAGCGGCCCGTGAAAGTTGGGGTTCACATCCGGGCGGACCGGGTTACGCGTGTCGCCGGACCCGGTAGGGTTGTACCCCAGCTGCGGCGAGAAGGGGAATCCGGACTGCAGGTTGGCGATCGTCGCCAGCGTCCAGCCGCCCACCACGCGGTCCAACGCGGCGCGCTGCGCGTGGAACGGCAGGTCGTACGACCCGTTGATCGAAGCTAGATGGCGAATGTCGGTGGCCGCGGGGGGGGGGGTGGGGGCCGGGCGGCGCGGGGGGGGGCGCGGCGGGCCGGGGGTGGGGGGGGGCGCGGGG
>CAXUHL010000289.1:851-2436 GCA_964250745.1 uncultured Acidobacteriaceae bacterium
ATGTCGGTGGCCGCGCGGCCGTAGTCGAGCGACGGCCGCGCGGGGAAGGACACATACGCCGGAGTGTTGGCGGAGACCGAGGTGTTCAGCGCCGAGCCGTCGTCGAGATTTTTGGAGTACGTGTAGTTGGCGCGAATCTGCAGCCCGGCGTGGAAGTCGCGCCGCGCGTCCACTACCAGCGCGTTGTAGTTCGCGATGCCATTCGAGCTCCAGGAGGTCGTGTTGGCCAGCGCCGGGTTGAGCCGGTTGGTGGTCGGGTAATAGATCGTCCCGTTCGCGAGGCCCGCCGGGCAGGCCGCGGCGGGGCAGGCGACGGCGGCGGGCTCGTTCTGGTCGGAGGACAGGATCTGGTGGTAGCCGCGCGAGCCGACATAGCCGACCGTCAGCGACAAAGAAGGCGCGAGCTGCCGCTCCACCTTGAGCGACCAGGCGAGCACGGTGGGCGTGGCCAGGTCGGGCTGGACGTTCGAAGGCGACTGGAGCCCCGGCGCGCCGCCTGTTGGGTTCGCGACCGGCACATTGGCGTAGTTGAGCGTCGTATTGTAGGGGGCGGACTGGTCGAGCCGGTAATCGAGGTTGTCGAGCAGCCCGCGGTGCAGGCCGAAGTTGGCCCGCGCCGCCGTGCGCCCGTCACCGAACGGGTCGAGCGCGACCCCCACGCGCGGCTCGGGGAGGAAGCGGGCGCGGTTGGTGGTGAGCGCCGCCGAGCCGACGGACGGATTGGTCTGGATAACGCCGTCGATGAAGTTGTAAACCCCTGCGCGTCCATTCGCCTCGTTGAAGCCGTTCGACGACTCCACCCGGAGCCCGTATGAAACCTGCAGGCGCTCGGCAGCCTTCCAGGTGTCTTCGAGGTAGCCCGCGCCGAACAGCGCGCGCCAGGCGAGCGCCGTAGGCTGGGGCACGACGGTGAAGGTGCGAATGGTGCCCTGGAGAAACGTCGCGAGCGAGGCGAAGCTGGCCTGGCCGAACTGGTTCTGGGCCAGGTTGTCGTTCGACTGGACGCGCTGGAGCCAGCCCCCGGCCTCGATCTGATGCGCGCCCAGAGTGAGGAAGACGTGGTCGTCGACCGTGAACAGGTTGCGCGCGGTCCGGTTGAGCGAGCCCACGTTCGCGCCCGCCCCGGTGATCTGCGAGGAGCCGTTTGAAGCGGTCGAGCCCGCGATGACGATGGCACCGACCGGGCGGCCGGCCAGAAAGGTCGGGCTGGCCACGGGCACCGAACCATTGAAGAAAAAGCCCGCGCGCGAGAACCCGAACCGGGCTGTGTTGAGCAGGCGCGAGGAGAACACGTGCTGCTCCTGCACGCTGGCCACCTGCTCGCGCAGGGTCAGGTCGATGAGCGAAAGCGGGTTTTGCGTGGGGGTGTTCGCGGCGGAGTCGTCGACCGTATACACGGCGAAGAGCAGGTCGTTCGCGGACAGGTTTTGGTCGAAGCGGGCCGTGCCGAAGTCCTCGCGGATGCGCTGCAGCGGCGAGGAAAATGCCTGGGCGATGCCGGTCGGCCGGCCCTGCGCGTCGAGCAGTTCGGGGCCGTTCTGGACGGGCCACAGATTGAGCAAGCCCTGCACGGTGGGCGAAAGCG
>CAXUHL010000289.1:2446-3555 GCA_964250745.1 uncultured Acidobacteriaceae bacterium
CCCCCCCCTCCGGTCGGGGCGCCTCGCGGGGGGGGGGGGGGGCGGGGCCCCCCCCGCGGCCCCGGGCCTGGTTGTCGGGCACCAGCGTGACATCGGTAATGCCGAGGTTCTGCCGGAAGCCCTCGTAGTTGCCGAACAGGAAGCTCCGGTCGTGCCGGAGGGGCCCGCCGAGCGCCCCGCCGAAGCTGTTGCGCTGGAACTGCGGCTTGCGCGCCTGGTCGAAGTAGTTGCGGGCGTCGAGCGCGGCGTTGCGGAGGAACTCGTATGCCGAGCCGTGGACCTGGTTGGTGCCGGACTGGGTGACGATGGAGATCTGCGCGCCGTCGCGCTTGCCGTAATTGGAACCGTAGGTGTTGTCGACCACGTTGAACTCGCGCACCGCGTCGACGCCGAGCAGCTGGCCACTCGCGCCGCCGGGGGTCAGATCGATGAGCGAAGCCCCGGTGTACTCGATGCCGTTGAGCAGAAACAGATTGTCCTGCGGCCGCCGGCCGGTCGCGGTAAACAGGTTGCCGACGGCGGAGTTGGAAGTACCGATGGAGCCGGACCGCTCGGCCGTGTAGTTGACGATGCCCGGGTTGAGCGTCAGCAGCTGGTCGTAGGAGCGCCCGTTGAGCGGCAGCCCCTTGACCTGGCGCTCGCTGACCAGCCCGTCGATCTGCTGCGTGGTGGTATTGACGGTCGCCGGACGGTCCGCGACCGTGACCTCCTGCGCCGTGCCGGAAACCTGGAGAGCCAGCGGGAGCCGGACGGACTGGCCCACCGCGAGTCCCACGCCCGTCTGCCGCAGCACGCCGAAGCCGGCCGCCTCGACGGACACGGTGTAGGTGCCGACGGGGATGGAGGGCGCGCTGAACTCGCCCGCCGCGTCGGTCGTGAGGCGGCGCTCCGTGCCGGTGTTCTCGTTGTGGACCACGACCCGCGCGACGGGCAGCACGGCCCCGGTGCTGTCGGTGACCGCGCCCGCGATGGTGCCGCCGACCACCTGGGCGTGGGCGGCAAGGGGGAAGGCGAGCAGAAAAAGAAAGCGGGTGCGAGGGCTCACGTGCGGGCGCTCCTGGTGTGGGTGCTGCAGGCCGGGGTTTACCGGAGCGCACTGGAGGCCGCTC
>CAXUHL010000290.1:0-3523 GCA_964250745.1 uncultured Acidobacteriaceae bacterium
ACCGATACCGACGGCGCCAAGTACCAATCCGTGCAGCTGGTTTACTTCGCGAAGATCGCCGCGGCGACCATGGGCGTCGAGGCGGAGCACCGCGTGCTCGGCCGCGTCATCTCCAACACCAACCCGGCCAACAACCTGGCTTACG
This sequence comes from uncultured Acidobacteriaceae bacterium, assembly GCA_964250745.1. Classification (GTDB taxonomy): domain Bacteria; phylum Acidobacteriota; class Terriglobia; order Terriglobales; family Acidobacteriaceae; genus EB88. The sequence continues at coordinate 146 of CAXUHL010000290.1, forward strand.
AGCAGCTGGACGGGCTGAACTCGGTCTACAACGGGCCGAACTCCGCGGTCGCTGCGTTGACACCGTTCCTGACGCCGAGCACCGGACCGGGCTACTCGCTGGCCGAGGCGCTCGCCAACCAGGGCGCGGTTTCGCTGCCCGTCAACCCCGTCGCACCCGCGGCCGACTAGCCGAACTATCGTTCTACGAGCCCGCCCTCACTCCGAGGGCGGGCAGCATCCCGGCCAGCCCGCGCCGGACGAGCTCGGCCTCCAAAGCCTCGGCCGTCGTGAACAGGATGGCTTCGAGGCCCACCGACTCCGCCGCCGCCGTGTTTTCCGGCTTGTCGTCCAGGAACAGCGCCGCCTCCGGCGCAACCCCGAGTCGGTCGCAGGTATAGCGGTAGATCGCCGGGTCGGGTTTCGCGATGCCGATTTCGCTCGACCAGGTGTGGTGGTCGAACCGGCCCAGCCACCCGAACTCCTGCCGCAGGTACACGACCAGCTCCCCCGGCATGTTCGAGAGGATGGCCGTGCGGAAGCCCGCGTCCTGGAGCGCGGCGGCCCAGCGAATCATCGGCTCGTTGAGGGTCGACCACATAAGAACGTCGTGCTCGATCAGGCGCTCGACTTCGAGCGGCGTCAGCGCGAGCGCGGCATCGCGGCCGATGGTGCCCCAGAATCCCGGACCGTCCAGTTCGCCCAGGTCGTAGCGCTGGCGGTGGCGCCAGTAGTGCTCGTCGAAGGCCGCGTCGTCGAGCCGGGTGATCTGCTTGAGCGCGAGGAGGGCGGTGGGTTCGCGCGCCGTACTCAACACCATGCCGTAGTCGAAGATCACCGCTTCCAAAGCCATACCTCGATTATGCGGGAGAATAGGACGGTGTTCTCGTCGCGGACAAATTGGGACCGGGAAGAGTCCGCCCTGGCGCGAGCGGCGCGGCTGTACGTCGGACGAAAAGTCGATCTCACCGCCTCCAACCCGACCCGCTGCGGGCTGGGTTTCGCGCCCGAGACTCTCCTGCGGACGCTGAAAGTCGAGGACGCGGCGCGCTACGACCCGCAGCCTTTCGGCCTCCTCGCCGCGCGCGAGGCGGTCGCGGGCTACTACCGGGCCCCGGTCGACCCGGCGCACATCTGCCTGACCGCGAGCACCAGCGAGGCCTACAGCTTTCTGTTCCGCCTGCTGTGCGAGCCTGGCGACGAGGTCCTGATCGCCTCACCCAGCTACCCTCTCTTCGACCACCTCGCCGCGCTCGACGACGTCCGGCTCGTGCCGTACCCGCTGTTCTACGACCACGGCTGGCAGATCGAGCCCGGCGCGGTGGAGGCCCGCATCGGCCCGCGCACCCGGGCTCTTGCGCTGGTCCACCCGAACAACCCGACAGGGCACTTCGTCTCCGAGACCGAGCGCGCCGCGCTGGAAAGGCTCTGCATCGACCATGGCCTGGCGCTGATCGTGGATGAGGTGTTTCTGGACTATGCCTGGGAGGGAAGGGAAGCGCGGAGCTTCGCCGAGGGGCCGCACCCCGCGTTGTGCTTCGTGCTGAGCGGTTTGAGCAAGGTGTGCGCGCTGCCGCAGATGAAAGTGGGCTGGTGCGCCGTGTTCGGCCCGGAGCAGGCCCGCCGGGAGGCTCTTGCCCGTCTGGAGATCGTGGCGGATGCGTACCTGTCGGTCGGGGCGCTGCCGCAGGCCGCCCTGCCCGGCTGGCTCGCGGGTCGCGGCCCGGTACAGGCCGGGGTGCGGGCGCGGGTGCTCGGCAACCTCCAGGCGCTCGACGAAATGCTTATGCGAACGCCGGTGAGCCGCCTCGCGGGGGAAGGCGGGTGGTCCGCCGTGCTGCGCACCCCGGCGCTCGAACCGGACGAGAGCTGGGCGGTGCGCCTCCTGGAGCGAACGGGCACGCTGGTCCATCCCGGCGCGCCGTTCGGGTTTCCGCCGAGCGGCCGGCTCGTGGTGAGCCTTCTGCCCGAGCCGGAAGTTTTCCGCGCGGGCATCGCGGCGATCCTCGGCAGCTTTGCCTAACCGCGCATCCCGCGCAAAAAAGGATTGCCGGCGCGCTCCGCCCCGAGCGTCGTTTCCGCCCCATGCCCGGGGATGACGCGGGTGATCTCCGGCAGAGGCAGGAGCCGGCTTTCGATCGAGCGCAGGATCTTCTGCGCATCGCCGCCCGGCAGGTCGGTCCGGCCGATCGAGTTCTGGAACAAGGTGTCGCCGGACAGGAGCAGGAGCTGGTCTGGAAAGTGGAGGCAGATGCTTCCCTCGGTGTGGCCGGGCGTATGCAGCACCATGCCCCGGATGGTTTCGAGGCCGATGCGCAGCCCGTCTTCCGCGCTCGCATCCGGCGGCGCTGTCGGGGGCGCTTCGATGCCGAGCCAGCCGGCCTGCATTTCCATCATCGCCAGCAGGGGCAGGTCCGCCTGGTGCATCAGGATGGGCGCGCCGGTCGCCTGCTTGAGGATCAGCGCGCCGCCCACGTGGTCGATATGTGCATGCGTGACCACGATCTGCTTGAGCTTGAGCCCCAGCGCCTGGAGCCGGTGCATCAGCTGCGCGGGGCAGCCCGGGCCTACCGGCGAGCCCATGCTCAGGCCGGGGTCGATCACCATCGCTTCGCCGGTTGCGGCATCCCCGAGCAGGGTGCAGTTGCACTGGAGCATGCCGACGGGAAAGGTTTCACGCACGAATGGGGGCATGGGGCACCTCTTTTGCATAATAGAGGCATGGCGCTACGCAACGAATGGACGGAATGGCACCTGACCCCCGGCGGCTGGCTCAAGGGGTCCACCCGTGTGCACGGGCAGGGCAATACCTGGGCCGACGAGCCTGAGGATCGCGTACTGTCCTTCGTGTACAAAGAGCTGACCGGTTCCGCGGGAGGCACGAAGGCGAGCCTGGAAGAGTCCTGGCGGTCCAAGACCGCCCCGAACATCGATGCCTTGCTGAAGGAGCACGGCTCCGGACCGAGGCAGCTTTAGGATTTCAGCGCCGCGACGACGTGCTCGAGCGAACGGAGATGGTGCAGGTCGTGCCCGGCGGAGATGCTCGCCAGGGTCCACAGCGTGACCCCGCCCAGCTCGGCGTGTTGGGCGACCCGGTCCCGCTCCTGTTTCGTGAGCCGCCGCAGCATGGCGACGTTCCACCCGCGCAACACCCGCCACATCTCCTGTGCCTGGGCGAGCGTGTAGCCCTCGTACACCCCGGCCCAACGGTCCTGCTCGAAGCCTTCGAGGCGCGGGTTGTCGGAGCCGTACACTTGCCGGTAGCGCCAGCTATAGGCGATCTCGCAGTCGGCGATGTGAGTGACGATCTCGCGCAGGTTCCACTTGCCGGACGCGGGTCTGCGCTCGGTCTGCTCCGGCGAAAGGCCGTCGAGCATGGCATCGAGCTTCGCGGGGGAGC
>CAXUHL010000291.1:0-3521 GCA_964250745.1 uncultured Acidobacteriaceae bacterium
AGGGCGTCGTGGCCGCCAAGGGGGCTCGCTGAGCCGCGCCCATGGGCTCGTGCGCGGGTTGAGCGGGGGGCGCTGCGTTTGCGGCAGCGGGTTGAGCAGGGACCGTCTGAGGCGCCCCCGCCTGCGAACGCAGGGCCGGCGCGGCCTTCCGCTGCGCGTCGCGCTCAAAAGGCGAGACCGGCTGGGCCGGCGCGAACGGCGAGAACTCCGGGCGGACGGGTTCGGGGACGGGCGTGCGAAGTCCCACCGAGGCTGCCCCCGCACTCGGCCCGGAAGCCGCCGCCGCGCCAGACGTGCGGGCTGCCTCTTCCGTGGAAGCCGGTGCACGCCCCGGCACTGCCGCGGCACGCGGAGCGGCCTGCCCAGACGGGCGCGAATTTGTCTGCCCGGCTGGTGGCGCGCCGCCCAACTGCGAGAGCAGCTCCTCCACCGGCAGTAGCCGCTGCATCTGGACCAGCTTCAACACGCCGAGCTCCAGGTGGAAGCGCTGCTCCTGCCGGTAGCCCAGGTCATCGAAGGTCCGGAGCATGATCTGGAGGAACCGCGTCAGCTCCTCCTCGCCGAACAAGAGTGCCGACGCGGCGGCCCGGGCGCGCTCGTCGGGGGAAATCTGCAGCAGCTCGGTCCCTTCGCCGCCGATGCGCGCCATGAGCACGTTACGCAGGTAGCGCACGCACTGCCGCGCGATCTGCGCCGGGCTGTTGCCCGCGCCCAGCAAACGGTCCAACTCTGTTAAAACCGCTCCTGAATTGCTTTCGCTGACCGACTCCAGCAGCCGTGCGAACACCGCGTTCGGCATGGTGCCCATCAGCTCGCGGATCGGCGCGGCTTCTAGCCTGGCCTTGCCGTCTACTAAAGGAGCAGAGGCGATCGCCTGGTCCATGATCGACAGCGCGTCGCGCATGGACCCGTCGCCGGCCTCGGCCAGCAGCCCGAGCGCCTCGTCTTCCGCGAGAACGCCTTCCTCGGCCGCGATCGTCCGCAGCTGCTGAAGAATCGCGTCGTATTTGACCGCATGGAACGAAAAGTGCTGGCAGCGCGAGCGGATCGTCTGCAAGATGTCCTCAGGCTGTGTGGTCGCCATCATGAAGACCACGTGGTCGGGCGGCTCTTCCAGCGTCTTGAGCAGCGCGTTGAAAGCAGCGTCCGTGATTTGGTGCGCCTCGTCCAGGATGTAGATCTTGTAGCGGTCGCGCGCGGGGCGGTACCGCGCGGCGTCGCGCAGCTCGCGGATCTCGTCGATGCCGCGGTTGGTGGCCGCGTCGATCTCGATCACGTCGACCGCATTGCCGGCCCGGACCTCCGTGCAGCTTTCGCACGCGCCGCAGGGCTCGTAGGTGGGGCGATCCGGGCTCCCGATCACGCGGCGGCAGTTGAGCGCCATGGCCAGGATTCGGGCGATCGTCGTCTTGCCGATCCCCCGGTGGCCGGAGAAGATGTAGCCGTGCGCGATGCGGTCCTGCTCGAGTGAATGCCCGAGCGTGCGGGTGACGTGGTCCTGACCGACCACATCGGAGAAGCGCTGCGGCCGGTACTTACGGGCTAAGACTTGGTAAGGCATGTACAGCAAGGGTAGAGGGTGGAGGGTGGAGGGTAAAGGGGAGCCCTGTCGCGGGAGCGAGAAGAGTACCGTAGCGGGCAAGTCACGCGATACATCCCGGTGCGGAAAGTGCTTTGCGCTGTTTCGGTCTGCCTCTACAATTTGACTTGGAGGCTTGCCATGACAGAGACGGAATCACCGGAAGCCGTGCACGCGATCCTTGAAGCTCTCGAGGATAGCCGTTATGAATGGCGCACGGTGGACGGCCTCTCAAAATCGACAGGTCTGTCCCATGAAGCGATCGAGAATGTCCTGTATGGCGGTGCGCTGGACGATCTCGTCGTGCAATCCGCCTCGCTGGATCGTCGCGGAAGGGCGCTTTACACGACACGAAAGCGCTACAACGCCAGAAGCACGGTGTGGTCACGCATGCGGGATGCGCTCACTGGTCGTATTGCGTCTTGATTGAAAGGCCGGTTCTCTTCGCGTTTCTCTGGGGCTGCGTCGGCGGCTTCGCTCCTGCTTACATCCTGTGGAAGGATTGGGTGGGACTGCCCCCACTAGCCAGGCCCGCGCGGGATGCGGCTTACTGGTTAACCGCGTTGCTGCTTTCGCCATGCGTAAGCGGTTTGGTGTCGGCCGGTTTCAGCCTGAAGCAGCCACTTCTCTGGTATCAGGCAATTCTGACAGGTGTTGGCGCGGACGCGATCATCCGCAGGCTCGTACAGGCTCCACGCTCCCGAGAGAATGGACCGCAGAACTAGGAGCCGCTCGCCCCCGCGAACATACTCCCCCGGCACCCTTTCGCCCCGCAGCGGCAGGGCGCTTCCGCTGGGTCGCCGTCGTACAGGTGGTAGTCGTAGGTCAGTTCCTCGCCCGCCTCGATGGCGCGGAGAGCCTTGATCCAAACCCGTCCGCGCTCTTCCTCGGTTTCGCAGTTGGGGTCGCAGGAGTGGTTGAGGAACATGGCCGTGCCGTGGCCGTCGATCACCGTCGCGCCGTCGCCCACGCCGAAGAGGTAGGTCATCGGCAGGTTCTCGTAGCGCAGGTCGGCGTCCTCCTTGCGCAGGCGCGGCCCGGTGTACTCGACCAAGTAGGCGCCCTCGCGGAGGGGCGCGGTGGTGTAGCAGCCCGCGGCGTGAATGGCGGAGGAGCGGATGACGAGAGCCATGATTTGCCCAGTATAGCGGCCCGAAAACTAGCCAGAAAACGCTCTTTGGCGTCCAATAGGAGTATGCGCGCCGCTCTGAAACTCGTCCTCCTCGTGTCAGCGGCGCTCCCGTTCGCGCCCTCGATCCGGGCCCAAAACGCGCCGCCGCAGCAGAGCAAGCCTGAAGCTCCCGAGCAAGCCAAGCCCGCTCCCGGCGACAATGCTTTCCCCGAGGAGCAGTCGCGGGCGGCCGAGAAAGCCGCCAACGGCGCGGAAGCCTCGGCGGACGCGGGCCCGGCCGATGACGGAGCGGATCGAACGGTCCCGGCAAGTTCGTCCCGGTCCAGGGTCAAGGGCATGGACGTGCTGGGCGATCGAGACGAGCGGGCCGCGACCCGGGGGGGCGGGGGCGGGGAGAGCCCGGAGCTGGCGAAAGAGGACGTCCGGGTCGGGCAGCTCTACATGGCCGATGCGAACTACCGGGGCGCGTACGGGCGCTTCAAGGAGGCGACCATCGTGGGCCCCGGCAACCCGGATGCGGTGTTTTTCCTGGCCGAGGCCGCGCGCAAGACGGCGCACCTGGACGAGGCGGCCACGAACTACAAGCTTTACCTCGATGCCAATCCGAAAGGCAAGCACAGCAAGGACGCGAAGAAAGCCCTCATCGAGCTTGCTGGTAAGTAGTTTGCAAAGAACGAGTTAGCGCCAGAACTGAAAGTACCACGTGAGGAGCTCGCGCCCCCGAAAAAGCACAAGGAGACCGGCTGCGCACAAAAATGTCCCGAACGGCATCTGCGCCGTGCCTGCTCCGCGCCGTCCTCGCAGGAGCGC
>CAXUHL010000292.1:0-3495 GCA_964250745.1 uncultured Acidobacteriaceae bacterium
CGTGTCGCACGGCTCGGGGATGATCTGGCCCGCACCCTGACACGTCGGGCAGGTGCGTTCGACCATGAACATGCCCTGCCGCATCCCGACCTTGCCCTGCCCGCGACAGGTGGTGCACGGCTTGGCGGTCGTGCCGGGCTTCGCACCGCGGCCGTCGCAGGTCGTGCAGACGGCGGCAACGTCCATCGTCAGCGTGGCGGCCTTGCCGGCGAACGCCTCCTCGAAAGTCATCTCGAGGTCGTAGCGCAGGTCCTGCCCGCGCCCCGACGCCTGCCGACCGCGCCCGGTGAACTGCCCGAAGATGTCCTCGAAGATGTCGGAGAAGCCGGCGAACCCGGCACCCGCGCCGCCGCCGCCCTGCTGGAACGCCGCCTTGCCGTAGCGGTCGTAGGCGGCGCGCTTGTCCGGGTCGCTCAGGACCTGGTAGGCCTCGGAGCACTCCTTGAAGCGTTCTTCCGCCGCCTTATCGCCGGGGTTGCGGTCGGGGTGGAACTGCATGGCCAGTTTGCGGTAGGCGGTTTTCAGCTCGCCGTCGGAGGCGGATCGGGAGACCTGGAGGGTTTCGTAGTAGTCGGCTTTGGTCACGGAGTTGGTCACGGTCGATGGCTCTTGAGGTTAGGAAAGAGGAAGCCGCGCCTGCTCGGGCGGGGCCTCGGTATGCGGGAAAAGCAGATCCTTCGTCGCTGCGCTTCTCAGGATGACCCCGGTTCGGGCAGGCTTACGCTTCGGTCTGCTGCGGGTTCACGGCGACGCGGACCAGGGCCGGCCGCAGAAGCCGCTCGCGGATGCGGTAGCCCCGGCGAACCTCCTCGTGCACGTACCCGTCGGGAGTTTCCGCCGTTTCGACATTGCCGAGCGCCTCGTGAAAGCGCGGGTCGAAGGCCGCGCCAACCGTTTCGACCGCCGCGACGTTGAGCGAGCGCAGGGCCTCGTCCATCTGTTTGGCGATCAGCTCGACGCCGCCCTTGAGCTGCTCGAGCGTGCCGTTGGCCTTGAGGGCGAGCTGAAAGTTGTCGAGCACGGGCAAGAACTGCTCGACGGCCGCCCCGGTGGCGTAGTCGCGGAACTCCGCGCGCTCTTTGTCGGCGCGGCGGCGGGCGTTCTCGAACTCGGCCTGAAGCCGGGCCAAACGGTCGAGCAGGCCGTCGCGCTCGGTGCGCAGGCGGTCGGCCTCGCCGGGCTCCTCGGGGCTCAGGGTTCCGGCGGTACGCTCCGGGCCTTCGAAGCCCGTGGTGACGGCGTCGGCCGGGTCGGAGACGGGATCGGTGTTCTGGATGGCTTCCAACAGGGACTCGGAGGTTTCGGGGCGGGTCTGGCTCATGGGGTCGTCCTCTAGGGCGGATGCTGAATCGTGGGCGCCGGCCGGACGGCGAAGCTTGTCGAACTGCTCGCGGATTCTGTCCTGGATCGTGGGGCGCATCGCTCTATTTTCCCACGTTTCCTTTTGGGCGCGTTCGGAGCTCAACCGGCCGGGATGAGCCGCAGCTCGCGCAGCCGGTCGAACAGCTCGAAAAACGAGGCCGGCGTTGACTGGAAGCCGCAAAACCCGCGCTCCCGGCTGCGCGTCATGTCGTTGACGCACTCGATCTCCCGGCCCAGATCGCCGTCGGTGTGCCAGCCTGAGGCGAGCTTGTGGAGGTCGGGCTCCGCGAGGCCGTGCTCGGCGGCCAGCCTGCTCCAGGCTTCGGCCGCCGCGTCCAGCTTGGGCGTCAGCGGGTCTCGGCCGCCTGCGGGAGGCCCTTGCGGGACTACGCCGAAATACCCCGCCAGGCGCGGCCACAGCCAACGCCAGCGGAACAGGTCGCCGTTCACGATGTTGTACGCGGTGTTCGCGGCCGCGGGCGTCGCCGCGGCCCACAGGAGGTGCCCGGCGAGCAGGCGCGCGTCCGTCACGTCGGTCAGTGCGTTCCACTGCGCGTGCGAGCCGGGAAAAACGAACGGCGCGCCGGAAGCCCGGCACAGCGAGGCGTACACCGCGAGCGTCACGCCCATGTTCATCGCATTGCCTTGCGCGAAGCCGACGACCGTGTGGGCGCGGTGGACGCTCCAGCCGAACCCGCGGCGCGCGGCCGCCTCCATCAGAAGGTCCTCCTGCGTGTAGTAGAAGTTCAGGCCCGGCAAACGGGGGTTGCTCTCGCGAAACGGCGTTTCCGCCGCGGTTTGGCCGTAGCTCTCGAACGGGCCGAGGTAGTGCTTTGTCCCGGTCACCAGAGCCACGTGCGTTACCGGCGCATCCTGGGCGGCAAGCGCTTTAAGCAGGTTCGCGAGCATCGCGCCGTTGACCCGCACGTTTTCGGCCTCCGTCTCGCGCCGAAGCCAGGTGCAGAAGAAGACGTGCGTGACCCGGTGCGGGCGCAGCGCGGCGGCCAGGGCGTCCGATTCAAGCAAGTCGGCGGCTAAGGGCTGTACGCCTTCGATAAATCCCGGCCGGCGGGCCAGGCCCAGGACCGGCCACCCTTCCGCCGCCAGGCGCTCCCCCAGGGCGAGGCCGGTGATGCCGGTGCTTCCGGCGACGAGAGCGAGGGCTGTTTCCATGGCTCAAGAGTAACCGGCTCACAGCTGGAGCGTGCCCGGCAACTGCGCCAGGAACGCGACCGCGTCGATCGTCTTGCCGTACTCCAGGCGAGTGGGGGCCAGCACGGCCAGCGTCCCGGAGCGGTTCTCGCCCAGGCGCGTGGGCGCGCCGATCAGCACGAAGTTGCTCATGGGCGGCAGGCCGGGCAGGGTTCCCTCCAGGCCCACGGTGACGTGGACAGTTTGGCGGCCGGCGTCCACGTAGGCCTCCAGCAGGGCGACCAGGCGCTGCTTTTCCTCGATCGCGGCGAGCATCTGGCGCAGCACCGCAGGGTCCAGGCCGCCCGACAGCAGGTTGCCCACGCCGCCGATGTAGACCGTGGTCTGCGGCTCGCCGTCGTGGAGCGCACCGGTGGCGCACAGCTCCTCGACCGAACGCAGCAGACGGTCGTAGGCGGACTGCTCCTCGGCCATGCGGGAGGCGAGCTCGGCGCGAATGCGCGGGATCGACCAGCCGCGGAAGTTGTCGTTCAGGTAACGGGCCGACTGGTCCAGGTCGCCGGTCGTGGCTTCGCGCGCGAGCTGGAGGACGCGGTCCAAGACCACGCCTGCCGTCGTGACCAAAACGGCCAGCACGCGCGTGGGGGCAAGCCGGGTGAAGTGAATGTGCTCGAGCGAGTGAGTATCGGCGGCGGTGAGCAGCGCGATGCCGAGGCCGCTCGAGATAGACGCGAGCACCTGCGAGGTGCGCTCCAGGAATTGCTGGGCGGAGCTGACGCCCTGAAACGAATCCTGGATGTCGGCGCGGTGCTCCAGCGACAGGGCATTCTCCCGCGCGGCGGGCAGCTGCTCGACGTAGAACCGGAAAGCGAGTGGCGTGGGAATGCGCCCGGCCGACGAGTGCGCCTGGTCGAGCAGGCCGGCTTCCCCGAGGGTTGCCATCACGTTGCGCAGCGTCGCCGCGGACAGCCCGTCCTTATG
>CAXUHL010000293.1:0-3482 GCA_964250745.1 uncultured Acidobacteriaceae bacterium
CTGGAATGCAGGAAAAGCATATCGCTGCGATGGCCGATCCGAATCGGTGCAGAGACCTTGCGGAAGAAGTGAGAAGCATGAACGCTCCTGTGTGAGTAAATTAGTTTTGTTCACTCGCGAAACTCATCTTCCTCTATGAGCCAGGAATATAAAGTTTCGGGATGTATGAAAGTTGGCAGATGGCCGGCTGCCGTAACTCGCCCATGCCGTCAAGGCGCTGCGACGACCCGGAACGGCCCTCCTCCGGTCGGTGCAGGCGCGCCGGCAACCGGCGTCAGGGCCCCGGGCGATGGATCGATATGGAATGCTGCGTTCCACAGCCGACATCGCCGTTGATGATCCACGCCCAGCTTCGATAGTTCGTGTTGTAGTTGTTCGGGTAGGTAATGGTATCGGCGTCGAGGTTTTGCAATGTCGTTTGCGCGTACAGCACGTCAACGCAGCCGAGCCAGAGCAGGAGGGAGAGGCGAAGACACTTCATGTATGCCCACTTCCGAAAGTTGCGCCATGCTTGAACCCGTCCCGCTCCGCAAGGTCCCCCAACGCTTCCCGATGTGAGTAGAAGTACCGGCAAGCGCGACCGCTTGTCACTCCTACCCACCACACGAACGAATTTACCTGTGGAAAACCTGGTGCGGGTTGCTTATTCCAGCTTCGACTGTCCGTACTCCAGCAGAGTGACCAGCAGCACGCCGCCGCAGATATTGCCTGAGGTCGCCGGCAGCAGCCACGCGAAGAACTGCGTCACCGAAACCTGGTGCGCCAGCACGGCCGACAGGATCTCGCCCGAGGTCGCGATACAGTGCGCGAAGTGGCCGATCCCGACGATAAAGGTCATGCTCCAGATGAGCATGATCGAGCCGGAGATGGAGTGCGAGGCGGAAACGAGCCAGGCGACGGTGGCGATGATCCAGCCGCCCACCACGCCCGACCAAAAGGCGTGCGAGCCGTGCAGCTGGGCCGCAGTCGCGCCGAGCTCCGTGAGATGAGCCGCGTACTCGCCCTGGAGCGCGCCGGACTTGATCGCCAGGAGCGCGAACAGGAACGCGCCCAGGACGTTTGAGGGGAAAACGATCGACCACAGGCGCAGGGTGCTCCACAGGTGTTTGCGCTCGGCCAGCACCAGCGCGACCGGGTACAGGGTGTTCTCGGTAAAGAGCTGTGAGCGGCCCAGGATTACGACCATGAAGCCGAGCGGGTAGAAGAAGAATGCCGCGAGCTTGCCCGCAGGGGTGGTGCCGACCAGGGACATGAGGATGGCCACGGAAAGCCCTGTGAGCCCCATCAGCAAGCCGCCCGCGACGCCGGAGATGGCCAGGGGAATGCCTCCGCGCTCCAGCTCCTTGCGGCCGTTGTCGGTGACCTGGTGAAAGATTTCGACCGCTGTGGGCCGGTCCAGGTCGCGCTGGGTCGACGATTCTGTTTCCTGCTGCTGGCGCTTGACTGCGGGTAGCGGCACGTAAGGCCTCCGGTTTTTGCTTGCTTGCCGGTACGATGCCGCCGCGCGAGCCCCGGGGCGCGGCCGAGGCTCATGGCGTTTGCCGCGGCTACAGGATGACCTTAGCGTGCTCGCCTACGGGGGTCTTACCGCCGGTGGCCGCGCGGGCCAGCACCTGCACCTTGCGGACCAGCGCGCTCGACGACGAGTCCCAGTACTCGGCCTGGTCGACATGGATGCGGAGCACGCGGATGTTCGGATCGGACTGGCCTTCAGGGAACCATGCCTTATACGAAGGGTTCCAGAGCGCGTCGATCAATGCGCGGTCGCTCGAAAGCGAGGCCCGGCCCGACATGGTGACGAACGACGATTTCGCGTCGGAAAAACACAGGTTCACCTCGGCATCCTGCTTGATCTCGTCGGCCTTACCGGAGTTGTCGCTGGTCAAAAAGACAACCTCACCATTGAAAGGCGTGTTCTGCGTGGCCATCGGGCGGCTGTGGAGCGAGCCGTTCGCGCCGACCGTGGTGAGCATGGCGATGCGAATATCCTTGACCAGCTCGCCGATCTTCGCGATGGCTTCGTCGCGGTTCTGGATCTCTTCTCCTGCGGGCACTGTGAATCTCCTTTTTAGGGTATCTCCCGGTGAGATGCGGCCTCATCCAAGGCCGGTATGGACGAGCGGGCGCATTTAGGGACGCTGGTGCAAACCATGGCCGGCTGGGGCACCGGGCCGGCGGTGGTGGAGCACCGAGGGGTCCGGCGGTTCCGAACGAACTACGGGGAGCTGGCTTCGCTCGCGACGAGGTTCGCCGCGGAGCTCGAGCGGCGGGGGATCGGGCCGGGGGACCGGGTACTGTTCGCCGGCGCGAACTCGGCGGAGTGGGTGGCGGCGTTCTTCGGCTGCGTGCTGCGCGGAGTGTTGGCGGTGCCGCTCGATGCATCCGGGCCTCCTGCCTTCGCCGAAAAGGTCGCGCGGGAGACTGGCCCGCGCTTGCTGGTGGGCGAGCCCGCGCTGCCCGGCCTGCCGCACATGCCGCTCGCAAGCCTGCGCGGCCTGGCCAACAGGCGCGCGACCTCCGTCGCCCTCGGCCCGGAAACACCGCTGCAGATCCTGTTCACCTCCGGCACCACGGGGACACCCAAGGGCGTCGTCCACACGCACGGCAACCTGCTGGCGAGCCTCGGGCCGATCGAGCGCGAGATCGCGAAGTACCGCAAGTACGAGCGCTGGGTGCATCCGCTGCGCATCGCGCACACCCTGCCGTTGTCGCACGTGTTCGGGCAGTTCATGGGGCTGTGGGTCGCGCCGGTTCTGGGGGCGGCCGTCCATTACGAGAGCCGTCCGGGCGAGGTGCTCGACCTTTTGAGGCAGGAGCGCATCCACGTGCTCGCCGCGGTCCCGCGCACGCTGGCGCTCCTCCGGGCGCGGCTTCTGGAAGAATTTCCGGCGCTGGAGCGGGCGGGGGTCGAGCCGCTGCCGATCGCAGCTCGCTGGTGGCGGTGCCGCGCGGTGCACCGGCGTCTGGGCTGGCGGTGCTGGGCTGCGGTGGGCGGCGGCGCGACGCTGCCGGACGGGCTGGAGCGGTTCTGGACCGGCCTGGGCTGCGCGCTGGTGCAGGGCTACGGGCTCACGGAAACCTCGGCGCTGGTCACGCTCAATCACCCGTTCCGCACCGCGCGCGGTTCGCTGGGTACGCCCTTGCCCGGGCGCTCGCTGCGCGTGTCGAAGGACGGCGAGCTCGAAGTCGCGGGGGCGATGGTCGCGGCAGGCACCTGGGAGAACGGCCGGGTCACCGCGCGCACTACCCCGTGGCTGCGCACCGGCGACCTGGCGGCGGTGGGCGAGGATGGGCGCCTGCGCTTCCGGGGCCGCACCGGGCAGCGTTTGGTCACGGCCGCCGGCCTCAATGTTTACCTCGAAGATGTCGAGCAGGCGCTTGAAACGCAGGCGGGCGTGCGCGAAGCGGTCGTGTTCGCCCTGGCCGGGGTCGGGGGCGGCGAGGAGCCGGCGGCGGTGCTGGTCGGGCCGACGGACGCGGTC
>CAXUHL010000294.1:0-3474 GCA_964250745.1 uncultured Acidobacteriaceae bacterium
CGCCTGGTACGCGCTCGGGGTCACGCACTTCTCGGGCGGCAACGAGGAAGCCGCCCTCGCCGACTTCCGGCAGGCCCTCGCGCTCGACGGTAAAGACGCCGACATCCACTACTTTCTCGGCACCATCCTGCTGAGCCAGAAGCAGTATGAAGACGCGATCCGGCAGTTCGATGCGACCATCGGGATCGCGCCCTTTCACGCTTCCGCGCAGTTCGGCATCGCGCGCGCCTACCAGCGCGAGGGCAAGCTCGACGACTCGCGGGAGCACCTCAAGCGCTTCCAGCAGATCACGCAGGCCAAGATCGGCACGCTGATGAGCGCCACCTATGGCGAGCAGGGCCACTACGCCACGGTCGAGGACATGCTCGCCGTGCCGAAGGCCGCCGCGGCCATGATCCCGGTCACCTTCAAGCCCTCAGCCCCGCTTACCCCCGCCAAGCCCGGCACGGTCGGCGGCCTGTGCACGCTCGACCTGGACGGCAAAGGCACCCGCGCGCTGATCGCCATGCAGTCGGACGGCCTCCACGCTTACCGGCTCACCGCGGGCGCGCCGGAGCCGCTCGATGCCGCGAAACTCGGTCTTGCCGTCGCCGGGGCGGGCACGGCCTGCGCCGCCGGCGACTTCGACAATGACACCCTGCCCGACCTCGCCGTCGCTGCGGGCGACCGTGTGCTGCTGTTCAAAAACCTGAGCGACGGCAAGTTTCAGGACGTCACCGAGAAGGTCGGCCTCGCGCAGCGCAACAAGCCTCGCGGCCTCACCTTCGTCGACTTCGACCACGACGGCGACCTGGACCTGCTGCTCACCGGCGCACCCGGGAGCGTGCTGTGGCGCAACAACGGCAACGCGACCTTTACCGAGTGGACTGAGCCGACCGCCCTCGGCGGCAAGGCGCCCTCCTCGGCGGCGATCTTGTCCGACATCAACAACGACCGCGCCGTGGACCTCCTGGTCGCGAACGCGGCGGGCGCGCCCAGCCTGTATACCAATTTTTTTTTTTTTGATTTGGGGAAGACCGAGATCTACACCGACCCCGCGCTGGCCCCGGCCCGCGCCGTTTCCATCGCCGACTGGAACAAGGACGGCCTGATGGATGCCGCGCTGGCCCACTCCGGCGCGCCGGGCCTGTCGCTGTGGCGCAACCTCGACGGCGAGCGCTTCGAGCGCATTCCCATCGCGCTGCCCGGCGTGCTCGCGACCTCCGCCCTGACCCCCATCGACTTCGACAACGACGGCTGGGTCGACCTCGCTTTCCTGGCCCAAACCGCCGACGGGACCCGCCTCAAAGTCCTGCGCAACGAGGGCGCGGGCGGCTTCCGCGACGTTTCGGACGCGCTCGGCCTCGCGAGCCCGCTCCCCGGCGCGACCGCCCTCGCCGCCGCCGATGCGGACCATGACGGTGCCCCCGACCTCCTGGTGGGTCGCGCCGATGCCGCTCCGGTGGTCCTGCTCAACGCGGGCGGCGCGAAAAACCACTCCCTGCGCATCGCGCTCACCGGCCTGGCCGACAACAAGAGCGCCATCGGCACCAAGGTCGAGGTGTTCGCCGACGGCAACTGGCAGAAGTTCGAGGTGACCGGCGGCAGCGAACTTCTCGCGGGGCTGGGTGCCTCCGAGCGCGCCGACGTCGTCCGGCTGCTTTGGCCCACCGGCGTGCCGCAGGACGAGCTCGAGATCGCTTCCTCCAAGCCGCTCGCGCTGACCGAACTGGACCGCCGCGGCTCCTCCTGCCCCGTCCTGTTCGCGTGGGATGGAGAAAAGTACCGGTTCGTCTCGGACGTCATTGGGGCCGGCGTCGTGGGCCACTGGATGAGCCCCACAGCCTACAACCGGCCCGACTCCAACGAATGGACCAAGGTCGACGGCGCGCTGCTCCGCCCCCGCAACGGCCTCGTTTCGCTCCGCTTCGGCGAGCCCATGGAGGAGATCAACTACGTCGACCAGCTGCGGCTCGTCGCGATCGACCACCCAGCGGACACCGAGGCCTACCCGGACGAAAAGTTCCTGTCCGTGCCGCCCTTCGCCTCCGGCAAGCCCGTGCTCGCCTCGGCGCAGGCGCACCTGCCCGCTGCCGCGACCGACGACCTGGGACGGGACGCCCTGCCTGTCCTTGCGCGCGAAGACCACCAGTACCTGCGCGACTTCACCAACCTGAGCTACACCGGCTTCGCCAAGCCGCACACCCTCACGCTCGACCTGGGCCCGCTCGACCGACGCAACCCTGTCCGGCTCTTCCTGTCCGGCTACATCGAGTACTTCTCCGCCAGTTCCATGTACGCCGCCTGGCAGGCCGGGCTCGCCCCGCACTCCCCGTCGGTCGAAGCGCAACTGCCGGACGGCACCTGGAAGCCGGTCCTCGCCGACATGGGCTTCCCCGCGGGCCTGCCTCGCACCATCACGGTCGACCTGTCGGGCAAGCTCCCCGCCGGGGCCCGCCGCATCCGCCTCGGCACCAACCTCCAGATCTACTGGGATCAAATCCTGGTCGACAACGCCCCGAGCCGCGACAGCACAATCCGCCGGACCGAGCTCCCCCTGCGTGAGGCGACGCTCGCCTTCCGCGGCTACCCCGAGCAGATCGACGGCAAAACACCCGGCGACCTGACTTACGACTACCAGAACATCTCGCTGACCGGCCCGTTCGGCTGGCAGCGCGGCGCGTACACCCGCTACGGCACCGTAACCCCCCTGCTCACCGCCCGCGACAACCACACGGTCATCTTCGGCTCCGGCGAGGACGTCGACGCCGAGTTCGACACCGCCGCCCTGCCTGCTCTCCCGAGCGGCTGGAAACGCGACTATTTCTTCTACGCCGACGGCTTCGTCAAGGACATGGACTTCTGGGAAGCCCTGCCTTTTACGGTCGCCGAGCTGCCCTTTCACGAGATGACCGAGTACCCCTACGGCACCCGCGAGCGATTCCCCGACGACGCGGTCGCGGTCAAATACCGACTCGACTGGAACGACCGAATGGAAACCGGCGGACGCACCCAGCTCTACCAGTTCCACTACCGCCGCACGCTCTCCGAACCGATCCAGACCCCGCCAGGGGACACGCGCGCCTCGTTTCGCTGAGGTGATGATCCTGAAAACAAAGCGGCAAGAGACCTGCTTTTCACACTGAAATGAAGACAAACCAGGTCTCTCGGCGCATGCGCTGCCGCTTCACTCAGAGGGTATGCGCTAGATCGCCAGGGCAAATCTGGGTCATCCTGAGCGGAGCGAAGGACATGCATTCACTCCTTCACCGGGTAGAAACAGGTCCTTCCTCGCTTCGCCCGTCAGGATGACTCGACATGTGGCTTTGATCGAAATACAGCCTTTACTCACATGCTCAGGACAGCCCCTGAGAAGATTTACCGCAGCGCGCGGATCAGATGCGGCCCTTCCTCATCGATTGATGACACGATAAGTCCCCACCCACCCGCACTTACCGTTACCCAGCGAACGCTTACCCCTGCATCCTACCGACT
>CAXUHL010000295.1:0-3467 GCA_964250745.1 uncultured Acidobacteriaceae bacterium
GCGTGGGCCGGGGCGGCTGCACGAACGACACGGGCGCGGGCTGCTCCTCGACCGAAGCCCCCCTGCCCCGCTCCAGAGCCTCGACCCTCGCCCGCAAAGCCCGCAACTCGCGCCACAACTCTTCACTCGAAGGGGAATCCATACCTCGCACTGTACCGTTTCTCTACAGCGGCGGAGGGTACGAACGCGAACCTGGTTACGGTGTGCCGACCGTCATTACCTCCGTAATGTTTACAGGGCTTACCTGTGGGGTATCTTAGGCATATGCGGGGGGGCGTATGCGGGGGATGGATGAGCACGTTCGCTCCGGGCGGTCAGCGCTTTCCAGCCCTGGGCAGCCCTGCGCGTCCACGCCTCTCGACACTGCCCTCTTCGATTCGCTCCAAGGCACCCTGAACGGCACCACGCTCGCCCAGATCTACCGAGAGTTTCTCCAGCACACACGCTCCCGCATAGAGGAGCACGCAATCCGGCTCGAACCCGAGCGCCTGCGCACCCTCGGCCACACCGTTAAAGGGACGGCCGGCATGCTCGGCGCCGCGGCGGTCGCTCACCTGGCCTTGCGGCTCGAGGAGCGGGCGGCGGACCCTGCGGCGGCGGAGGAGGAACTTTCCGCGATGTTGGCGGCATGCGCGGCGCTGGAAGCCGCGCTCCGAGAGAGGCAAATCGCCCTTTGATCGACCGGCCGGAACTCCTCCCCCCTTCCATGCAGCGCGGTGCCCCCATCCGGGTCATCATCGCGGACGACCACCCGGTGGTGCGCATCGGCGTGCGCAACGTACTCGCGGCCCACGGACGCTTTTCGGTCGTCGCCGAAGCGGACAACGGCGCGGACACCGTCCGCCAGGTACTCAGCCTTCAGCCTGAAATCCTCCTGCTCGACGTTCAGATGCCGAACTCATCGGGCTTCAGCACCATTCGGGAGGTCGCGGAGGCCGCGCCCCGGACCCGCATCGTGCTGCTCACCGGGTCTATTCCGCCGGACCAGCTCATGGAAGCCTTCAACGCCGGCGCGCGCGGCATCGTCTTCAAAAATGCCATGACCGAGCAGATCGCCGCCGCGCTGCTGGCCGTCATGGATGGAGGCTTTTGGGCGCAAAGCCACCGCGTGGAGCAGCTTTCAGGCATTCTGGCGGAGCTGAAGGCACAGGTCACCGAGGCAACGCCGGAAGACTGGAACCTGACCCGCCGCGAACTCGAAGTCGTGAGCCTGATCGTCCGCGGCTGCTCCAACCGCGACATCGCCCGGCAGTTCAACCTGAGCGAGGAAACGGTCAAGCGGCACCTTTCCAACATCTTCGAGAAACTTAAGATTTCGACCAGGCTCGAGCTGGCGGTCACGGCAATCGCGAAGAAGCTCGTGCCCGGCGGCGAGCCCCGGTCCAAGCCGCCGCTCCCCGTGGCCGCTCCACGCACGTCCAACACCCACAGGCTCTCATAAGCGGCGAGCACTCTTGTCCGCAAACCATGCAAAATCTACTCGCAATGCGACGAACCGCACTAAAATCGCATCTTTTCAGGTAGCGAGACAGCAAAGCGCCGCACCCCGCCCCTCGCGCGGCGAAAGGATCCAACAAACGATGAATATTGCTACGAAAGCCGCACCCCTTGCCCTGCTTCTCGGCACGACCCTCGCCTTCGGGCAGGAGATGAACCCCACCGCCACCGACAAGTTTCCTCAAGGGCAGGGCCCTTCCTCGGTGCGGAACGGGATTCCCGTCTACAAGATTCAGGTGGTCGGCCGCGACATCCCGGCGATCAACTACTTTCACCGCTCCGGCTCGACCAAGATCGGTTTCGACGGCACGCCGCTGCTGCCGAACGCGAAAGGCTCGGCCACGGTCGAAAGCAACAAGGGGCAGATCTCGATCAACGCCCACATGGAAGGCCTCAAGCCGGCGAATGGGTTCGGCGTCGAGTACCTCACATATGTACTTTGGGCCATCACGCCCGACGGCCACCCACAGGCGCTCGGTGAGGTGCTGCCCACCGGCGGCAAGAACACGGTCGACCTCAAGGTCACCACCAATCTCCAGGCATTCGCGCTCATCGTCACCGCCGAGCCCTACTTCGACGTGAGCCTGCCGTCGGACGTGGTCGTACTCCAAAACACCGTCCTCAAGAACAAAACCGAGGGCATCATCGATACGGTCAACGCGCACGCTTCCCTGCTGCCGAAGGGCACCTACGCGACTACCGAGGGCGCGAACACCGTTGCCAACCCCATCACGCGCAACGACCAGTCGCCGCTCGAGCTATACGAGGCCATCAACGCGGTGCAGATCGCGAAGGCGGCCGGGGCCGACCGCCTGGCGGCCGATACCTACGCGAACGCCGTCCAGGCGCTCCAGAACGCGCAGGCCGCCGACCCGCACAAGAGCCAGCGCAAGCAGGAGATCACCTACGCTCGCGCCGCCGTCCAGGCCGCCGAGGACTCGCGCGTGATCGCGATCCGCCAGCAGAAGTCGCTCGACGAAGCCGCCCAGCAGCGCGCCAAGGAGCAGGCGCAGCAGGCCGCGCAGCAGTCGGCGCTGGAAGCGCAGCAGGCTCAGCTCCAGGCGCAGAAAGCCCAGCTCGACGCGGAAAAAGCCGCGGCCGAGCGGGCCGCGGCCGAGGCCAAGGCCGCCCAGGCCCAGCAGCAGCAGGCGCAGGCGGTGGACCAGGCGGCGCAAGCCCGCCAGCAGCTGCGCGATCAGCTCAACTCCGTGCTGCAAACCCAGGAAACCGCGCGCGGGCTGATCGTCAACCTGTCCGACGTGCTCTTCGACACGGGCAAGTACACCCTCAAGACCGACGCGCAGGTCAAGCTGGCCAAGGTGGCCGGCATCCTCCAGGCCTACCCGGCGCTCAAGCTCCAGGTGGAGGGCTATACGGACAATGTGGGCAGCGAGGGATACAACCAAAAGCTGAGCGAGAACCGTGCCCAGGGTGTCGGCGACTTCCTCGTGCAGCAGGGCGTGCCGCTCGGCAACGTGACCGCGACCGGCTTCGGGCTCAACAATCCCGTCGCCGACAACGGCTCGGCGGCCGGACGCGCGCAAAACCGGCGCGTGCAGCTGGTGGTTTCGGGCAATGCGATCGGCGTCCAGCAGCAGGCCGAACCCTCCGGCGGAAAGTCCGTTCCGTCCAGTGGCGCGCCCGCCGGGGTCGCCCAGCAGTAGAAGCGCTCTCGTGAATCGTTCTTGAGGCCTCGGCAGTCCTCGCGGGCCCCGCTTTGCGGCGGGTCTCATCCGGGATTCCAAAGAGGTTTCAACTTTACGAGACCGCTCCCAAGGCTGCTTGGGGAACCGGGGCCGCTCGTTCCAACGGGCGGCCCTTTCACGCATCCTAACCGCCATGCGCATCGCTTTTCTCGGGCTCGGCAAAATGGGCTCGGCCATCGCTCGTTGGCTGGTCGCGAAAGGCCATGACGTATCTGTGTGGAACCGCACTCGCTCGCACGCTCAGGCGATCGCGGGTGCCACAGC
>CAXUHL010000296.1:0-3422 GCA_964250745.1 uncultured Acidobacteriaceae bacterium
GGCGCTGCCCATTCAGTGCGACATCCGCGACGAAGCGCAGGTGGAGCTCGCCGTAGCCGCGAAGGTCGCGCGCTTCGGCGGCATTGACGTGTGCATCAACAACGCCAGCGCGGTCAAGCTGACGCCCATTCTCGAAACGTCGGCGAAGCGCTTCGACCTGATGCACGAGGTGAATGCGCGCGGGACGTACCTGGTGACACAGGCCTGCCTGCCGCACCTGCTCCGGGCGGAGAACCCGCATGTCCTGTCCATCTCGCCGCCGCTCTCGATGGAAGAGCGCTGGTTCGCGCCGCATGTCGCCTATTCCATGGCCAAGTACGGGATGAGTTTGGTGGTCCTGGGCGTTGCGGGCGAGTTCCGGGGCCGGGTCGGGGTCAACGCCCTTTGGCCTCGCACCGCCATCGACACCGCCGCGATGGCCGAGCTGGCCAAGCACGTCCGCATCGGCCCCCTGCGCTCGCCGGAGATTCTGGCCGACGCGGCCTACCTGATCCTGACCTCGGATGCGGCGGCGAACACGGGCAACTTCTACATCGACGACGAGCTGCTGCGCTCGCGCGGGATTACGGACCTGGGCCGGTACAACCCACCCGGCTGCGCGGACGTGGACCTGATGCCGGACTTCTTCGTGCCGAGCTTGCGCGAGCTTCGCGGTGAGGGGCAAGGGTGAAGGGGGAGGGTGAAGGGAGAAGGCGAGTATCGAAGCGACTACGCTTTCGATACTCAATGATTGACTGCCTTCCCTATCCCCTGGATATCGCGGCATCTCAGGCCCTTGCTCCTTCTCGCTTCCGCCTCCTCCCTTCCCCCTCAGTACGCTTGCACCTGCTCCACCGGCAGGCGCACCTGGAAGCACGTGGCTTCCGGCGAGCTTTGCACCCGCACGTAGCCCCGGTGTTTGCGGACGATGCGTTGCACGATGTCGAGGCCCAGGCCGAGCCCCTTGCCCGGCGCGCGCGTGGTGTAGAAGGGCTCGAAGATGCGGTCGTGCAGTTCCGGCGCGATGCCCCCGCCATTGTCCCAGATTTCGGCCAGCAGCAGCGGCCCGGCGATGCTCACACGGATCGTGATCCGCCCGCGCCCGGCTCGCGTCGCCTCGATCGAGTCGATCGCGTTCTCGAGCAGCGCCATCCACACCTGGTTCAGCTCCGAGCCGTAAGCCGAGATGGCGGGCAGGCCGTTCGCGTACCGGCGCTCCACTTCGATCCCGGCGTTCAGGCGCGAGCCCAGCATCGCCAGGGTGCTTTCGATCGCCTGCGGGATGGAAACCTCCTGAATCGGGGCCTGGTCCATGTAGGAGTAGTCCTTGACCGCGCCGATCAGGTCGAAGATACGCGCCGTGGCTTCGATCATCGCCTCGGTCATGCGCTCGGCGCGCAGGGAGGACGCGAAACCGCGCAAGACCACGTCCGCGCCGCGGCCCTCCAGAATCCCGTTCAGGCGGTCCAGGTCGGCTGCGGTCACGCCGTGCTCGCTCAGCTCCGGGGTGCTCCGCCAGCTGCCCGCCGCAGGGCTGTTGCGCGCGAACCATCGGGTTAGCGCGTCTTCCCGCTCGGCTACGTCCAGGGCCTGCAACGGCGCGCGCTCCTGCACCTCCGCTTGCCAGGCCCGCACCGCTTCGAGCTTTTCCGCGGGCAGGCACAGCGCGCCCAGCTCGTACTTTTGCTTGCCGTAGGCCCGCAGCTCGCCCAGCAGGCCGGAGGCCGCCCGCTGCGCCGCCGAGGCCGGGTTGTTGAGCTCGTGGGCCAGGTTGCCGGCGAGCTTGCCCAGCGCGTTCAGCTTTTCCGCCTGCTGCTCGATCCGGGTCACCTCGCGTACTCGGTCCAACAGCGTGCTCACGCAGCGCTGCGTCATGGAGGGGATGGCCATGAGCATCGCGTCGAAGTGGGCCGCGTCGACCTCAAGCGCCGCGACCTCGCCCACCGCGAAACCGATGCCCCCGTAGGTCTTCATGCGCGAGAACGGCAGCAGCCCGCTGATCTGCCCGGCGCGTCCGACGAACACCGGGCCGGCCACCAGACTCTCCCGGCGCACGTGGATCTCCCCGTGGAGCAGGATCATCATCGAGGTCGCCGCCTCGCCCTCGCGGAACAGAAGCTCGCCCGGCGGAGCGGTGCGCTCGCGCCCGTGCGCGGCCAGCCAGCCGTACTCGTCCGGCGTCAGCCCCTGGAGCACGGGCAGTTTTTCGAGCGCCGCCAGGATCTCCTCCCGCGCCCTCGTCGTTCGCGCCGCCGCCTCCGGAACCGCCGCCACGGTCGTCATCGTTCGCACCTCGGTTCGCTCATCCTACTCCCGGCGGCGTCGTTTGCTGTGACGGACGGATGGATAAGTCCGGTCACCGCCGCTCAGTGCTTCGTCCGCGCCTCTTGGCGCGCCTGTTCGCGCCGGCGGTCCCGCTCTCGGGCGTCGGCCCGCGCCTGCTCGCGCGTGCGTTCCTCCCGGAGCGCAGCGGTCCGGGCATCGGTCTGGGCCTGCTCGCGTTTGCGTTCCAGCAGCAGGGCTTCCTGCGCGCGCTCGCGTTGCAATGCCGCCGCGGCCCGCTCGCGTTGGAGCCGTTCGGTCGGGGCTTGCGCGCCCTGCATCTCCTCCCGGCGCATAGGCATGCTGTCCACCAACGATGCAAGCCGGCCCCAGGAGACAGGCGTTGCGCTCGAGAACTTTTCCCCGCCGTCCTTGCCCAGCAGTACCACCCGGAACTGCCCCTCGCCTACCCCGAACCGCGCCCGCGCCGCGGCCTGCTCTGCCTTGGCCAGCGCCGACGACGGGATGTTTCCGGAAGCGCCGTACTCGTTTGGAGCCGCGAGTATCAGTACGAGAGGTATTTGCCGATCCCGCATCCCCGGCCCGTCCAGCGCCCCGATCTGCGCCCGGAAGCGCCCATCCTCCGCGCCCGGCGCGAAAAGAAGCAGCGGCCGGGCACGGTCCCGCAGAGCGGCCAGGGTTGCGGGCTGCTCCGTGGTTTGCGCGTGAAGGCCGAGCGCCGCCGCGCACGCCAGACCGGTGATGAGTCTTCGCATCTTGCCCTATGCGATGCGCGCTCTCGTCCAAGGTGCTCGTGAAAACACTCGCGCGCGACCGGTGGGCGCGATTTACACCCCCGCAACACCCGCTTGGTAGTGTCCCATTCCGTACGGCGCAGCGCGCCGCCCCGGAGACCCAAACCAGTGCCGAAAGCAACCCTCCTGCTCTTGCTCGCCCCTGCCGCGCCCATGCTCGCGCAAGCCGCGCCGCAAATAGCGCCGAAGCTCCAGCCCAACAACCTCCTGGTCAGCCGCAGCGTGTACTCCAACCGCGCCGCCAACCTGCGCGTGGGTCAAGCGCTGCCGCCCAATTGCGCCAACACCCAGCCGGGCTGCGGCAAGGCCTCGGCGGCGCTGTACGACGGCACCTATCCCCAGGTCTTCAACAACTCCTTCGTCGAC
>CAXUHL010000297.1:0-3422 GCA_964250745.1 uncultured Acidobacteriaceae bacterium
CCCCCCCCCCCCCCCACAAACCCCCCCCCCCGGGCCCCCCCCCCCGCCCCCCCCTCTGTTGCGAGTCCGGCAGGTCAGCGGTTGCCGCCGGGGCTGCCCGCGCCTGGACCGCGCCCGGGACCACCGGGACGGCGCCCGCGCCCGCGACGGCGGCGATTGCCGGCCGCGCCCGCGGGTACGACCCCAACCGGCGCGCCCACCGCGGCTCCTTCGACGTTGAAATTGGGCTCGTCGCCCTCCTCGCCGTCATCGGCCCCGTCGAAGTCGTCGAACTCTTCCCCGCCCTCGATGGTGATGGTGCTGCCATTGATGGCAGGCTCCGCCGAAGGGCGCGGCGGCATCGGAGCCTGCGCGCGCTCGGAGTGCGAGCCCTCCTGCTGAAGCGGAAGCCCGAGCTTTTCGCGCTGCTCCTTGAGCAGAGCCTTGCGCGAGAGCTTGATCCGGTTGCCTTCGATGCCCAGGACCTTGACCATGACCTGGTCGCCTTCCTTCAGCTCGTCCTTCACTTCCTTGACGCGGTGCTCCGCGATCTCGGAGACGTGGAGCAGGCCGTCGGTGCCGGGGAACAGCTCGACGAACGCGCCGAACTCCGCCAGGCGCACCACCTTGCCGAGATAGGTCTTGCCGATCTCGGGCACGGCGGTGATGTTGTTGATGATCTCGAGCGCCTTCGCGAGGCCGTCGGCGTCGGACGAAGCCACGTTGACGCGGCCGGTGTCCTCGACGTCGATCTTGACGCCGGTCTGCTCGATGATGCCGCGGATGACCTTGCCGCCCGGCCCGATCAGGTCGCGGATCTTGTCGACCGGGATCTGCAGCGTCTTGATCTGCGGCGCGTGCTTGGACTGGACCGTGCGGCCCGAGGCCAGGTGTGCGTCCATGATGTCGAGCAGGAAGAGCCGCCCGCGCCGGGCCTGCTCCATCGCTTCGCGCATGATGGCCGAGGTGATGCCGCCGATCTTGATGTCCATCTGCAGCGCGGTGATGCCCTCGCGCGTGCCCGCGACCTTGAAGTCCATGTCGCCGTAGTGGTCTTCCGCGCCCGCGATGTCGGTCAGGATGGCGTAGTCGTCGCCTTCCTTGACCAGGCCCATCGCGATGCCCGCGACCGCGCCCTTGAGCTGAATGCCCGCATCCATCAGCGCGAGCGACGCGCCGCAAACCGAAGCCATGGACGAAGAACCGTTCGATTCCAGGATGTCCGAGACGATGCGATAGGCGTAAGGAGAGTCGGCTTCCGACGGCAGCACGGCGGCGATCGCCCGCTCCGCCAGCGCGCCATGGCCCACTTCACGCCGGCCCGTGCCGGTCATGCGGCCCGTCTCCCCGACCGAGAACGGCGGGAAGTTGTAGTGGAGCATGAACTTCTTCTTGTGCTCGCCCTCGTAGCTTTCCAGGCGCTGCGCATCGTCCCCCGTGCCCAGCGTGCAGGTCACCAGCGCCTGCGTTTCTCCGCGGGTAAACAGCGCCGAACCGTGGGTGCGCGGCAGGACGGAAGTCTCGATGGAAATGGGCCGGATCTGGTCGAAGGCGCGCCGGTCGGGCCGGATGCGGTCCTTGGTCACCTGCCGGCGGAAGATCTGCTCGCGCATCAGCTCGTAGTAGTGCCCGAGCTTCTTCTTCGCCGCGCCCTGCTCCGCGTCGGGCAGTTGCTTGATCTCGGCCTGGAGCTCGTCCCTGATGGACTTGACCAACGAATACGACTCGGTTTTGGCGTGCTTGGCGGTATCGAGCGCATCCCTGAGCCGGTCGCCGACCTTCCCCTGCAACTGCTCGAAGTAAACCGTGTCGTGCTCGAGGGCCGGCACCTGCCGCTTTTGCTTGCCGGCGAGGCCCACCAGCTCATTGATTTTCGCAACGATCTTCCTGATCTCGGCGTGCGCGAAGTCGATCGCGCCCAGCACCACGTCCTCGGTCGCGCCCTGCGCCCCGGACTCGACCATCACGATGCCGTCCGCCGTGCCGACGACGGTGATGTTCAGCGTCGACTCCTTGCGCTCGGCATAGGTCGGGTTGATGACGTAGCTGCCGCCGACGTAGCCCACGCGCACCGCGCCCACCGGCCCGTTGAACGGGATGTCCGACAGCGCCAGCGCAGCGGAGGCCGCGTTGATGCCCACGATGTCCGGGTCGTTCTCCTTGTCGGCCGAGAACACCAGCGCGATCACCTGCGTTTCGTTCCGGAAGGTTTCCGGGAACAGCGGGCGGATGGGCCGGTCGATCTGACGCGCGGTCAGGATTTCCTTCTCGGAGGGGCGGCCTTCGCGCTTGATAAAGCCGCCGGGGATGCGTCCGCCGGCGTAGGCGTACTCGCGGTAATCGACCGTGAGCGGGAAAAAGTCGACATTTTCCTTGGGTTCGGGGGAGGCGACGGCGGTGGCGAGAACGACGGAGTCGCCCTGCGAAACCAGTGCCGCGCCGGGGGCCTGCTTGGCCATGCGGCCGGTTTCAAACGTGAGCCGTTTGCCGCCGGCCAGTTCGACGATTACTTCTTGCTTCATGGGAACCTCGATTTTCGGGGGGTGACGCGGAAGTCTTCCTGGAGGGCTCGAACCGCGCGGGGGTAAGCGTGGCGACGGCGGGAGCGCGATGCACTGGGCTCCTACCGCTCGTCGCGTTCACAAGACTGGAAGTGCGCTACTTGCGGATGCCGAGCCGGCCGATCACTTCGCGGTAGCGGTCCGTGTCGTTCAACTTCAGGTAGTCCAGGAGGCGGCGGCGCTTGGAAACCAGCATGAGCAGCCCGCGGCGCGAGCTGTGGTCCTTTGCGTGCGTGTTGAAGTGTTGGGTCAGCTCGCCGATGCGCTCGCTCAAAATGGCGATCTGCACTTCGGGACTGCCGGTGTCGCTCTCGTGGGTACGAAAGCGGGAGATGATGTCGGTTTTTTTGGCGGCTGCCAGCACGGCGATCCTGTGCTCCTCACGTGTTTTTAGGTATATCCACTGCCCTGAGTGTATGACGCGAGGATACCACGGCGGCTCCGCGCCTGGGTTCCGGATGAAACTTCCAGACTGAGCGGTTCGGTGGCGATCGCGGGGCAGCTTGACTGGCGCGAACGGAAAAGGCCGCCCGCTGACGGCCTTTTCGGGCGAACAAGGCTCAGAACAGCTGGAAGTTGACCTCGATATTGATCTCGACCGGCACCGGCTTGCCCCCGGCCATCGCGGGCTTGAACTTATACTGACGCACCGCTTCGAGCGCTTTCTCGTCCAGACCCAGGCCCAGGTGCCGGACCACGCGGATGCGCTGCGGCTGACCCTGCGCGTCCACGATGATCGACAGCACGACCACGCCCTGGTACTTCTGCCGGCGCGCCTCGTCGGAAAACTCCGGGTCGACCGAATAGATCAGCTTCGGCGAGGAAACACCGCCGCCCGGGTGGTACACGCCGCCGCCCGTGCCGCCGCCCGCGCCCGGGCCC
>CAXUHL010000298.1:0-3409 GCA_964250745.1 uncultured Acidobacteriaceae bacterium
GCGCCGTCACCGCGACCGTGTGCTCGAAGTGCGCGCTGCGGCTCCCGTCCACGGTCACCGCCGTCCACCCGTCATTGAGCACCTGCACGGCCGGCTTGCCGGCGTTCACCATCGGTTCGATGCAGAACACCATGCCCTCGCGCATCTTCATGCCGCGACCCCGGCGCCCGTAGTTCGGCACCTGCGGGTCCTCGTGGAGGTGCGACCCGATCCCGTGCCCGACGAACTCGCGCACGATCGAGAATCCGTCCCGCTCCACCCTCTGCTGCACCGCCGCGCCCACGTCCCCGAGGGTGCCGCCCTTCTTGACCGCATCGATGCCCGCGGTCAGCGACGCTTCCGTCACTTCGAGCAGCCGCGCCGTGGTCTCATCCAGCTTGACACCGACCGCGATCGTCGTCGCCGAATCGCCGTAAAACCCGTCCAGGATCACCCCGGTGTCGATCGAGACGATATCGCCCTCGCGCAGCACCCGCTTTTTTGACGGGATGCCGTGCACCACCTCGTCGTTGATGCTGGTGCACAACACACACGGGTACGGGATGTTCGCCGCCCCCCGGTAGCCCTTGAACGCAGGGCTCACCCTGAGCTGCCGGACCTTGGCCAGCGCGACCTCTTCCAAATCCATGGTCGTCGCGCCGGGCCTCACGTGCGGGCGCACCGTTTCGAGGAGCTCGCGCACGGCCTCACCCGCGCGCCGCATGCGCGCGATCTCGTCGCCGGTCTTGAGCATCACTGCCACGGCTTGGTCCTTCGCTGCTCCACAGCCTCGATCACGGCTGCGGTCACCTGCTCCGGGGCCCGCTCACCGTCGATCTCGACGAGGCGGCCTTGCCAGGTGTAGTGGGCGAGCACGGGCGCGGTTTGGTGCTCGTACGCCTGCAGACGCCCGCTGAAGACCGACTCCGCATCGTCGTCTCGACAGGTCAGCACGCAGCCGTCCCGGTCGCACAACCCTTCCACCGACGGCGGCTGAAACCAGATATTGTAGATACTGCCGCACACCGGGCAGACGCGACGGCCGGTCACCCTGCGCAAAAGCTGAGTATATTCGACGCGGATCGAAACGGCAATCACCGGCGGACAATCCCCGCCAGAGACCGGATTGCCCGCACGGCATTCGAGTTCCGTATCGAGCCACTGCGCCTGCGCGAGCGTCCGCGGGAAGCCGTCGAGCAGGTAGCCGCGCGCCGTGTCCGGCTCCCGCAGCCGCCGGTCGACCATGCTGTTGACGATCTCGTCCGGCACCAGCCGGCCCGCGTCCATGACCGCTTTGGCCTGCACGCCCAGCTCGGTTCCCGCCGAAACGTTGGCGCGCAGCAGGTCACCGGTCGAGATTTGCGGGACGTGCCAGGCGGCCATGAGCGCCTTGGCTTGCGTTCCTTTCCCGACCCCCGGCGCCCCCATGAACAGGATGGGGCCGGGGCGGAACTCGCTCGAAGAGGCGGGCAACTACCAGGACCGCCTTCCACGCACACGATTCTTGGCCGAAAAGCCCTCGTAGTGGCGCATGATGAGTTGCGATTCGACCTGATTGACCGTGTCCATGGCGACCCCGACCACGATCAGGAGCGAGGTGCCGCCGAAATAGAAGTTGAAGCCCAGCCCGTTGGTCATCCACAGCGGCAAGTGCTCGAACACACCCCCGAGCAGAGGCAGGTGATTGAGGTGGATGCCCGAGATGAGCAACTGCGGGATCAGCGAGATGATGATCAGGTAGAGCGCGCCCGCAAGCGTCAGACGGGTCAGGATGTCGTTGATGTAGTCCGAGGTGCGCTTCCCGGGGCGGATGCCGGGGATAAACCCACCGTACTTCCGCATGTTGTCGGCAATGTCGTCCGGGCGGAAGACGATCGAGATGTAGAAGTACGCGAAAAAGATGATCGCGACGATGTACAAGAGCTCGTACCAGGGCTCGCCCGCGCGCAGCCCGTCGAAGATGCGCGACAGGAACGCGGAGTTCTTGACGAACTGCGCCTGCGAAAACAACAGCGGCGCGGCCAGGACGGAGGACGCGAAGATGACCGGCATGACGCCGCCGGAGTTGACCTTGAGCGGCAGATGGGTGGATTGGCCGCCCATCATGCGCCGTCCCACGATCCGTTTGGCGTACTGCACGGGGACCCGGCGCTCGGACCGCTCTACGTACACAATGAACGCGACCAGCAGGGCCATCGCGGCAACGAGCAGGACCAGCGCGGGGATGGTGAGCGCGCCGAACTTTTCGGCCCGCGCGGTCTGGACGATCTCGACGATGCCGCGCGGCAGCCCGACCACGATTCCGGCGAAGATCAGCAGGCTCATGCCGTTGCCGATGCCGCGGTCGGTGATCTGCTCACCCAGCCACATGATGAACGCCGTCCCCGTGGTCAGGGTGACCACCGTGATGAAAACGAAGTTGAAGCCGGGGTGCAGCACGATCTGCTGCCCGCCGGAGCCGTGGGACAGGGCGAGCGCGATCGCGGTGGACTGCACGATGCCGAGCAGGATCGTGACATACCGGGTCCACTGGGTGATCTTGCGGCGGCCTGCTTCGCCTTCCTTCTGCAGCTTGGCCAGGGGCTCGTACACTACCGTAAGCAGTTGAAAGATGATCGACGCCGTGATGTACGGCATGATGCCCAGCGCGAACACGGTCATCCGGCGCAGGTTGCCGCCGTTGAACAGGTCGACCAGGCCGAGCGGCGAGCCGCCGACCTGGTTGAAGAAGTTCGACAGCGCGTTCGTGTTGATGCCTGGCGTGGGAATGTGCGCCCCGAGCCGGTACACCGCGAGCATGGCGAAGGTGAACAGCACGCGCACGCGCAGCTCGGGAATGCGGAAGATATTGAGTAGCTTTTCTACCATGCGGCGGCTCGTGGACACGGGGTGGCTTGCCCGTACAGCATACAGGCAGAGGGCAGCGTCCCGCGCTGCTCCCGGGACAAGAAAAGGGCAGCATCCCGCGCTGCCCTATGGATGAGGCTACGCAATCAGGACAGCCCTGCCGCCCGCGGCTTCGATCTTTTCCCGCGCGGACTTCGAAAACTTGTGGGCGTGGATCGTGATCGCTCCGGACAGATCGCCCGTGCCGAGGATTTTGATCAATTCGTTGCGGCGCTTCAGGAACCCGAGCGTCAACAGCCGTTCGTGCGTCAGTTCGCTTTCGCCCATCTCGGCGATGCGGTGCAGGTTCAACACCGTGTATTCGGTACGGAAGATGTTGGTGAAGCCGCGCTTCGGCAGGCGGCGGTGCAGCGGCATCTGGCCGCCCTCGAAGCCGCGCATCAAGCTTGAGCCGGACCGCGAGCCCTGCCCCTTGTGGCCGCGCCCCGAGGTTTTACCGGTGCCGGAGCCCATGCCCCGCCCGACCCGCGTCGTGTTACGGTTCGCCTTGGCCGGTGCCCGGAGATTGGGAAGATTCATGTGT
>CAXUHL010000299.1:0-3394 GCA_964250745.1 uncultured Acidobacteriaceae bacterium
AGCACCTGCGCCCCGCATCGAATGCGGCCCCGTCCGGCAGCTTCGGGAGTTTCCCCGGCTCGTTCCCCTCCGCGAGCTTCGCGCCCGCGCCGCCCCATTCCGCCGCGCCCAGCCGGAGCGTCGCGTCCACCTTTTTCGACGCGCTGATACCCGGTGCCCCGCGCACGGGCCTGGAATGCGACACGCTCAGCCCCCAACTGGCGAACTTCTTCGGGGTCGCGGAAAAGACGGGGTTGCTGGTAACGGGGGTGAACCCGGGCTCGCCCGCCGCCGCCGCGGGCCTCACGGCGGGCGGCGTGATCCAGCGCGCCGCGACACAAGGGCGGGGCCGTGCCGCTGGCGGTGATGCGCGCCCATCGAGAGGTCGCGCTTAGCCTGCAGCCGGGGAAGCGCAGGTAATTCTGCGACAAAACCGAAGTACCCGTCGCGCCGTTTTCTTCCCGTATCTGCAAAACTCTCTTGTATTCTGCCTCCGATGCTCCGCTTTGCCGCCCTGCTTGCCTGGTCTCTCCTGCTCACGCCGCTCGCCCACGCCGAGGATGCGCCCGTGTTCTCCGGCTATCTCACCTCCGCACCGGGTAAGGTGCCACTCACAGTGGACGGGCGAACCTTGCTGCTCTCGCCGAAGACGGTCTATGCCTGCGGCTCGCTTTCGCCGAGGGTGGAGATTGAGGATGGGAAGCCCGCACTGCCGCCGGGCGCTCGCCTTCAAGTAACTGGCGTCTGGAGCAAAGCCTCCTCCGCTTGGCGCACCGAATCCCTTTGCGTCGCAGCACTGCCCGCGAAATCCTGCGGCGGCCAGGGTGTGATCGATGTGGTGCGCTCTCAAGCGGACTTCACGGAGCTCCTGGTCGACGGTAGGCACCTGCGCCTGCCAGCCGCCGGGAAAACTCCCGCTCTCATCGTCGAGGCTTCCGCGGCGGGGCCCTCTCCGCAGGTAGGCCAATGGCTGCAGTACGAGGCGGACCGTCAGCCCGACGGTTCCTGGCTTCTTCGCTCGGGCAGGCTGCGCGCGTACCTCGACAGCCGCGCCGCCCGCCGCCTGCGTGACTGGAAACCGCTCACTCTTGAGCTCCCCATTAACGGGAAAGACGGCAAGTTCAGAGCCTCGCGTCTGGCTCTCGCCATCCCGCTTTCCGGCGATCTCGCCCTGGAGGACCGGATCGCCCGCATCGGCGCGTCCGTCGTTCCGTCCTGGGAGGCTGCTTTCGCGGCCAAGTACCCCGATGAACGGCGGTTCCGCTTCTTCGCCGCGAAGGCAAAACTCTTCGACCGCGACTGTGTCTCGTTTCCCGATGGGACGATACTTTTGCCTCAAAAGCTCGAGGCGGAGCTGAGCGAGGACGCGGAACTGGCCGCCGTGCTCGCCGGATGCGTTGCAGATATCGAGGAGGAGCAGGCGGCCGTATACGCCAACAAAGAATTGGCCGCGAATACGGTCGAGGCCGCTGGCTTCTTCGAATTGGGCGTTCCCGCCGGTCTTGCGGGTAATGTCTATCAGGCGCACCTCAAGCTGCTCATGGAGCGGCAAAGCGCCCGTGTGGCGCTCTCCTATCTCGAGATGGCGGGGTATGCGCCCAAGGGCGGTCCGTCCGCCTGGGAGAAGCTCGAAGGCAAGCATGGTCAGGTCGACCCGAGCCGGCCTCCCGGGACGCGCACTGCCATGATGTACGAAGCCCTCAGCGAAAGTCCTCCGCAACCCGGCCCCGCAACTGTGTTGAAATAATGGAGATGGCGACCCAGGCGGCGATCGAACCCGGCACGACCTTCCGCACCGGCGGCGTTCCCCGTCCCAAGCACCCCGTGCGCCGCCGCTGGAAGGCCGTTACACGCCGGGTACGCGAGCTGTGGACCGTCGGCTGGGCGCTTGCCGACACCCGCCACCCCGTCATGGCGCAGATCGTCCCGGCACGGTTCTGCAACCTGAGCTGCGCCTACTGCAATGAGTACGACAAGGTTTCCGAGCCCGTCGCGGTCGACGAGATGCTGCGGCGCATCGACGCGCTCGCTCGGCTCGGCACCTCCATCATCACCATCTCGGGCGGCGAGCCGCTTACCCATCCGGACCTGGACCGGGTCATCGCGCGCATCCGGCACCACGGGCGCATCGCCGGCATGATCACCAACGGCTACCTGCTGATGCCGGAGCGGATCGAGCGGCTGAACCGCGCCGGCCTGGACCACATGCAGATCTCGATCGACAACGTCCTGCCCGACGAGACCTCGAAGAAGAGCCTCAAGGTGCTGGACCGCAAGCTCGAAATGCTGCGGGAGCACGCCGACTTCCACGTCAACATCAACTCCGTGGTAGGCGGCGGCATCGCCAACCCGCAGGACGCGATCACCGTCGGCCGCCGTGCGCTGGAGCTCGGCTTCACCTCGACGATCGGCATCATCCACGACGGGGATGGGCAACTGAAGCCGCTCGGCGGCGAGGAGCGGCGGGTGTGGGCCGAGATGCGCGGCTGGAACAAGACCAACTACTCCCGGTTCAACAAGTTTCAGGAAGCTATCGCCAATGCCGAGCCCAACGACTGGCGCTGCCGCGCGGGCGCGCGCTACCTGTACGTGTGCGAGAACGGGCTGGTCCACTACTGCTCGCAGAAGCGCGGCAACCCGGGCGTGCCCGTGGCGGAGTACTCGAAGGCCGACCTGCGTCGCGAGTTCACCCACGCCAAAAGCTGCGCCCCGCACTGCACCGTCTCCTGCGTCCACCAGATCTCGTATATCGATCACTGGCGCGCCCCCCAGGGACGCCCGAGCGCGCCCGGCGCCGCCGAAAACCTGGTCAATATCGAGCTGTAGCGCCCCCCGCCCATAAACAACCCTTGTAACGCTCATCACCGAAACCCATACCGCTTGGGTGCGCAGGTTCTACATGGTAGGCTTCACCTCAGCGCTCGACGTACAGCTTAAGTCCCGGCTCGCTCCCGCTCAGGGGCGCGACCGTCGTGCGCGCCGCTCGCCCCGCCACGATCGCCGGGCCTTCTCGCAGCGGCCCAACTTGCAGGACTTTCCCCAGGAGGACCATCCCAGTGAAGCAGCTCAGCTTCTTCCGCAACGACACGCCCCGCCACGCGATCCTCGCGCTCGCCGGACTTTCCCTGGCCGCCACGCCCGCCTTCGCGCAGGTGGATGTCGGCGACATCAACGGTACGGTAACGGACGCCTCGGGCGCGGTTGTCGGCAAGGCGCAGGTTACTGAGCGCAACGTCGGCACCAACGCGACCCGGACGATCACGAGTGCCGACAACGGAACGTACAGCTTCACAAAGCTACCGGCGGCGAAATATGAGATCAGCATCAGCGCACCCGGTTTCCAGACCCTGATCCAGGAGGTCGAGGTTACGGTGGGCGGCCACGCCTCGCTCGATGCCAGGCTCAATGTAGGCCA
>CAXUHL010000300.1:0-3386 GCA_964250745.1 uncultured Acidobacteriaceae bacterium
CCTTCGCGGTCTCGCTGTGCATGGTTCTGGGCGTGTTTACCGCGCGCTGGACCTTCCCTACCCTGCTCAAGGGCACGCGTTACGTCATCGCCGACCTCCTTGCCAAGCGGCACCTGATCGCCTGGGCCGTGCTCGCGGGCGCGCTGTGGGCCGTGGCGAACACGCTGACCGTCTTTGCCGTGCGCGATGTGGGCCTGGCGGTCGCCTTTCCGCTCTGGAACGCGAACTCCCTGTTCGGCCTCTTGTGGGGGCGCGTGCTGTTCGGCGAGCTGCGCGGGGCTTCGGGCTCGACCGTCCTGCGCGTCGTGCTGGGCGCGGTCGCGATCGTGGGCGCGGCCGTGCTGCTGGGCCTCAGCACCGTCCATGGCGCGGGCGGCGGCCACCGTGCCGCGCAGGGCGTCACCGCCGCGCTCGGGGCCGGCCTGCTGTGGGGCACCATGTACATCCCCTACCGCAAGGCGTATCTCAGCGGCATGAACCCGCTCTCGTTCGTCACCGTCTTTACGGTGGGCGAGGTCGGGACGATGCTGGCGCTGGTGTTGGCGCTCGACGGCGGCGTGCACGCGCCGGTGTTTCATTCGGCGCAGGTGCGTCCGCTGTTGTTCTGGCTGTTTCTCGGCGGCTTCGTTTGGGTGGTCGGCGACCTGCTGCAGCAGTTCGCGACCAAGTATCTGGGCATCGGGCGCGGCATTCCGCTGTCGAACACCAACCAGCTTTGGGGCCTGCTGTGGGCGGCGCTGGTCTTCGGCGAGCTGCATGGCGCTTCGGGCGCGCAAAAGGCCATGGTCGTCACCGGCTCGCTCGCGATGATCGCAGGGGCCTTGCTCATCGGCACGGCCGCGGCAGGCGCGCGCGAAACCGCCTCCACCCACCAGGCGCTGCGGCGCGAGTGCGACCGCTACGGGCTGAGCTACGCAGGCGTTCTTCGTGAATTCGCCGGGGAGGGTGCGCGCGCCCAACGGCGGGGCTGGTGGGACTGGTTGATTGTCGCCGCAGCGGTGGGCATCTTCGTCGCGCTGGGCAGCGTGGCGGCACGGCCGGCGCTCGCGATCGATCTCGGCTGGGCAACTGGCTTAGGCGTGGCACTGGTGCTGGCGCTGGCAGGGTGCGGCGTCGCGCTGGCGCGCAAAACCGGCTTTTCCTGATCCGCTTGCAAGCCGTTCTCCGGGGCTGCTAGCGTCTCGGCATCCCCCCGGAGGCGATCATGGCAGCCAACCCCCAAACAGCGCACAACCCCTTGCACCACGTCGATGACTGGGACGAGTTCCTGGAAGGCCGTTACCGGGAAGGTAAGTCGGAGGAGGAGTTTCGCCAGTACGACGAGGACGCCACGCCCGGGGTCGCGGAGTTTTACCGCGTCAACCACCGCATGCAGACGGTCGACTATGTTTTCGACAAAGAGAGCGAGTACTTCGGCCTGAGGCGCGGCAAGAAGAGCGTCTGGGAGGCGGCCGAGTATCTCAACACCTTGGTCGACGACAGCGACCCGGACACCGACCTGACCCAGATGGAGCACCTCCTGCAAACCTCCGAGGCGATCCGCCGCGACGGGCACCCGCGCTGGATGATCCTGGCCGGGTTCGTCCACGATCTGGGCAAGTGCCTGTGCCTGTACGGCGAGCCGCAGTGGGGCGTGGTGGGCGATACCTTCCCGGTCGGCTGCGCGTGGGCGCCGGAGATCGTCTTTCACCAATACTTCGCCGCGAACCCCGACCGCGACGTTCCCGAGTACCAGACAAAGTACGGGATTTACGAGCCGTCCTGTGGGCTCGAGAACCTGCACTTGTCTTTCGGGCATGACGGCTATATCGCCGAGGTGATGAAACCCTATCTGCCGGACGAAGCTCTCTATATGCTCCGGTTTCACTCGTTCTATCCCTGGCACAAGCACGATGCTTACAAGTACTTCGAGAACGAGAAGGACCATGCCATGCTGCCGTGGGTTCGTAAGTTCAACCCGTACGACCTTTACTCGAAGGGCAACACCAAGCCGAACCTGAAAGAGCTGAGGCCTTTCTACGACGACCTGTTCGCGGAGTTTCTCCCGGCCAAGCTGGCCTGGTAAGTCAGCGCAGCTTGCCTGCTTCGTTGCGTAGCAGCACGTCCGAAAACACGGCTGTGTCCACCGTCGCGGGCAGGTGCGAGCAGAAGCCGATGCCCGCGTAGAACGGGCCTTTGAAGTCCACTTCGATCGGCGGGCCGAACTGGTGCAGCGGTTCGTCCCCGAGCGCGACGTAGATGGCAACCTCCTTGCCGCGCTTTTCGATCCCGATACGCCGGGCGTGAACCCCGCCGAGCGTGCCGCCGAACCGGAACTGCGCGTCCTGCATCATCGCGCCTGGTGCCGTACGCTGGGCCAGGTGGATCAAGCCCCCGCCGTGCTCGCCGACGACGGCCTCGGCCGAGTCGTCCTCGAGCGTTTGGCGCAGAACCAGCACCGCCTTGCGGTCTTCGTAGCCTTGCGGGTCGGGAAAGCTCGCGTCCGCGGCGAGCGAGACGTCGCCCGCAAGCTTCTTCCACACAAAGCGGAACTCGTCCCGTGCGTACCAGATGTTATATCCGGCGGAGCGAACCGTGTACTGCCGCCTGGCCGCGTCGTAAGTCGACGAACCGGGGGCAAGCGCGCCGCCAATATCGGACTGGCCGTCGAAGATACCGAGCGGCCTTGCCTCGGTCTTGGTCGGCCGGTGAAACCCTGCCGGCGGCGGCACTTGCTTGTGCGCGGGCGAGCCCGGCAGCGCCCAGTCCGGGATCTGCGGAGCTTGCCAAAGTAGGAGCATGATCAACGCGAGCATGATGATTCCTTACCGAAGCGGTTCGTAACTGACATAGGCGAAGTGCTCCGAGTCAGGAGCCCAGGAGTTGACGTTCATGGACCCCTGGCCGCCGCGGAACTTCACCAACTCCTTCGGGGACTTTGCCGGCGTGCCACGGTCTACCGGCACCATGCGCAGGGTAACCGCGAGCTCGCGCGAGTTATGCGTCGGAGTACCCGCCGGGTACGTGATGTACACCAGCCTTTTCCCATCGGGGGAGAGATGCGGAAACCAGTCTTCCTCGCGGTCGTCGACGACCTTCTCCGCCGGGCCGCCCGCGGCCGGGAAGCGCCATACGGCTTCCTTGCCGGACCGGTCGGAGTTGATGTAGATCCACTTACCGTCCGGTGCATAGTCCGGCCCGTCGTCGTGGTGCGGGTCGGCGGTAAGCTGCGTTTCGGGCCCGCCCGCCGCGGGCACGGAGTAGATGTCGAACTGCCCGCTTCCCTTCCTTTGCGCGACAAAGGCCAGCATTCTGCCGTCCGGCGACCAGCCATGGAAGTAGCTCGGCACCTCGGTCGTCTTTTGCTGCGGGGCGGTCCCGTCCGCGTTCGCCGTGAACACCTCCGA
>CAXUHL010000301.1:0-3378 GCA_964250745.1 uncultured Acidobacteriaceae bacterium
CGAACCATGACTTCTCACACACCCTCTGAGGAGCGAAGCGACGAAGGACCTGCTTGCTCCGGCCGCGCGCAACAAGCAGGCCTTCGCCGCGCTCAGGATGACCCTTGTTTGAAAACTCCTTCGCGGCGCACACCGTCCCGCCGCGGCACAAGCCATGCCGCGCCGCATCGCGACCTTTCATGGAGGGGCCGCATCCTTATGACAGCGAAGGAAGCCCGCCCCCTAGCCACTCGCGCAGGCTCATGGTAGCTTCCATCATGTTTCGTCCGAGCCGCAGCCCGTCGCGCGGCGGAGAAGAAGGACCCACAGAATGAGCAAGTCTCTCGTGATCGTCGAGTCGCCGGCCAAGGCCAAGACGATCAACAAATATCTCGGCAGCGATTACGTGGTCGAGGCATCCGTCGGCCACATCATGGACCTGCCCAAGAGCCGCATCGGCGTCGACCTCGCGAGCGGTTCGTTCGACCCCGAGCTCGAAGTGATCCCCGGCAAGGAGAAGGTCGTCGACCACCTGCGCAAGCTCGCCGGCAAGGCCGACCATGTGTACCTGGCACCCGACCCGGACCGCGAAGGCGAAGCCATCGCCGCGCACCTGCAGACGATTCTCGGCCCCGTGGCGGCGGACAAGATCAGCCGCGTCACCTTCAACGAGATCACGCCCAAGGCCGTCAAGGCTGCTTTCGAGCGGGCCCGCAAGGTCGACAGTAACCTGGTGGACGCGCAGCAGACCCGCCGCGTGCTCGACCGCATCGTGGGCTACCAGATCTCTCCGCTCTTGTGGGACAAGGTCCGGCGCGGGCTTTCCGCAGGCCGGGTGCAAACCGTCGCCGTGCGCCTCATCGTCGAGCGCGAAAGCGAGATCAAGGCCTTTCAGCCGGTCGAGTACTGGCCCATCGACGCGATCCTCGAAGCGCCCGGCGCGGCCGGAACCCTGTTCACCGCGCGCCTAGCCGCCATCGACGGCAAGCGGGCAGCGGTTGAAACCGTGAGCCAGGCCGCCGTCGCGAACGGCACGGAAGCCCGCGCGGTGATCGAGGGCGCGACCGCTGCCGCCTGGACCGTGCGGTCGGTCGAGCGGAAAGAACGCCGCCGCAATGCGCCCGCCCCTTTCACCACCAGCAAGCTCCAGCAGGACGCCGCCGGCAAGCTCGGCTTCGGCGTGAAGCAGACCATGGGCCTGGCGCAGCGCTTGTACGAGGGCGTGGAGATCGGCAAGGACGGGGACGGCCAGGCCAACATCATCGGCCTGATCACCTATATGCGTACCGACTCGACCCGCGTCTCGCCCGATGCCGTGGCCGAAACTCGGGCCTGGATCGAAAAGGAGCTCGGGGCGCAGTACCTGCCGGAAACGCCGAACACGTTCAAGTCGAAAAAGGACGCGCAGGACGCCCATGAGGCTATTCGCCCCACCCACCCTGAAATGCACCCGGACTCGCTGCGCGCGCACCTGAGCGATGCCGAGCTGCGGCTGTACCGGTTGATCTGGCAGCGGTTTATTGCCTCACAGATGACTCCGGCGGTTTTCGACGTGACGACGGTCGAGATCGATGCCAGGGGCGACCGGACCTACAACTTCCGCCTGAGCGGGTCGATCCTCAAGTTCGACGGCTTTCTGAAGGTGTACGAGGACGCCGAAGATGGGGATGAGGAGCAGAAACTGCCCTCGCTCGAAGGGGGCCAGGCCCTGCGGCTCGCCTCGCCCGCAGCCCTGCAGGCGATGGCCGCGAAGCAGGCTGAAGCCCGTCGCGCGGAGGCCCGCCGCCAGTACGAGGTAAAGAAGGCTCGGATTGAAGCCCGCGCCGAGGACCAGGAGCTGGATGAGGCCGCCACGGCGGAGATGCTGAAGGCGTCGCTTCCGGAGTTCGCCGAGGAGCCGGAAACCGCGGTCAAGGTGCGCAGGTCGGTCGATGGCGTGCGGAAGTTCACCGAGCCCCCGGCCCGCTACTCCGAGGCTTCGCTGGTCAAGGTGCTGGAAGAGCGCGGCATCGGCCGGCCCTCGACCTACGCGGCCATCATCAACACCATTCAGGAGCGCGAATACGTCCAGAAGGCCGGGGGCAAAAAATCCGGCGGCTTCATCCCGACCGAGATCGGCACGGTCGTCGCGGACCTGCTCGTCAAGAATTTTCCGTATATCTTCGACACGCAATACACCGCCCGGCTCGAAACCGAGCTCGACGACATCGAGGACGGCAAGGAGGTGTGGACCTCGCTCCTGAAGGGTTTCTACGGCCACCTGAAGCAGGAGCTGACCCATGCCAGCGAGCACATGGAAGACCTGAAGCGAATGGAGATCCCGACCGACCAGAGCTGCGACAACTGCGGCTCGCCCCTGGTGATGAAGTGGGGCAAGTTCGGCACCTTCTACGCGTGCAGTGCCTACAACAAGAAGGTGAAAGGCAGCTGCACCTTCACCAAGGAGAACTACGACACCAAGCCGAACCTGAACGTGTCGGACGAGGATGCGGAGGACAAGGAGGAGTTCTGCGAGGCCTGCGGGCGCGCCATGGTGCTGCGCAGCGGGCGGTTCGGGCCGTTCATGGCCTGCACCGGCTACAACGCCGACCCGCCCTGCAAGACGGTGCGCCGGTTGACCTCGAAGCAGCAGCAAAAGCCCGCGGTGCCGCTCGAGGAGCATTGCCCGCGGTGCGACTCGCACCTGGTGCTGCGGTCGGGCCAGTATGGCGAGTTCACCTCCTGCTCCGCATACCCGAAATGCAAGTACATCAAGCAGGACACGATCGGCATGCACTGCCCGCGCTGCGCCACCGGTGAGATCGCGCAGAAGAAGTCCCGTTTCGGGACGATGTTCTACTCCTGCACCAACTACCCGAAGTGCGACTTCACCGCGAACCACAAGCCGGTGAGTCAGCACTGCCCGGAGTGCGACAGCTCCTACCTGATGGAGAAGACGCTCAAGTCCGGGGTGTACCTGGTGTGCCCCAACAACGCGAAAAAGGGCGCTGCGGAGCCTAAGAAGAAGCCCGCGCGGGGCAAGAAAGGCGCACCCGAAGAGCCGGCCGAAGCGATCGTTTGCACCTTCACCGAGCGCATCGGCGACGCGCCCGTGTCGAGCGCCCCGCCCGCGCCCGAGCACGAGGCGCGCGAAGCCGTCGCTCTCTAAGCGGCCGCTTCTGCTAGGTTGGAAGAGGAGACTGAAATCATGCCACGCGCAATCTGGAACGGAAAAGTCATCGCGGAAAGCGATCAATTCGAGTCGGTGGAAGGCAATGTTTACTTTCCGGAGGCCGCGCTCAAGCGCGAATACTTCCGTCCGAGCTCGACCACCTCGACCTGCCCCTGGAAGGGCCAGGCCCGCTACTATTCGCTGCTGATCGACGGCCAGGATAACCCCGACGCAGCCTGGTACTACCC
>CAXUHL010000302.1:0-3371 GCA_964250745.1 uncultured Acidobacteriaceae bacterium
CTGCTCGGGTTGGGGGTGGGGGCGTTCGTGCTCGTGTTGCTGTGCGTCGGGGTGCGGGCGTTTTACCTGTCCGGAGTATCGGGCCGGTAAAGGGGGTCAGGCGGTAGCCGGGGTCGCGGTCGCCGAGGCGAACTTGCGCACCATGGCCAGCAACAGCTTTTTGTCGCTGTCGTTAAGGTTGGAGGAGTACCGGCGAATCTGTGAAAGAAATCGCAGCTCATCGTCGGAGATCTTCTGGGTGGGCAGGTCGCGAGGACCGGCCGGATCGGCGAAGAACTGCGCCAGCGGCACATCGAGCGACCCCGCGATTTTCTGAAGGGTGTCGAGCGAAGGGATGGTGTGCCCGTTCTCGACCCGGGAAAGGTAGCAGCGGAGCAGCCCGGTGCGCTTCTCGATGTCGCCCTGCGAGAGGCCGCGCTGCAAGCGGAAATCACGAATCGTTTCGCCTATTTTCATGCTGATGAGAGGTTCACTCGTTCCGTCGACTCAAACCGCGGGGGGTTGCGCTTTGGTGACAACAGAGTTAACACCGAAGGGGTTGCCGCGTCGACACAAATCTTTCGACCGCACAGAAGTGTGCCTTCCTTGCACATACCTATCCGGGACGCGGCGCTCGGGGTGGAGAAAGCGTACGCCGCTTTCGGTGCATCTATACCGGCTGACCCGAAACCGCGACTGGGGACGGTCCGCCGGCCCTTCGGAAGGGAGAGCCGCATGACCGCCGCCAAGACCCTGAACAAACTCAAGTGCGAAGCCCAGGGCGTCCCTCACCTCGCCCTGGTGATCTTCAACGAGGTGATGCGCACGCGCGTGCTGACCATCGGCGCGGCGGTTGCCTTCTTCTTCCTGCTCTCGCTCGTTCCGCTGCTGGCCGTATTTTCGGCGCTGTTGAGCGCGCTGCCGGTCCCGCACCTGTGGGATCAGCTGCTCGGCCTTGTCGCGATGCTGGTTCCGCCGGAAGCCATGGTCTTCGTCCGGTCCATCGTCGCCTCCGTCATCACCCCGCACCCGGCCCGCATTCTGTCCATCGGCATTCTCACCTATTTGTGGTCCGCCGCGGGCGCGTTTTCCGCCTTGATCGAGGCGCTCAACATCGCCTACGACGTCCAGAACGTCCGGTCCTGGTGGCGCGACCGCGTCCAGGCTCTCCTGCTGACCCTGACCTGCGGCGGTTTGAGCATCCTGGGCCTGCTCACTCTGCTTGCCGGGCCGCCGGTAGTGCGCTTTTTTTCGCAGGCCTTTCCCGTCCCCTACGTCTTCGCGATCGTATGGCCGCCCCTGCGCCTGGGCATTCTGTTCACCACGTTCGTGATGATCGTGATGCTGCTTTACTTCCTGGGCCCCAACCGCAAGGTTCCGTTCAGGTCGCTGCTGCCCGGGGCGGCCGTCGCGGTGGTGTTCTGGGTGCTCGGGTCCACGATCCTGAGTGAGTATGTCAGCCACTTCGGCGACTACAACGCCGCCTACGGCTCGCTCGGCGCGATCATCATCCTGATGCTGTGGATGTATCTGACCTCGGTCGTGCTGCTGGTCGGCGCGGAGCTGAACGCGGAGCTGTGGAAGCGGGCCAACTGCAGACCGGAAGGGGTGGCGGCGGTCAAGGGCGGGTCGAATCCGACGCGGATCGTCGCGCAGCCGCCCGCCTCGGACGTCGCTTGAATTCCCAAGAGGGGTCATCCTGAGCGAAGCGGCAGCGCTTTGCGCCAAAGGACCTGCCTTTTGCTCGCGGCTGAAAAAGACGGTTCTTCCTCGCTCAGCTCGTCAGGATGACCCCTTCGGGCCGAAAACCATGGATGCGGTGCAGCCAACCCATCCCGCAGCCCCTTAGCGCATCGACAAGCCGCCGTTTACATCTAGCGTGTGTCCCGTGATGTACCCCGCGGCCGGCGAGCACAGAAACGCGACCGCGTGTGCCACCTCGACATCCGTCCCGACCCGACCCAAGGGCACCGCGCCCACCGTCGCCGTGCGCTGCGCTTCGGTCAAGACTTCCGTCATGGGTGTTTCGATGTAACCCGGCGCGACCGCGTTGACGGTAATCGCGCGCGACGCGACCTCCCGCGCCAGCGCCTTGGTGAAGCCCAGCAGCGCCGCCTTGCTGGTCGCGTAGTTGACCTGCCCCGCCTGCCCGGCCTGGCCCACTACGCTCGAGATATTGACGATGCGCCCCCAGCGCGCCTTGACCATTGCCGGCATCAGCGCCTGCGTCAGCACAAACGCCCCGGTCACGTTGGTCGCGAGTACGTCGTCCCAGTCCGGTCGCTTCATGCGCATCATCAAGCCGTCGCGGGTGATGCCCGCGTTGTTGACCAGGATGTCGACCGTGCCGTGGGCGGCGAGCGCGGCTTTCGCGGTTTCCTTGATGGAGGCTTCGGCGGCGATGTCGAGCGTGTACGGGTGCGCCTCGCCGCCGGCCTGGGCGATCTCGGCGGCCACGGAGGCCAGCTTTTCACCGTTGCGGGCCGCGAGCAGCACGCGCGCCCCCTGGGCGGCCAAGGCGAGGGCGACGGCACGGCCGATACCTTGCGAGGCACCGGTCACGAGGGCGGTTTTCCCGGTGAGGGAAGCGGGTTCAGGCAAAGGGACAGCTCACTTTCCAGGGGTGTTTCGCGCGCGCGATGGGGGCCGGCGCGGCTTCGCGGGCGGTCACGGCGGCGGTTCGGGCTTCCGCCTGTTCCAGTGCCCACACGTATACCATCAGCTCGCGCGAGTAATGGAGGACCGGTGGGGTGTCCGGCAGGGTGAAGCCGTGCGCGGCCGGCAGCTCGTTCAGCTCGAACTCCGCTTCGGCCCGTTCGAGCGGCCAGGGCAGGTGGTGGATGTCGCCGCGCAGCAGCGTGCCGCCGCGGGCCGTGTAGAGCGAGTAGCGCGCGGTAAGGAAATGCTCGATGCCACCCTGCGCCATGAGGCCGAGCCCGCGATACCGTGCGCGGAACCGGGCCTTGTGCGAGGAGAGCAGGCGTTGGCTCGAGTAGCGGACCTCGCGGGACCGCCCCGGCTCCTCGCCGAACTCCATGCCCATGCGCGCCCAATAGTACGGCAGGTGGAAGACCGTGCGCGCCACCGAGACCGCCAGGGGGTTGCCGCAGTCGAGCGAATAGAAGTACACCCCGGTGCGGTTGGTTCCGCGCTCGCGGACGTAGGTGCGCAGGTTGAGCTCCGCGAAGGCGCGCGTGCCCGGCACCGACGGCAGCCCATGAAGCCGCACCCGGTCCATGGAGAACGGCACCACGCCCAGCCAGGCGCTGCCGTCGAAGGTGTCCGCGACCAGCCCCGGCGGCAGCGTCCGCTCCACCGAGGCGGC
This sequence comes from uncultured Acidobacteriaceae bacterium, assembly GCA_964250745.1. Taxonomy (GTDB): domain Bacteria; phylum Acidobacteriota; class Terriglobia; order Terriglobales; family Acidobacteriaceae; genus EB88. The sequence continues at coordinate 3,305 of CAXUHL010000302.1, forward strand.
CGGCACCGGCCAGTGCGCGAATAGGAGGTCGTTCCAGCGCTGCTGCATCACCCAGGGGCTGCGGGGC
>CAXUHL010000303.1:0-3367 GCA_964250745.1 uncultured Acidobacteriaceae bacterium
CCGCCGAAGCCATTGGCGGCATCGTGGACGGCGTTGGAGATTGGCGGGGCCAGGGCGTAGTCGCTGCGGTTGCCGGCGAAGCTGCCGTACCAGGCGAAGCGCTCGGTGTGGGAGCCCAGGGAGATCTGGTCGTCGGTTTGGGCGAATGCACCGGCGGTGAGAACGAGCTCGGCGTCGCGGTCGCGCGTGAAGCCGTTGCGCGGGAGCACGTCGAAGACGCCGTAGGTGCGGTCGCCGAGGTCGGCGGTGTAGGAGCCGCGGGAGACCTGGAGGTACTCGATATCGCGCGGGTTGATCTGCGCTCCGAGGTTGGCGGCGATGTTGGTGTTGGGGATTTGAACGCCGTCGATGAGCCAGGAGACCTGGTGGCCGCCGCGGATGTGGAGTTGGTCGTGGGTGACGTAGGCGCCGGGCACGAAGTCAGTGATGGCGGTGAGGGAGTGGGCGAGGGCCGCGCCGGGGGTGCGGGCGATGTCCTGCTCGCGAAGGAGCGTCGTGGGTGTGGCCGAAGATGGGTTGAGGCCGGCTGGGGTGGCGTCCGCGACGGTCATCTGGGTGGTGACGGCGGCAACCGGCAGCTCGAGGTGGAAGACGGGCGCGGTGTCGGACTGCAAGGTGAGCCGCTGGGAGGCGGTTCCGAAGCCGGGAGCCACGGCGGAAAGGGTGTAGTCGCCGAGGGCGGCGGCGGGGAAGCGGAAGGTGCCGTCGGGGGCGGAGATGGTGCTTTGCGGATCGGCCGCGCCTGCAGACCGCAGGGTGACGGTCGCATTGGGAAGCGGGCGGTGCTGGGAGGCGTGCACGACTCCCTGAACGGTGCCGAAGACGGTGGCGCGCGCGGTGAGCGCGGGGACAAAGAGCAGGGCAAGGCAGGCGTGGCGGGAAAGCATGGAGGCGGACACTTTCTGGGGGAGGGCGTGGCGAGCGGGCTCGCATGGATGGAGCGAGCGGCACGAGTTCCCGCGCCCGGGGAGGGCAGAGGCGGACGCGCGGGAAATCCGAATGCTGAGAAGAGTGGACTAAGCGCGGGCAGGGGGGCCGCGTTTTTGGCGGGCGCGGTCGCGGGCGATGCGGTAGCCTGCCTCAGCCTGGGCGGGGCTGTTTGCGTGTGTTGCAAGGCCGGGAAAACTGTCCGTATTTGCCGGCTCCGGCATGTACGGCAGGGGTGGAGCGGGCGCGGGCTGGACAGAGCGGAACGGGCAGGGCTGGACCGGAGCGGTCAGGGTGCGCGGGCCGCTCTTCACCAGCCGGGCACGCTCGCTGGAGGACATGGCACAGTGGTGCGCGCCGAGGCGGCGGCAACATGCGGGCAGGTCGGGCCCGGAAGGCGAGGTACTTGCAAAAGCTAGGAAAGGGGCGAGCAAAGGCGCGGCGAGAAGCAGCAGAACGGCGATGGAGAGGATCCGGCGCACCTTGCGATGGAGCATAGCGCGTTTTCCGCCGGAAAGCCATGGTCGCGTGCGCGCGCGGTCCGTTGGGACTTAGTTCTCAAACTCCTCCGCGCGGGCCGAGGGACGCGGACGGCGCTTTGCGAAACCCTTGCGAATCACCTGAAGAGCGACAAGGAGAAGAAGTACGCCGAGCAGCGTGAACAGGACATGAGCGTGCCGGTGAAAGAGAACGCCGAGTTCGCTCACGAACTGGGGGCCGTAGAAGACGGTGAGAATGGCGGCGGCACCGAAGCGGATGAGGCGGCCGAGGAAGACGGCAAGCATGAAAGGCAGAATGCGCATTTCGAAAACACCGCCCGCGAAGACGAACAGCTTCCAGGGGGTAGGGGGAGGCAGCATGGAAGGGATCAAGAGGGCGAGGAACTCCTGCTTTTCAAAGCGGTTGCGGAGCTGCTCGTAGCGGGCGCGGTCGATGCGTTTGAGGAGGAACAGTTCGCCGCCCGCGCGCCCCAGCAAGAAAGGCACGAGGCCGCCGAGCGCCGAGCCGAGCGCGCCCATCAAGACGTAGGCCCAGGCATGACGGCGGTCGGCCCAGTAATAGCTGGCCAGGAGGAAGTCCATCGGGACCGGGATGGACGAGGAGTCGAGCAGGGCGATGGCCCCCGCGCCCCAGATGCCCCAGGGTTTGAGGAAAGCGAGGAGCAGGAGTGTCCAGTGGGAAAGGAAGGCGAGAAAGTGTCTCAACGAGCGGGCCCGGAGATTTCTCGAGAAGAATCGTTCGGAGGGCTGAACGTTTTGGGTGAATCTGCCGATATAGGAGATACAGGATGAGGGGTTTGCGGGTCGACGAGAAGGTCGATCGCGTGGCGGAGCACCGGGAGCACGGCTTGGAGCGAGGTTTGGGCACCTCGCGGCGCGCCAGGAAGGTTCAGAATGAGGGTCCGGCCGAGTGTGCCGGCGAGACCGCGGGAGAGGATCGCGAAAGGAGTCTGGTGCAAGCCTTCGGCGCGCATGCGCTCGGCAAGGCCGTCGAGCAGCCGTTCACACACGGCGCGGGTAGCTTCAGGGGTGACGTCGCGCGCCGTGATGCCGGTGCCCCCCGTGGTGACGACGAGCGCGTGGGTCGCCGCAGCCTCGCGAAGCGCGGCTTCGATTCCCATTTGCTCGTCGGGGACGATCCGGCGGGCAGGCGCGGGGAAGCCTGCGTCCAAAAGCAACTGCGCCACCGCGGGGCCGGACGCGTCCTCACGCTCGCCGCGCGCGCAGCGGTCGCTGATGGTGAGCACATAGGCGTTCGCGGCGGTGTCCACGAGGGTGATTGTACCGGGGCCGCGCGAGGGCTGCTTCTCCGTGATCGACGCCACAAGCGGGAGCTATGACGAGACGGAGTCGTGCAGGGTTGCTGGTGATGCCCGCTCTCGAGGAGGGTCCAAGCCGCGTCGGCCGGGGTGGTTCCGTGCTCCTCGATGAACGGGCGCAAGAGGAAGAGCGCAAGCCGGTCCAAGCGGGCGAGGTGAATGATGCGTCTAAGAAGTGAGAGAATGGAGCACCCTTAAACGGTTCTCCCCCGTCCATGCAGACCACCGAAGCCCCGCCGACTCCGCCGCCCTTTCCAGCGCCGCCCCCGCAGCGCGGGCGCAGGCGGCGACCCGCCTACGAGGAGATGGAAGGGTACGACCTTGTCCACATCATCGATGAGCTCGAGGACGAGCGGGCACGGGTGGCGCTGCGGGAGAAAATCTGGATCGCGCTGATCCTGCACATCCTGGTGTTCGGCTACATCTTGCTGGCACCGAAGTACATCTGGCACGTGAAGGTGCGGGATGCATCGCTGGCGCTCAGGGACAAGGAGAAGCCGCTCACGGTCCTGGACCTGCCGCCGGATGCCTTGAAGCAGCTGAAGCCGGAGAAGTCCGCGCCGCTATCGGACAAAAACCGGCAGCAGCAGGCGCAGAAACCTACAATGGACCCGAAGACGC
>CAXUHL010000304.1:0-3332 GCA_964250745.1 uncultured Acidobacteriaceae bacterium
ACGCATGGGAGGAGCGTACACCTCGGAACCGGGGGCGGGTTTGCTCCGGCCCGCCCGCTCGCGTATCTTAGGAGGTGGTGAAACTCCCCCGTCCGCGGGCGGGGCAGTGGGCGAAAGCCCACTTTTTCTTTGGGCTGAAGACGGGGCATGGGCAGGGAAACGGATCAGATACGGACGCTCGCCGAGCGGGTCGCCGCCTCGCACGGGCTCGAGGTGGTGGACCTGGAGGTGCAGGGCGGGGGCGGCAGGCACCGGACGCTCCGGGTGTTTCTGGAGCGCAACGCCGAGGGCCGGGCCGAGTTGGAGCGGCGGCTCGCAGCCCTGCGCGCGAAAACCGCGCCCGACCCAGGCGCAAACCCGGAAGGCGCGATCGTGCTCGATATGGTGGACGCGGGCGCGGCTGCCGGGTTGAGCGAGGAAGAAGACGAGCTGGCCTACCTGCGGGAGCTGCCGGACGGGGTGCCGGTGGCGCAGCTTTCCGGGGTGACGCACGGGGACTGCGAGCGGTTCTCGCGCGACTTCGGCGTGGTTCTGGACGTGGAAGACCTGATGCCGGGCGCGGAGTACACGCTGGAAGTGAGCTCGCCGGGCTTGGACCGGAAGCTGCGGACGCCGGACGAGTTCGCGCGGTTCACGGGGCAGCTGTGCAAGCTGCAACTGTTCACTCCGGTCGAGGGGAACCGGCACTGGCAGGGCCGTTTGGGCGCGGTCGTGGACGGGACGCTGACGCTGCACCCGCCGACACCCAAGGCGAAGAAAAAGGGCGCGAAGCCGGGGGCCGAGCCGCCTCCGGTGCCGATCGCGCTCGCGAACATCGAAAAGGCGCAGCTCGCGCCCGAGTTTTAGTTGAAGGAGTTTGAAGATTATGGCAAGCCAGCTGTACCAGAGCATCGAGATCCTGAGCAAGGACAAGGGTATCCAGCCCGAGGTGGTGGTGGGCGCGGTCGAGGACGCGATCGCGCTCGCGACGCGCAAGTACTACAAGACGGATGAAAACATGCGCGGCGAGCTCGACAAGGAGACCGGCGAGATTCGCGCGTACGCCTACCGGACAGTGGTGGAAACGCCGGAGGAGGTCGAGGACGCGGTCAACCAGATCACGCTCGAAGACGCGCGGGCGCTGGCCCCGGAGGTCGAGGTGGGCGGGGAGATCCGCTACTACAAGCCGACCGAGGGGCTGGGCAGGATCGCCGCGCAGATGGCCAAGCAGGTCATTTTCCAGAAGGTGCGCGAGGCGGAGCGGGACACGGTTTTCCTGGAGTACGGCCCGCGGATGGGCGAGGTGATCAACGCGACGGTGAAGCGCACGGAGCCGCAGGACGTGATCTTCGAGCTGGGCAAGGCGGAAGCCCGGATGCCGCGGCGCGAGCAGTCGCGTTTGGAGCAGTTCGCGGTCGGCGAGCGGGTGCGCGTGGTGCTGTTGCGGGTGGACCGCGCGGCCAAGGGCCCGCAGGTGATCGTGAGCCGGGCCGCGCCGGAGCTGGTGCAGAACCTGTTCCAGAGCGAGGTTCCGGAGATCTACGACGGGACCGTAAGTGTCAGGGCCATCGCACGGGAAGCAGGAGAGCGAACCAAAATCGCGGTGCAGTCGCGCGACAAGGACGTGGACCCGGTGGGCGCGTGCGTGGGGATGAAGGGGATGCGCGTGCAATCCATCATCCGCGAGCTGCGCGGGGAGAAGATCGACATTATCGAGTTCTCCGAAGAGGTGACGAGCTTCGCCGAGAAGGCTTTGCAGCCGGCCAAGGTAAGCCGCGTGACGATCGCGGACCTGGCCGACAAGCAGCTGGAGGTGATCGTGGACGACACGCAGCTGTCGCTCGCGATCGGCAAGAAGGGCCAGAACGTGCGGCTGGCGGCGAAGCTGCTGGGCTGGAAGATCGACATCAAGAGCGAGGAAGAAAAGCGGCAGGAGATCGAGCAGCAGATGCAGGCACTGCAAGTGGGGCCGGGCACGCCGATCGAGCAGGTGAGCGAGCTGGGCGACCAGATTATCGAGAAGCTGGTCGCGGCCGGCATCACAACAGTGGAAGCCCTGGCCGACATGACGCCGGAGCAACTGGAAGAGGTTCCGGGGATCGGCGAGCGGACGCTCGAAAAGATTTCCGCGGCGGTGGAGCGGTACTTCAACAAGGACGGCGAGGCGAAGGAAGGCGAGGCGATGGCGGCGAAGGGCACCGGTACGGACGAGTCGAAAACGGAAGTGGACCTGAGCGAAAGCTCGGTGTACGGCAAGGACGAGGCGGCTCCGGCGTTCGCGAACACGCTGGCGCGCGAGGGTGCCGAAGCGCAGGCGCTGCTGGACGAGGGCGGCTTCCAGGTGGAAAACACCAATGTGGCACCCGGCACAGGCGACACGGTGGACGCGGCGACGATCGAGCGGCTGGAAGCGATCACGGGCGGGGCGGACGTGGATGACGAGCCCTTCCTGATCGACGAGGCGGCCCCGGTGGGTGGGCTTTCCGCGCAAAAGCAGGACGAGCTGGACGCGGGGGCCGAGGAGCAGGTGGACGCGCTCACGGTGAACCTGTACCAGGACGAAACACGGCGCGACACGCGGGACGGCTCCGGGCTGATCGCCGACGACACGGCGGAGGAGCGCCTGGCGGAGATCACCGAGGTGGGCGGGATGCTGTACGACGACGGCGCGAACCCGACCACGCCGGGACGGGACGACACCAGCGCGGTGATCCGCGAGCACCACCCGAATACGGAGATCGCGCGCAGCGAAATCGTGGTCGAGGGCAACCTGGACGAAACGCGCGACGAGCGCAAAGAGGACGCGAAGGTGGACGAGGGCGGCGCATAATGCGCCCCCGCGCCCCCGGATTTTTAAACCGCACGAACGCCGGCAAGCAAAATGCCGGATTTCAGGCGATAATGGCAGATGCACGCAACTCCCGCTGTGCCGAGGTACGTATGCGCATGTAAGCGGCTGGTTTGGGTAAGACAAAGGGGCGAATGAGCAAGGTTCGAATCAACGATCTGGCACGTGAGTTGGAAGTCAAGAGCAAGAGCATCCTGGACGTGCTCGAAGCGGTCGGCGTGACCGAAAAGAAGACGCACTCCTCCTCGCTCGAGGAAGACGAAGCGGAGCGTGTGCGCACGGCGCTGACGCGCGCGAACGGCGGCCGCGGCAACGGATCGCAGCGGCGCGAAGCGTACCGCGAGCCGGAACAGCGGCCCTCGATCGACCTGTCCAAGGTGTCGAAGCCCGGCGATGTGCTGCGCGCGATTCAGGAGCGGCAAGCCGCCGCGTCCGCGCCGCAGCGTCCGGCAGCTGCGCCGCAGCGTCCCGTGCAGGCCGCCCCGCCCCCGCCGCAGCGGCCCGC
>CAXUHL010000305.1:0-3297 GCA_964250745.1 uncultured Acidobacteriaceae bacterium
CGCTCTTGCCGGTGGTGTGCCAAGTGTACCCAGCCCTCCTCAAACCCCATACAGTACGTCGGTAACCTGGCCGTCAGCCTGCGAACGCCTGCCACAACAGCATCCCGTTCAGAGCGACGATGATGCCCGCCACTACCCACCCCGCGTACACGGTCACCCGCCGGTTCACGAAGCGGTCCATCACCCCCGCGCGCCCGGTCAGGATCAACAGGGGCACCAGCGCGAACGGCAGCGTGAACGACAGGAGCACCTGCGACAGGATGATGATCTTGACCGCGTCGAGCCCGCTCGCGATCACGATCAACGAGGGGATCAACGTGAGCAGACGGCGCAGAAATACCGGGAATTGCACATCGAGAAAGCCCTCGAGCACCACCTGCCCGGCCATCGTCCCGACCGTCGACGAGCTCAACCCGGAGCACAGCAGCGCCAACGCGAAAATGGTCGCCGAGGCCGGCCCCAGCAAGGGGCCCAGGGTACGGTGCGCGTCCTCGATCGAGAACCCGCTCGCGGCCGCCGGAGCGTGGGCGAACGCCCCCGCCGCCATCACCACCATGGCCGAGTTGACCAACCAGGCCCCGTTCATGGCGAGCAGCACGTCGTACTTCTCGTAGAACAAGAGCCGCACCCGCGACAGGTAGTTGCGATTGGTCCCCGCCGCCCGCGGCCCCTGCGCGCGCACCCTGGGCTGTACCAGCGCGGAGTGCAGGTACACCACGTGCGGCATCACCGTGGCGCCCAGCATCGACACGGCGACATAGATACTGTCGCGCCCGATGTGCGGGATCAGGACGCTGGTCGCGATGTCGCGCCAGGCCGGATGGATAAAAGTCAGCTCCGCGGCATAACAAAGCCCGATCGCGGCGACGAAACCGATAATCGCCAGCTCGAGCTTGCGAAATCCCTTGGTTTCAAGCGCCAGCAGCGCGAAGACGAACACCGTCGTCGCCAGCGCCGCCATGAAGAGCGTGCCGGTGCGCGACCACCCGTGCGCGAGGAACCAGGGGCCGAACAGCAGATAAAACCCGAGCGCCGCGCCCAGGAACTCCGCCAGATCGGTGGCGAGGGCGGAAAGCTCCGCCGCGATCCACAGCAGGAACGAGATGCGCGGCGCGAAGTGCTCACGGCAGTTGCGCGGCAGCGTCTTGCCGGTCACGATGCCGAGCTTGGCCGACAGATACTGGATCAGGATGGCCATCGCGTTCGACCAGAGAAGAACCCACAGCAGGCGGTTGCCGAACCGCGCGCCCGCCTCGAAGTTCGCCGCGAAGTTGCCCGGGTCGATGTACGCGATGGACGCGACAAACGCCGGGCCCAGGTGGTGCAGGAACTGCCGCGCGTGGCGCTTGGGCCGTTTTACCCGGCGCGACGGCTCGACTAGATGGGCGGTGGGAGACACTCAGTCCCGAGTATAGGAGCAACCCGCTAGGATGAGTTTCATGGCCGAACAACAAGAGCTCGCCGACCTCGAAGTCCTCGCCCGCGCCCGCAAGATCAAGGTCTTCCTGATGGACGTGGACGGAACCATCACCGATGGCGGCGTCTGCCTCCTGGCGGCCACGGATGAGGCCGGGACCGCCGCGGTAACGGAGATGAAGGTTTTCAACGCGCAGGACGGCCAGGGCATGTCGCTCGCGCACACCATGGGGATAAAAACCGGCTTCATCACCGGGCGGCGCTCCCCCGCCGTGCTGCGTCGCGCGCAGGAAATGCGGGTGGACTACGTCTACCTGGGTCAGGCGAAGAAGCTGGCGGCTTTTGAGGAGATCCTGGCGAAGGCGGGGGTCACCGCCGAGGAGGTGTGCTGGATGGGCGACGACCTGCCGGACATCCCCGTCGCCGAGCGCGCGGGCCTGGCGGTGTGCGTGGCCGACGGCGCGCCGGAGCTCGCGCGCGTGTGCCACTACCTGACCAAACGCGCGGCCGGTCGAGGATCGGCGCGCGAGGTCGTCGAGTTGATCCTCAAGGCGCAGGGCCGGTGGGACGAGGCCGTGCCGAAAGCCCTTGCTTAGCTCCTGAGCCGCCCCCCCAACACCTGCATCGCCTGCTCCAGCGAGCGCGACCAGCCTTGCAGCTCGTCCTCGCGCAGCGTGCGTTCGGCGGACTGGAAGACGGTCCGCAGCAGCAGTGAGTACTCGGCATCGCTACCGCGCAGGACCTCTGCCGGGACTGCGGACTGCAGCTCCGGAATGCGCAGACCGCGCACGGCCTCCTCGACCGCCGACCATGCAACCCCTTCGGGCAGCAGCAGCGAGAAGTCCCGGCGCACCGGCTGGAAGCGCGAAAGTTCGCGCGGCAGAGGGTGCCGCAGCCCCAGCGTCAGCAGCCGTTCGAACCGCAGCTCGCCCAGAAGCACTGCGGCGCGCAACTTGCGGCGGACCGCCTCCTCCGGGTGCAGCTGGCCGAAAAAGCCGATCGTCGAGCCGTCCATCACCAGACGGGCGGAACGGCCGGGGTGCAGCCACGCCGGCATCAGCCCGAGCTCCGGCGGGAATCGGTCGAAGTAGAGCATCCGGCTCGTGAACCGACGGGCGAGCGCCTCGACCAGCCCTTTCGCGGTCGCGAAGTCGACCGCACGCGCTTGCAGGCCGCCGAACGCGCCGAACGCCAGGCTCGGGCGCTCGCTCACGGTGATCTGGCCGGCGCTCCCATTGGCCAGGAAGACGTTCCCGAGCTCGAAAAGCGCGCAGTCCTCGACGCCGCGATGCAGGTTATGCGCGAGCATCGCCAGCATGCCCGGCACCAGCGACGGCCGCAGCATTCCGGCCTCCTCGCTGAGCGGGTTTTCCATGCGCGCCGCCGCGTCGGGCCGAGCAGCGGTCAGCTTCGCGTCGGCTTCGGAGCAGAACGTGCTGGAAATCGCCTCCGACCAGCCTGCGGCAAGCAGCGTTTCACGCGCGGCGCTCACGGCGGCGACTTCAGGCGCGGGCCGCACCGCTCCCGCAAACGCGGGCAGCGTATTACGGAAGCGGTTGTAGCCGTGGACGCGCGCGACCTCCTCGATCAGGTCGATCTCGCGCTGGAGGTCGAGCCGCCAGGAGGGGAGCGTGACGTCGAAGTGGGGATGGTCGTCGGTTTCGGGCGGGGGGGGCTCGTGGGCGCGGGCCGGGTTTGCCGTTGCTGTCTGCGAGGCGACTGCCGGCGCGGGCACCTCCTCGCTCACCCCCGGCGCGCCGGGCATCGCCGAGCCGATCTCCATCACCCATCCCGTGCCCGAGGGCGTGCGTCGGGATCGCTTCGCCGGTCGCGAGCGCGCAGCCCAGGCCGAGCAGGATGGTCGTGGCTTCGCTCCCAGAC
>CAXUHL010000306.1:0-3281 GCA_964250745.1 uncultured Acidobacteriaceae bacterium
ACCAGCACGGCCGCTACCTCGAACGCCGCCCCGAACGCATGCGTCGCGTGCAGCAGATACCCCGTGATGACCGGTGCCGAAATCGCCGCGAACTGGTTGGCCAGGTTGATGACGGACGCCAGCTTGCCGGTGCCGCCTGCGGGCGCGAGCAGCGAGGGCAGGCTCCAGATGACCGGCGCGGCCGCCGAAAGCCCGCTGAGCGCGAACGACAGGCACGCCACCACAATCATCGGCCGCTGCGTGAACGCCGGCGCGGCGATGAACAAGCCGCAAACCGTGCCGCCCACCAGCACACCCCTTCGCACCAGGTCGGGGTCGCGGCCCCGCCGGATCAGCGCGTCGACCAGGTAGCCGCCGATCAGGAAGTCCACGGCAGCCGCGATGATCCAGGGGATGCCGGTCACCAGCACCGCCGTGCGCGCGGCTATGTGGACGCCGTTTTCCAGATAGACCGGCAGCCACGTCAGCAGCAGGTAAAAACAGTAGTTGTACGCGGCGGAGCCGATCGCCAGGCCCCATACCTTGCGCTGCCGCAGCAGCCCCCACAGCGCGCCGGGCTGCTGCGAGACGGCGACCTCCCCGGGCTTGACCGGATCGTAATACAACCACGCGAACACCCCGGCGAAGATCAGGCTCAAGAGCGCCGTCGCCCCGAAGTTCGCGCGCAGCCCGTAGCGCAGGCCGATGAGCCCCACCATGGGCGTCCCGATGCCGACCGACAGCTTGGCCGCCGCGTCGAACACCGCGGTGGGCCGCCCGCGCCGCTCCGGGGGGAACCACTCGCCCACCGCCTTCGAGTTGGCCGGGAATGATGGGGCCTCACCGATGCCCAGCAAAAACCGCGCCGCGAACAAGAACGCGATGGTGGGCGCGACCGCCGCCAGCCCCGAAGCCAGCGCCCACAGCAGGGTCGCGACCAGCAGCACCCGGCGCACCCCGAACCGATCCAGCAGCACCCCGGCCGGCAGCTGGCTCGCCGCGTATGTCCAGCTGTACGCGCTCGCCAGATAGCCGTAGACGACATCGGAAATCCCGAACCGCACCTGCAAGTCGTGGTGCGCGACCGACAGGTTCACCCGGTCGAAGTACGAAATGAGCACGCCGAAGCCGAGCAGTGCGGCGATGCGCCAGGGGTGTGGTTCGCGACGAGGCATGGTCCCGCAACTCTACAGGTTCGCGCGCGCGGCAGGCAGCAGCCCCGCATGCTCGTCGATGGTCACGAGCCGGTTCGCGGGCACGTTCGCGAAAGTCTGCGCAACTCCGGTAGGCCAGCGAACCGTGAGATCGACGGCCGCAAACCGTCCCAGCCCGAAGTGCAGCCGCGTGTCGTTCGCCGAGAAGAAGCTGCTCTGGCTCATTACCTCCTGCGCCTGCTGCTTGCCGCCGTACCGCGCGGTCACGCGCGCGCCGATCGCCGAGCGGTTCGACGTGCGCCCCACCAGCTTCACCTTGATCCAGTGCCGGTCGGGCCCGGCGGGCAGGTCGTTGCGCAGCAGCGACGGCGGCTCGTTCAGGTTCACGATCAGCACGTCCACGTCGCCGTCGTTGTCGAAGTCCCCGAAGGCGCAGCCCCGGCTCGTGTGCCGGGCAGCGATCCCCGGCCCGGCCTCCTGCCCCAGCTCCTCGAACCGTCCGTCTCCCAGATTCCGGAACACGACCCGCGGCGTCCGGTCCGGGTACGCCGGCAGCTTGGCTTCTACCTCCGGGTACACGCTCCCGGTCACCAGCAGGATGTCCGGGTTGCCGTCGTTATCGAGGTCCACAATGCCCGTGCCCCAGCCCGTGTACTTCGTCTCCACCCCGATCCGCGCGGCCGCCGTCGCATCGTCGAAGCTGCCTTTTCCCAGGTTGCGGTACAACACGCTGGTATCGTCGGTAAAGTGCGTTTTGAAGATATCCAGCCGACCGCTGCCGCCATAACTTCCCACCCCGACGCCCATTCCCGCCTGCTCCACCCCGTCGTCGCTCAGGGCAACTCCGCGAGCCAACGCTTCCTCGCGAAAGGTCCCATCGTGGTTGTTCATGAACAAGACGCTCGGAACCGAATCGCAGGCCACGTAGATATCCGGCCAGCCGTCGTCGTCGAAATCCGCCGTCACTACCGTCATGCCGTAGCTTTCCTTCACCTTGGTGATCCCGGCGGCCTCACTTACATCCATAAAAGTCCCGTCGCCGTTGTTACGATACAACCAGTGCCGCGCGTACGGCAGCCCGCGCGGGCCGCAGTTTACCGGCACGTTGCGGAAGTTGCAGTTCACGTTCGTGCCCGGCTTCGGCACGTGCTCTAAGTCGAAGTCGATGTAATTCGACACGAACAGGTCCAAATGCCCGTCCCGGTCGTAGTCAGTAAACGCGCAGCCCGCGCCCCAGCGCGTTTTGCCCTCATACAGCAGGCCGGCTTGTTTGGTTACGTCCGTGAAAGTCCCATTCCCGTTGTTGCGGTACAGCTTGTTCTGCCCGTAATAGGTGACGAACAAGTCCTCCCAGCCGTCGTTGTTGTAGTCCCCCACGCACACGCCCGCGGCCCAACCCGTATCTTCGAGGCCCGCTTCCCGAGTAACATCGGTAAACGTTCCGTCGCGGTTGTTCTTGTACAGCCGGTTGGTCGTGCCTGGGGGCGTCTCGGTCAGCCGCTGTCCGCTCAGGATAAAGAGATCCACCCATCCGTCGTTGTCGTAGTCCAAGAACGCGCACCCGCAGCCGATCGCCTCCAGGATGTAATCCTTGTGCCCCGCCTCGCCGTAAATCACCGGCGCGTGCAGCCCCGCCCGGGCGGCGATGTCGGTGAACCGCGCCGCGAACGGAGCGGCCCCGCTCTTGACCCGCGCCTGCGGTTTCACCTGCCGCGTCGCCACCCCTTGCCCATATGCAGAGAAGGCCGCCCCCAGCAGCCCCGCCAGCGTCTCGCGCCGCGTCACTTTTGCGCCGCCGCGGGCTGCAGGTGCACCCGGTTCCGCTCCGTCTCCGCTGCCCGGTCCCGCGCTACCGCCTGCGCCAGTTGCCCGGCCACCCGCGCCGCGTCCTCCGCCCGCCCGGCGCGCCGGTACGCCGCCACCAGTTGGTTCAGGGAGGTCCGGTCCGTCGCGTCGTAGCGCACGCCCAGCTCCAGCTCGCGGATCGCCGCGGCCGCGTCCCCGGCCTTCAAATCCAGCTTGCCCAGCTCCCCATGCGCCACCGCCAGGTCCGGCTTCAGCGCGGCCGCCTTCGCCAGCAGCCTGCGCGCCTCCGCGAACCGCGCTTCCCCCGGCGCGGCCCCCTCGCGCACCAGAACGTCCGCGAGC
>CAXUHL010000307.1:0-3269 GCA_964250745.1 uncultured Acidobacteriaceae bacterium
GAGCCCAACCCGTCGCTGTTCCAGCCGCCCGCAGGCTACACCCTGGCCGACGACAGACCGGCCCCGCAGCCCTGAATCCGCTTCAAGACCCGGAGCTGCCCGCCTGCGGCTCCGTGATCCATGCACCGGGGGGCAGCTCCGCCCTGAAGGCTGCAATCTCCCGCCGGATCTCCGGCGCGTCCTCCGAATGCGTGGCGTAAAAAGTCACCGCGGCATTGTTGGCCGTCCGGTAAAGCCGGCTCGATCGCATGTGCAGCACCCCGACCGGCGTCCAGGAGCCGGGAATTCCCTGGTACCAATCCGGGTAGATCATCACCAGCCCGACATGATGCTTGTCGGCGATCGCGCGCAGCCAGGCAGCATCCTTGACCGGAACCATCGCCTCGCTCGAAGCGAGACCCCAAAGATCGAGCACGTATTGGTGATCGTCCTTATTGAAGCAGACCCAGCCGAGGTCGTTCACCGCGAAGTTGCCGTGGTAGAACCGGTGAGCGAAGCGGGCCATCTCCCGCTGCTGGAGCGAGGTTTGGAGCGCCGAGTAGGGGGTCTTGACGAGCGCGATCAGATAGAACGACGCCGCGACCAGGGCGACGGCATTGGCGCTGAGAAGGCGGAAGCCGGGCCTTTGCGCCAGGACCGCGAACACGATTAAGAAGGCGAAGAACCGGCAGCACACGTCGTAGCGGTAGAACCAGCCGTATGGTCCCACGCTCATCATCAGCAGCACCGGCACCAGCGCGCAAAGCAGCATCTTCAGGTGGCGCCGGCTGCCTCGCGCGGCATAGGCCAGGGCGCCCAGGGCTGCGGCAAGGGCCAGCATCGGCCAGTGGTCCGGGTGTTTGACGAAATCCGCCAGGTTGGTCGCGATGAGCACGAACGCGTGGTGGAGATGCCCTCCCTGCTGCCCGGCGACGCCGCCCTTGACCAGGACCGAGTTCGGCAGCCAGGCAAGCCCGCGCGCATGAAGAAAGAAGGATAACGCTGCCAAGGGCAGGCAGCCGGCGGCGAACACCGCCGCGCCCGCCGCCCTGCGCCCCGCGAACCAGCAGGCCATCGACACGCCGAGCGTAAAAGCCAGGTCCTCGTAGCGGACCGACGGTGCAAGCGCGGCCATGACCAGGTAGGTTGCCGGGATGCGCTCGCCGGCATAGGCTTCCAGAATGGCCAGCGCGCAGCCCAGCACCAGCACGATCTGCAGCACGTGCTCCATGCCCAGATAGGTGAGCCCGATCAGGTTCGCCGCCACGATGAAGAAAAAGGCCAGGGGCCATAGAAGGATCCGCTCACCCGCCGAGAATCCTGACTCGGGATGGAAGCGCAGGTACCAGCGTTTGAAAAACGAGCCCATGAGCAGGCATGCGGCCAGCGAGAGCGCAGCGTTGTACAGCAGCGGCAGCCATGCACCGATGCCCAGGCGGCTGAGGGGTGCCAGCAGAAACGGCCACGCGATGCTGGATGCGGGCGAGGCCGCTTCCCCCGCGTTCATCCCGTAATGGCCGCGCGCGATGTTCTGCGCGAGCGCGAGGTGGATGTACGCGTCGTCGAGCGAGTAGCTGAAGCGATTGCCGGTCAGCTCGAGGATCAGCCCCAGGCAGACCGCGAACAAGGCCGCGTAGAGCACGAGCAGCCGGGTCGTGAATGCACCCATGAAGATGCTCGGGCCGCCCGCGCCTGCCCCGTGTACCGCCGAGACCGGCGTCCGCCCGGTATTTTGCGAGAGTCCGCTGAGCATGTGTGCGCCAGCCTAACACAGGCGCGGAAGATAGGACCCGGGCCGCGCCAGCGCACCCGGCGCGCGCCCGGATAGTCCAACCCCGCGGGGGAACCGATCGCCGGGCATCGCTCGCGAAACGAAGCGCTCGTCCCGGACTCACGAGCATGTTTTGCGACCGTCCAAAACCGGACACCCCTGTCCATTTCCGGACACCTCCGCAGCCCCCCGAAACCCAAAAACCCCCGCACTCCGAACTTTTCTTCTGGCCCTCTACGTGCAGACTAGACAGCCACCGGAGGCCCACCATGCCCGCCAACCCGATCGCCGCCCCGCTCCCGCTCTCCATCCTGCGCCAGGCCGTCCGCCGCCTGCGCCGCGCGCCCGTTTACGCGCTCACCGTCGTAGCCGTCCTCGCGCTCGGCATCGGCGCGGTCACCGCGATCTTCTCGGTGGTCTACGGCGTCCTGCTCCGGCCCTATGGGTTCGAGGGGCGCGGGCAGCTCATCTCGATTCACGAGTCCGTGCGCGAGTACGCCGATGTGTCTCCCCTGCTGCCGGTCAACTACCGGCACTTCCTCAACCTCGAGCAGCATGCGCCCGCCCTTGCCGCTGCCGCCGTTTCGCGGCCGGGCGCATACTCGGTCGGCGCACCCGGTACTCACCCCATCATCCTGTCCGGCCTCAACGTTTCCGCTGATTTCTTCCGCACGCTGGCTGTAGAGCCCAGGATTGGCCGCGCCTTCCGCTCCGACGAGTTCACCGCCGGGCGCGATTCAGTTGCGGTAGTCACCGCTGCCAGCTGGCAGCGCTTCTTGCCCGGACAGACTTTTGCACCGGGCAAGACGCTTCGCATCAACGGCAGGCCGGTCACCGTCATCGGCGTTCTTCCGCCCTCCTTCCGCTTCCCGGCACTCCCGGTCATGCCCGGCACTCAGATTGACAACACCAGACCGCTCGGCATCTTCACGCCGCTCGTGCTCAGACCCAATGACACCGAAGACCTCGACGGCGACTACAACTACATCGCCATCGGCCGCCTCCGCCCCGGCGTTCCCCTCCGGGCCGCGCAGGCGCAGTTCAATGGGCTGGAGCGTGCGCTCGCGCTCGACCATCACCTTCTCAACCACTTCACTGCCGTTGTCGAGCCGTTCAGCGAGGCGGTCACAGGTGGTATCAGTAGCCAGCTCGTCCTGCTGCTGCTCGCGGTCGGCGGTGTCCTGCTGATCGGCTGCGTCAACCTTGCTAACCTCCAGCTCGCCCGCTCGGTCGGCCTCATGCCGGAGCACGCTCTGCGCACCGCCCTGGGTGCCTCGCGCACCCGCATGATCCTCGAATCGCTCACCGAAAACCTATCGCTCGCCCTCGCGGGTGTTCTGCTCGCCCTGCCCCTCGCCGAAGCCGGCCTCCGCCTCTTCCTCCGCCTCGCTCCCTCAACGCTGCCCCGCATGAACGAGGTCGCTCTCAATCTGCCGGTGTTCGGCGCGGCTCTCGGGCTGTCTCTGCTCACCTCGCTCCTCTGCGGCGCGCTGCCCGCGTGGCGCGCAGGCAAGGCCGA
>CAXUHL010000308.1:0-3243 GCA_964250745.1 uncultured Acidobacteriaceae bacterium
CGTTCGCCCGGCAGCCCTCGGCGATGCCCCCAACCACTTCCGCGACTACGTTCCCGGCGAGCTGCCCCGTTGCGAGGTAATCCATGAAAAACAGCGGCTCCGCCCCCTGCACCGCGATGTCGTTCACGCAGTGGTTGACAAGGTCAACCCCAACAGTTCCATGCTGCCCCAGTTCGAACGCCAGTTTCAACTTCGTCCCAACCCCATCAGTGCTCGCCACCAGAACCGGATCCGGAAACCGTCCGAGATCGAGCTGGAAGAGCCCCCCGAACCCACCGATGCCGCCCAGCACGCCCGCCGTGCGCGTCCCTTTCGCCAGCTGCTTGATGCGCTCCTTTACGTTGTCGCCCGCGGCAATGTCAACGCCCGCGCCGGCATAGGTCGCCGCCTTCGTTTCCGCCAAAATCGAACCTTCCCTTGGAAAACACGGCTAGTCTAGCACCGGCCCGCCGAGCCGACCCCACAATCCGCGCGCCGCCGTCTACAATGATGGCTGGCCGCCTCATCGCGGCCGCGCACTCTCCGCCGGTCCCCTCGAGACGAATCTCGAAGCAAGCCTCGGGACCCCGGAAAACATTTCCGACTCGAGGCCCCATGCCCTTGCAGCACCCTGCTTTCCCTGGCCGATTCGCGTCTGCCGCCGCGCTCCTGTTCGCCCTGCCGCTTGCCGGCCTTTCGCAAACCCCCACCCGCACCACCTTGCAGGCCAACGGCAGCACCCTCACCGCGCAGGTGCAAACCCCGCTCGGCGAGAAGGTGTCCGCGGGTACGGTCGACTTCGTGCTCCCGTCCGGTCAGTCTCTGGGTTCCGCGCTCGTCCAGCCGGACGGCACCGCAGTCCTGCCGCTCGCAGCCCTGCCCGCCGCTACCGCAACGGCCGTCGACGGATCCGGCACCCTGCCCATCACCGCCGCATTTACCCCGTCCACCGTTGGCATGGCACCGTCCGCATCCGTTGCCACTGCCGTACCGGCAGCCGCCGCGACCGCCGTCCCCGACTTCACGCTCACCGGCAACCCCACCACGATCACCACGCCCGCCGGCTCCTACGGATCGACGGCTATCACCATCACCTCGTCCGGCGGCTATGCCGGGTCCATCCAGTTCTCCTGCTCCGGCCTGCCGGGGCTGGCCACCTGCACCTTCAACCCCACCCAGCAAGCCCTGCAAGCCAATGGCTCCTTCACCAGCACCCTGCAGATCCAGACCGCCGCGCGCTCCGGCACCGCATCTGCCGGCTTGCAACCGCTCACGCCCGCAGCCGTGACGCTGGCTTTCGCTGTCCCCGGCGCGCTCTTTCTGCTCGGTATGCGCCGCCGCCGCTTTACCCACCTGCTCGGCCTCGGGCTCCTGCTGACAACCGCCGCGGTTACCCTGCCCGGCTGCTCCCAACGCTACAGCTACCTCAAGCACCCACCGCCGGTCGCCCCCGGCACCCCGGCCGGGACCTACTCTGTAACCGTCTACGCGGACGGCAACCAGGGCGCCTCTGTCCTGGAGCACACGTTGGTCCTCAGCCTGGTAGTTCAGTAGACAGTACGCGTGACCTGACGAGCAGGGTTATCCCCAGAGTGGGCGGCAGCTGCATAGGCTGAGGTTGAGCCCGCGCCAGGTTGGCAATGTCCACCCGCAGTCTCACAAAGTATTCTTGAGCTGGTGCTTCGCCCAAGATTCAAGGCGAGCAACTTCTGAAGCGAAGCGACAAAGGATTTGTTCTGCGCGTCCGGTCCAAGGGAGAGTGCAGCTTCCGTCTCCGGCAGGTCACACACCTCTCCTCGATCCGGGATGCCGGAGGATTTCAGCCCGACTCTCCCGGCCTACCCAACGCAGCCTTCACCACCTTCGCCGCTTCGTCGACAACCGCTGCTTTTTCTCCAAATCCGTGCAGCCAACGCACCTCCGGCTCTTTCCTGAACCAGGTCTTCTGCCGCTTCGCATAGTTCCGGTGTCCCTGCGCAACTTGCGCGGTTGCATCGTCGAGGCTGAGCCTCCCCGCCAAGACCGCAGCCGCTTCCCGGTACCCGAGCGCACCCAGTGCCTGCGCCTCCGTACCCCACCGCGCTTGCAGACCGCGCGTCTCCTCCACCAGCCCTGCGGCGAACATCCGCTTCACACGCAGGTTCAATCGCGCATACAACTGCTCCCGCTCCGGCGCGAGCCCCAGCCGCACGACCCTGAACCCTCTCAAAGGATCCCTGCTCACGGGTGCATTCCCACCCAGGAGCCGGATTTCCAGGGCGCGCACCAGCTTCGGTTCGTCCTTCCCATGAATGCGGCCTGCCGCCGACTTATCCAACCTCGCCAGCAACCGGTGCAGATAGCCCTCACTTCTGCGGCGCGCCGAGGCGAGCAACCGCGCCCGCAACTCAGGACAGCGCGGCGGCAGGGGTGCGAGCCCTTCCAACATCGCCCGCAAATATAGCCCTGTTCCCCCCGCGACGATCGGCAGGGCTCCCCGCTCGACGGTTTCAGCAGCAACCCGGCGCGCCGCCCGCGCCCAATCCCCGGCCGTCATGGCTTCCGGCGGGTCCACTATGTCGAGCAGGTGGTGCGGAACCGCCGCCCGCTCCGCCATGGAAGGCTTGGCCGCCCCGATCTCCAGCCCCCGATATACCGCAACCGAATCGCAGGAGAGCACTTCGCCCCCGAACCGACGCGCCAGCGCGACCGCCAGCGCGGACTTGCCGCTCCCAGTCGGGCCCAGCACCACCATCAACAACGGCTTTGGGTCACTCACCATCAAGCCTCGATCCAGCCCTCAGCCCTGATCCCGGCAGCGCAGCTGGTCTGCGAAGACCATTTGTACTTGGCACAATCCCCAGGCAGTGACCCGGGAGGATGTGGGCGTTGCGGCTGAGTACATGGGCTCACAAGTGCTTACGAGCCTCATCGGCAGCGCGCGTATTCCGTCACTAACGATAACGCCGGTACTCCTCCACAAAAGCGTCGAGGCCGGCTTGCCTGTACTTTTCAATCTCCCGATCCAGTTGTCCGTATTCTTTTGCGTGGTGCGGGCCGGCAGCTTGAAAGCGACCTGCATCCCGAATGGTTCCCGACTGCAATTCGTTCGTAAATTCGTTCTGGATGACATAGCAGACTAAGTACCCGTGGTCAGGATATGCCTCCATCTCCCTGGTGAAGATCTTGTCCAACTTGCGGGGAAAGGACAACACATCGTCATCGACTACCCCTACCTATTCGCCGCGAGCTTCCCTGAAGAGCTTCTGATATCCGTTCACGCCT
>CAXUHL010000309.1:0-3225 GCA_964250745.1 uncultured Acidobacteriaceae bacterium
GTGCTGGTGCGCGCCGCGCATCTGCTCGCGGGTGCCGACTGTAATGCGCACGCAGCCGTCGCAGCCGGGGTCCGAGGAGCGGTCGCGCACCAGCACACCGCGCGCGTGCATGGCTTGTGTGAACTCCCGGTGCGCGGGGCCGATCTCAAGCAGCACGAAGTTCGCGCTCGACGGCCAGGTGCGCAGCCCAAGCTCGTCGCAGACCGCGTGGAGCTCGCGCCGCGCCGCCCGCACTTCGCCGGCGTACCAGTCCAGGTAAGCCTCGTCGGCCAGCGCAGCGGGCAGGCAGGCCAGGGCCAGCGCGTTGACGCTGTAAGGGGAGATCACGCGCCGCAGCCAGTGCATGGTCTCCTCGGTCGCCGCCAGCAGCCCGAGCCGCAACCCGGCGAGGCCATAGGCTTTCGAAAACGTCCGCGCGACCACCAGGTTCGGGTGATCCGGCGAGCCCACGCAGTCCAGCACCGTTTCGCCGTGAAAGTGAAAGTACGCTTCGTCGGCGAGGACGATCGCTTGCGGTGCCCGCGCGGCGATCGCGAGGATCTGCTCGCGGCGCAGCGTGGAACCGGTGGGGCTGTTCGGGTTAGCCAGGGCGATGACGCGCGTGCGCGGGCCGATCGCGGCCAGAACGCGTTCGTAAGGAAAGGCGAAGTCCGCGCGGTCGGCTTGTACCGGGACGATCGCCGCGCCCGCGGCCGAGGCGTACACCTCGTACATGGAGTAGGTCGGGACGGGGAGGAGGATCTCGTCCCCGGGGTCGAGAAACGCCTGGCACAGGACGTGGATGGCCTCATCGACGCCATTGGTGAGCAGCGCTTGCTCGGGTTTGAGGCCCAGGTGGGCGGCGACGAGCGCCTCGACCGGGCCGCGCTCGGGGTAGCGCGTCAGGTCGCCGGCGGTGATCGCCTGCAAGGCCTCGCGGACCCGCGGTGAGCAGGCCAGAGTGTTCTCGTTGAAGTCCAGCCGGCGCCCGGCGCGGTTGCCGAGCGGGGGGGGGTACTCCTTCATCGCGCGGACGATGGCGCGGGGTTCGGGCGGGCTCACGCGACCACGCCCCGCGCCCGCACCGCCTCGGCATGGCCGGTGAGCCCTTCGGCCTCCGCGATGCGGATCGCCGCCGGACCCAGTTGGGCGAGGCCGGCCTCGGTGTACTCCTGCACGGTGATGAGCTTCAGGTAGTCGTACACGCTCAAGCCCCCGCGCAGGCGCGCCTGGCCGCTGGTGGGCAGGGTGTGGTTGGGCCCGGAAACGTAGTCGCCCATGGGCTGCGGCGACCAGCGCCCGATGAACACGGACCCTGCGTGACGCACCCACTCCAAGTCGGCCGCGGAGTCGACCGTAAGGTGCTCGCCCGCGAGATCGTTGGTGAGGTCGCGGGCCTCGGCGAGCGAACCCGCGACGATGGCGACGCCTGAGCGGTCGAGCGAAAGAGCGGCGGTCGGGTTGGCCTTGGCCTGCCGCGCGGCTTCGGCGACCACGCGCCGGGCGAGCTCCGCTTTCGTGGTCACGAAAATCGCGACCGCGTCGGGGTCGTGCTCGGACTGCGCGACCAGATCGGCGGCGATCTCGCGGGGATCGCCGGTTTCGCTGATGACGACGATCTCGGTCGGCCCGGCCAGCATGTCGATGCTTGCGTCGAAGGCGACCAGCTTCTTCGCGGCGGTGACGTAAGCATTGCCGGGGCCGACGATCTTGTCCACCTTCGCGATGGTGTCCGTCCCGTAGGCGAGCGCCGCCACGCCCTGCGCGCCGCCGACCCGGTAGAACTCCGTGATGCCGAGCAGCGCGGCAGCGGCAAGGACCTCCGCTGCGGGCTTGGGCGAGATCGCCACGATGCGCCCGACGCCCGCGACCTGGGCGGGAATGGCGGTCATCAGCAGCGTCGAGGGCAGAGGGTGGCGGCCGGAGGGGACGTAGCAGCCGACCGAGTCGAGCGGCCGGATGCGCTGGCCGACCCGGAGGCCGGGCGCGGGCTCGAAGTCGAAGTCGCGGGGCATCTGGCGCTCGGCGAAGGCGCGGATGTTGCCCGCGGCCGTCTCGAGCGCGTTGCGCATGCCGGTGGGCAGGGCGGCGAGAGCCATCCGCATCTCTGTCTGTTCGATACGCAAGGCGGCTTTTGGGGGCAGGCCGTCGAGCTTGGCGGCCCAGAGGCGCAGGGCCTTGTCACCGTCCTTGCGGATCGCGTTGACGATGCGCTCGACCGCGGGGGCGACGCGAGCGTCGCCGGCGGCGCCGCGCTGGATGAGCTCGGCAACCCGGGCGCGGCCCCGGCGGCCGCCCAGGCCGGTAGTGCGGACGATTTCCATTGCGAATCTCCTTAAGAACCGGTGCCTTGCTCCGCCAGCACGACCGACCTTTCAATATGCCGCTCCGGAACCGTCCAATATGTCCTGAGCAGGCGCTCTTTGGTTTCCCGGTCAACGAGGGAGAAGCCGTGCTTCTCGTAAAAGCGAATGGCCCAGACGGCATCGGCCCAGGCGCCGATGAGGATTGGTCGACGCGTCTGCCGGCGCAGGTGGTTCAGCAAGGCGGTGCCGATCCCGCGCTTCTGAGCACCACCGGTCACATAGGCATGGCGAATGAGGGTGACATCCTTCACGTCCTGGATACCCATGACGCCGAGGATGCGATCCCCTTCTATGTAGCACGAGAATGAGACGCCGGCACCGATTTCACGATCCAGCTCCTCGCCGCTCATGTAGGGCTCGTGCCAGCAGTCCGCGGGAATAACGCCCTTATAGGCTTGAGCGCCCTCGTTCACGATGCGGAGTACGTCAGCAATTTCATCCGGCGTGCAGGCGCGGATCATCTAGAGAACCACTTTGTTCAGCGGGTACTCGACGATCCCGGTCGCCCCGGCGGCCTTCAACCGGGGGATGACCTCGCGGACCAGCCCCTCTTCCACGATGGTATTGATCGCCGACCAGCCGCCCTTGCTCAGCGGCGAAACGGTCGGCGAGTTCAGCGCGGGCAGCACCGCCAACACCTCGGGCAGCCGCGCGTCGGGGACGTTGAGCAGCAGCCCCACCTGCCCCTGCGCGTCGATCGCGCCGCGCAGCATCAGGGCCAGCGTGTCCACCTTGGCGCGCTTCCATGCGTCCCGCGCGGCGGCTTTGTTGACGATCAGGCGCGTTTCCGACTCCATCACCGTGTCCAGAATGCGGAGCCGGTTCGCGCGCAGGCTGGAGCCGGTCTCGGTGATCTCGACGATCGCGTCGGCCAGCATGG
>CAXUHL010000310.1:0-3224 GCA_964250745.1 uncultured Acidobacteriaceae bacterium
GCACGTCGCCCGGCCGGTACGCTCGGCCGCTCGGCATGTTTTCCGCCGAGCAAATCACGCACAGCACCTTCACTTTGGGCTTGAGCCGTGCGATCGCCTGCATCGCACCCAGCATTGCCGCGGCCCCGGCCATGTCGTACTTCATTTTTTCCATGCCGTCGGCCGGCTTGATGGAAATGCCGCCCGTATCGAAGGTGACGCCCTTGCCCACCAGCCCGAGCGTAATGCCTTCCACCGCGTCGACCGGCTCGTAGCGCAGCACGGCAAGCATCGGCGGCTCCTCCGACCCCTTCGCCACGGCCAGGAACGCGCCCATCCCCAGCTCTTCGAGCTTGGCGGTCGAGAAGACCTCGCACCCAAGCCCTTCGGCCTGCGCCATCGCCGCGGCGCGCCGCCCCAGCTCCGCCGGCGTCAGCACGTTGCCGGGCTCGTTCACCAGCGCCCGCGCGAAGTTCTGCGCCTCCGCGACGACGATGCCCTCACGAAAACCCGCCTGCGCTTCAGCCCCGTCCATGCGCTCTGAGGCAAGCACGGTCAGGGCTTGGAGGCTCGTGTCCTTGTGATCGGTCTTGTAGGTGTCCGCGTCGTAATCCGCGATCCCGGCTCCTTCCGCGACCGCCCGCGCGGCCACCGCATCGGTCGCCTCCACCAGCGTTTCCGGCATCGCGATCGCCATGTTGCGTATGCCGCGCGCTTTCGCGTGGCGCACCGCGGCCCCGGCGGCCCTGCGCAGCGCGGAAGCGTCCGGCCCCTTGCCGTCCTTACCCGCTGCCTTACCCAACCCGACCAGCAGAAGCCGTTTCGCCGCGAACCCTGTCGGCTTGTGCAGCAGCAGGAGCTCGTTCGCGCCGGACCGGAACTCGCCCGAGGCGAGCACCTCTCCGGCGGTCTCGTGCACGTTTTGCGACACGGTCAGCGGAAAAAGCGCGGGCTGTGCGTCGGTCCCGGCGGTCTGGTCGACGGTGAAGACAACGAGCAGGTCGGCGGGGAACTCCGTGGCGAGGGCGAAGCGCAGCTCAGGCGTCATGCCTTCCAGCGTAGCGCCTGCCCGCGCCGCCGGTAAACTCAGCGAGGCCCGAGCGCGCCCGGCGGCACGGTCCCGCCCTCGGCCAGGGTCTTCATGTTGCGGAGAAAGCCCTCAAACAGCGTGCGCCGCCGGTCGAGGTCTTTCGCGCGCGCGGCCTCGTCCGGCTCGGACGAGTTGTCCCACAGCAGCGTGTAGAACAGCGTCGTGCGCGCCGGGTCCAGCGGCCGGGCTTCGAGCGTGCCGTGATACAGGGTATACGCGCCGCCCGTGCGCAGGGGCTGCGCGTAGGTGTAGCTCCACCGCGTCTGCCCCACCAGGACCTCGGTCCCGATGCTCCGCACCGTGCCGAGCTCCCCGTCCTTGCCCGAAAGCAAGGTGCAGCCGGGGAAGCCCCACTCGCCGATGTCGCAGTACTTGCCGACCCGGACCCACACCTTATCCACCGGCGCATCGACGACGATCCGCATCGGCAGGCTCACGTAGCGCGGTGCGCGGGCATGCCGGGCCTGGAGCTCCGCCGCGCGCGCAGCCTCGTCCGGCAGCACCGAGTCGTCCTGCACGCTGGTCGAGAGCAGGCGCGTCGTGGACGCGGTGACTGCTTCCGCCGCGAGCGTCCCGTGCGGCAGCGCATAGGCAAGGCCCTGCCGGGGCGGCTGCGCGTAGGTGTAGCTGTGCTCGGTCTCTCCGACCAGCACCTCGCTTCCCGCCGAACGCACCGTACCCGGGCTGCCGCTGCCGCGCAGGGGACAGGGGGTTTGCGGCCCGGCGCAAAAGCCGCCGACCCTCGTCCAAACCTGGTCGACAGCCCCATGCACGATTGTCTGTTCCGTGACGGGGACGTAGTGCGGGTGTTCAACCGCGAGCGGTCGGTCGGCGGCGAAGGCGGCAGCGGACCAAAGCGCGAACAGGCCGAGGGGGAGAAGTCGGGTCATGGTGCTCCGGGTTCAGAAAGAAAGGCTGATGCCGCCCGCGATCGTCCTTTGCGCCTGCGCGAAAAACACCGTCGACCCATCCTCGGAGAGGAACGGCCGGTACCCCTGGGCGAGCAGATTGCGCACGTCCAGCACCGCTTCCAGGCGGGCCGCGCCTTCCCGCTCCTCCCCGGCGAGCCGCAGCGGCAGCGGCTGCCGGACGGAGAAGCCAAGGTACGCGTCGCGCGCGGCACCGCCGCCGGCAAAGGGCGCGACCGGCGTCAGGGTGTCGGATGGCTGCCAACCGTAGCTCGCCCGCAGCAGCGTACCGCCGGCCGGCAGGCGGGTTTCGGCCGCGACGGTCGTCGCCGGGGCCGTGCGGGTGCCGAACCTCGGCAGGGTACCGCCGGGCTTGGGCACCGTGACCGCCTCGCCGAGGGCGAAGCGCAGCGAAAGCCAGGTATCCGGGCTGAGTTGGTCGCGCAGCAGCGCCAGGACGCCCCCATGGCTGTAGCCTCGTCCGGAAACCGCGATAATGCCCGTTTGCGGGTCGAACAGGACGTCCTTGCTGTCCACCAGCGCCGCGTCCCCGGCGGCGAGGCCCTGCACCGCCGGGTGCTCCAGACGGTCCTCGAAGCCCGCGATCTCGCCGGTCCAGCTCCCGGCGCGGCGGGTCGCGCGCAACTCCTGGTGCAGGCCCTGGGTGAAGCGGAGCCGCCCGTTCTCGGCGACCAGGGCCTCTGCGTCGTTCACCGACGGGGCCGGGCCGGTCGCGACACGGTACGTGACCTCGGAAGCCCCGGCGTGGACGCACAGGCTCGCGAAGGGGTGGCTCGCCGTCGCGAGCGAGCCCGCGCCCATCTGGGCCGCTGCCAGCTCCGCGCCCGCGCGCAACTCGACGAGGTCGCCCGCCTGCCAGGTGCTTTCCGAGCGCACCCGCGCGATCGCCAGACCGGCGCCGGAACTGCCCCGGATCGCGGGCCGCTCGGAGTACCTCGCCACCGCGGTCATCGCGCGACCCGGCGTGAGCTCCTGCCGGTATGCGACCGTGCCGCCGAACCGCCCCGGCCCGGCTTCGGCACCCAACCCCAGCGCGCGTCCGCCCTCGCCCGTCGTGCGCCAGGTTACCTGCCCGGTCCAGCCGCCGTCGCCGAAGCCGCCCGCCCCGCCCGCGGCGCGCAAGGTAGTGCGCGTGCCGCCGCCGGATCGCTCCACCAGCATGGGCCCGTCGACCCCGGCCTGCCGCGCCAGGGCGGGCGGCAGTACTCGCAGGAGGGGCCGGTTGG
>CAXUHL010000311.1:0-3220 GCA_964250745.1 uncultured Acidobacteriaceae bacterium
GGGGCGTGCGGGCGGTCGCCGCTCGGGCTGGCGAAATCGGGGGGCCCGCCGATGCCCCGCCGCTCCGCCGCGCTGCCCACGTTTTTCGCGGTGATGGGCGCGACCACCGCGTCTCCGCTAAGGGCTACCTCGAACTTGAGGTCCGTATCGCCCCACCAGTGCCCGCCGAAGTTGCCCGCGTGGAGGATCCCGCTGACTGTCTGGCCGTCGGCGGTGGTCTGCTTCTGCACGTTGTCGACCTTGCTCGCGAGGATCAGCCCGTGGATTGCGTGCTTCTGCGCGTTGGGCTTCTTGGCCGCGAAATCCGCCGGCAGCAGCATCTTGCTGCCGTGCCAGCTCGTCACGACGAACTTGCCGTCCGGCGTCAAGGGGCCCAGGATGCGGTTGGGGTAGGGCACCAGGAACGCGCCGCCGAAGCCGAAGCTGGCCTGGCCGAACTCGTCGCCGGGGCCGCCGTTCAGCTTGCCCGCCGCTTCGGTCAACCCGGGCGAGGCAAGGAGGCTGATCTCGCCCTTGCCGGGGATGTTGGCGGTGATCTGGAACAGGTTGAAGCCGCGCCCCGGCAGCACCTGCGCCGAAACGAACTGCGGCCCGGTCGCGTCCGCGCCCGGCTGCCGCCGCAGGGTCACCACATCCTCGCCGCCCACCTGCATGGCCGAGTCCGTGATCAGGGGCTTCGGCGCGTTCGGGTCGCCCACGGGCGCGTGCTTGCCGCAGCCCGAGGCGAAGAGGGAAGCCGCCATCACCAGAGAACCAATGCCCACTCGCTTCATCGCCAAAACTTCCTTTTCGTCTGCTTGAGGTTGCCGCGCCAGCCCATCTTACGATGCACAAAGGATCGACGCGCAAGCCTCCGCGGAGAAACCCGCAAGCCCGGTCCGTTTCGGAACTCGTTCCCGCGATCAAACTCTCGCACCCTATACCCTGTCCCTTGTGCCCCCCACCAAGCCAGCCCTCGCCACGCTCAACGCCGAAGTAGTCGCCTGCACCCGCTGCCCGCGTCTGCGCTCCTACTGCGAGCAGACCGGCATCGACAAGCGTAAAGCGTTTCGCGACCAGGACTACTGGGCCAAGCCTGTCCCCTCTTTCGGCGACCCCGCCGCGCGCGTTCTTGTCCTCGGCCTCGCGCCGGGCGCGCACGGGGCCAACCGCAACGGGCGGCCCTTTACCGGCGACGGCTCCGGGAACTTCCTGTACCCGCTGCTGTACGAGACCGGCTTTGCGTCCCAGCCCACGGCCACCCATGTGGGTGACGGGCTCACGCTCCGCGACCTGCTCATCACCAACGCCGTCCGTTGCGCCCCGCCCGCGAACAAGCCCACACCGGAGGAGATCCGCACCTGCGGGCAATGGCTCGAGCGGGAGCTCGCGCTGCTGCCGGAGCTCCGCGTCGTGCTGGCGCTGGGTAAGATCGCCTTCGATGCCTTCACCGCGCACCTGCAGCGCGGGGGCCACATCGCCCGCCGTGCCGCCTACACCTTCGGCCATGGGGCGGAGTACACGCTGCCCAACGGCCTTCATCTGCTCGCGACCTACCACCCGTCGCGGCAGAACACCAACACCGGCGTCTTGACCGCTCCCATGCTCCTGCGCGTACTCAGCCGCGCGCGGGAGCTGGTCGGGCTGGACGCGTGATCCCGATGGCCCTCGACACCCTGCTCGTCCTGCTCATTCTGCTGCTCGTCGCCGTGCTGCCGGCCTGGCCTTGGAGCCGTGCCTGGGGGTACTTCGGCGCGGGCAGCATCGGCGCGCTGCTGCTGCTGCTGGCGCTGTTGATGCATCTCGGCGTGGTTTAAAACTCCCTCAAGAATTACGGAAACTCAGGGGTCATGCTGAGGAGCGAAGCGACGAAGGACCTGCTCCTCCGCATGCAAAGCAAAGCAGGTCCTTCGCTCCGCTCAGGATGACCCCGATCCGGATTCTGCTTAAAGGATGTTGACCGCCCGGGCCGCCGGCAGCGCCAGCGTCACCAGAGAGATGCTCGCCTGCACCATCATCAGCCCCTTGGCCCAGCGCGACAGCACCGGCGCGTCGGTCGGGGAGAAGGCGGTGCTGGTGTTGAAAGCCAGGAACAGGTAGTCCACGAAGCCCGGCGTCCAGGCCTCGTCGCCGCGCACCGTCATTTGCGGGAACAGGAACGCCCCTTCGGTGTGCCGCCCGCGCAGGTCGCGCGCGTGCGGGCCGCCCGCGTCGAGCCGCCAATACCAGGAGGCGAACACCAGCACGTTGCTGGCCCACAGCGCGCCGGCCACGCCCAGCAGTTGCCCTGGGGCGATGGCATGGCGGGGCAGCGAACGCACCAGCACGCTGAGCGACCACAGCAGCGCCGCCGTGAGCACCCCGCTCAGCACGTAGCCGAAGGCCTGGTTGAGCCCGTGCCGCCCCCGCCTGCGCGCTACCGCGGCCGGCACCGTGAGCACCGCGAGCAGGCACAACAGCAGCCAGCGCGGCCCGGGCGAAAACTGCTCAGGCATCGCCGTTTGCAGCCCGCCCACCGCCAGCGAGGCCACGATCGCCGGCCAGCGCGGCTCGCCCTGCGCGTCTTTGCTCATAAAATCCATTCTCCATGACCGGCAATACGGCACAGCCGCGTAATCCCTAACCTCCTGCCTTCTCCCTCCACCCTCTACCCTTGCCTCATGACCCTCCCGCCGCTGTACCCGATCCTCGACACCGCGTATTTTCCGAACGGCCCCGGGCGCCCCGCTCTTCTCGCGCGAACGGTCGGCGAGCTGGCCGAAGCCGGCGTCACCCTGCTCCAGTACCGGGCGAAAACGGAAACGCGCGAGCAGATCCTGCGCGACGCCGAGGCGATCGCCCGCGCCGCGCCGCCGGGGCTCACGCTCATCCTCAACGACCACGCCGCGCTCTTGCGGGAGACGGGCTTCCACGGCCTCCATCTCGGCCAGAGCGACCTGCCGGTTGCCGAAGCGCGCGCGGCCTTCCCGGACGCGATCCTCGGTCTTTCCACCCATACCCAAGCCCAGGCCGCCGCGCCCAACGAAGCCGATTACCTCGCCGCCGGGCCGGTGTTCGCGACCGGGAGCAAGGCGGACGCCGACCCGGTCATCGGCCTCGCGGGCATACGCGCGGCGCGAACGGCAACGGGCAAGCCCCTGGTCGCCATCGGCGGCATCACGCTCGCGAACGCCCTGCAAGTCCGCGAGGCCGGGGCCGACTCGGTCGCGATCCTCAGCGCGCTCTTCGCCCCCGGAACCGG
>CAXUHL010000312.1:0-3209 GCA_964250745.1 uncultured Acidobacteriaceae bacterium
CCAGCCTCACATCTCCAACTTCCTCAACGGCAAGACCCGCCTCAGCTTTGAAACCTGCGACCGCAGCCTCACGGCCCTCCATCTATCCGTCGAGCAGCTGTTTCGCCCCCGCGCCGAACCGGCTCCGACCGACCCCATCTACACCGAGTTCCCCCTGTTCAACGCCGACGAGCTCGCCGACGCGGATTTTCTCGTTTCCCGCGGGCTCCCCATCAAGCTCCCCATCGACCGATACCTGCCTACCCGTTCGCTCGTCCGCCGCCTCGCCGGGCAGCGCTTCGCGGCCCTCATCCTCGACCCCGTGCACGCCGACCCCATGCACCCCGTGCTGCTCCCCGGCGACATCGCGCTGGTGGACCGGCACGCCATCGCGGTGGCCCGCGCCGAACCCGCGCCGCCCGGCGCCCATATGCCGGTGTACGCGGTGCAGCCCGCGCGCGGCACCACTCAGTTGCGCCATGTCGGCCCCGAGCCGGCTCGCGGCCTGTTTCTCCTTCAGCCGGGCAACGGCCGCTTCCCAGCCCAGACCGTGCCGCTCGTTCGGCCCGACAGCGCGAACTCCCCCATTCTGGCACGCGTTCTCGGCGTCATTCGCCTTCAGCAATTTCAGCCGCTTTGACGCTGCCCCGCGCGAACAGCTCCCGCGCTTTCCCGATCGCTTCGCGGTGCCGCTCCGCCCACTCCCATACTCCGCAAAACGCGTAGCTCAGGCTTTCGCCCATCGGCGTAAGCTCGTACTCCACGCGCGGCGGGATGACGGGAAAGATCGTCCGCGTCACCAGCCCGTCGGCTTCCATCTGCCGCAAGGTCTTGGTCAGCATCTTCTGGCTGATGCCGCCGATCGCCTCGCCGATCCGGGTGAACCGCAGCCGGCCACCCTCCTCCAGGGCTTCCAGCGCCAGCAGCGTCCACTTATCCGCCACCCGCCCGATGATCTCGCGCACCAGCGCGTCCAGCTCCGGGTCTGCTTGCTCCGGCAGCGCCGGCTTTTTCTCGAATTCGATCGCCGTTGTGGCCATAGTCACTCTCTTTTCGGTGCGTATAGAACTTCTAAGTGCCTACTTCCCGAAGGTTCGTGCTTCCCCTACGATAGCCGGAGAGGAGAAAACTCACCATGCAATGGACCGGCAACACTATCCTCATCACCGGCGGCGGCTCGGGCATCGGCCGCGGCCTCGCGGAACAGTTCCACGCACTCGGCAACAAAGTCGTCATCTCCGGCCGCCGCAAGGAGGCCCTGGAGGAAACAGCCAAGGCCAACCCCGGCATCGAGACCCTCACGCTCGACATCGAAAGCCCGGATGCCGTCAAGCGCTTCGCCGCCGAGCTCACGGCGAAGTTCCCCGCGCTCAACGTCGTCATTCACAACGCGGGCATCATGCGCAACGAGCGGCTCACCGAGTCCGCGACCGCCGACGCCGAGGCCCACATCGCCACCAACCTGCTCGGGCCCATCCGGCTCAATGCCGCTCTCATCGAGCACCTTATGAAGCAGCCCCGGGCCGCCGTGCTCACGGTCACCTCGGGCCTCGCCTTCTCACCCATCGCCCTCAACCCGACTTACTGCGCCACCAAGGCCGCCCTGCACTCCTGGACGCAGTCCCTGCGCTACCAGCTGCGCAAGACCGCGGTCGAGGTCATCGAGCTCGCCCCGCCCTATGTGCAGACCCACCTCAAGGGCGAGGAGCAAGCCAGGGATGCCCGCGCCATGCCGCTCGACGAGTACATCGCCGAAACCATGCGTCTGCTGCAAGGGGATCCCACGCCGAAGGAAGTCCTGGTCGACCGCGTCAAGCCGCAGCGCTTCTCCGAGCGCGACGGCAAGTACGAGGAAGTCTTCGCCATGTCCAATAAGTTCACCTCCGACGCGGCAGGCTACTGACGCAGCAAAGCCCGTCTCTCCCGAGGCGGGCTCTTTCCGCGGCGCGGCACTACTTGGCGATCACCGGCACCGACACATCCGTCTTTTCCCACTTGATGTGCAGCTCCGTCTTGTTCCCGCTCGTGCCCTCGAAGCCGATCGACATGGTCTCCTGGGGCGAGGCAAGCGCCTTTTTCTCCATCGGGATGCGTACCAGGTCCTGCGTCTGGTCGTACTTGGTCCCCCACTGGCCGGTCTGCTTATTCACGATCAGCTCCCAGGTACCCTCGGCGGGCAGCGTGTACAGCGTATAGTGCCCCGCTGGCACCGCCTTGCCGCCGATCATGAGGTCCGCCTCGGTTTTCAAGTCCGTCGCCGGGTTCGCGCCCGTGCGCCAAACTTTTCCATAGGGGACCAATCCGCCGAAGATCTGCCGCCCGCGCGCCGACGGGGCGTTGTAGTGAATCGACACCGGCTTGCCCCCGAGCACGACGGCCGCGTCTTTGGGCGGGCTCGGCATCGCCGCCTGGGCGAGCGCCGCCTGCGCGCCGGTGATGGTTGCCAGTGGCGCAAGAGCCAGGGTGAAGCCTAAAAGCAGTGATGTCCGTTGCACGCGCATTCTCCTTAGTGAAAGTTCGCCTGATTGTAGCTCGCGGGCCTTGGAGGTGACTCCAAACATGGGGTCATCCTGAGCGAAGCGAAGGATCTGCTTTCCTTCGCAAGCGCGGCAAAAGCAGGTCCGTCACCGGTGTGCTCCTCAAGGTGCACCGATTTTCGGGCTTGTCCGAAAATTTCCTGAGTCCGTTTCCTGAGGCTGTCCGGTAAAGTCGAGAGCGCCCGGACGCACCCGCTATCATCGTGAACGAAAGGCTCCGTCGCCATGCCCGTCCTCGCTCTCACACCCGAGAAAATCCGCTCTGCCTCTCCCTCCCAGCGCCGTACCTGGTGCGAGCAACTCGAATCCGGCCGAATCCTCTTCTTCCCCGCGTCGCCTATCCCGCTCCCGCCCGATGACCAGGCCTTTCTTCTGGGCCGGGAGCATACCAGCTCGTCGCTGCACAAGAACATCGCCTACAAGCCTGCTGCCGACGCGATCACCGGTCTGGGCAAGGACGCGGGTCCGGATGTGGACCGCTTGCGCGCCGTTCTCCGCGCGTACTCGGGCGCGGCCGCCGGTTTTCTCGAAGAGTTTCTGAGTCCCTACCGGGGCCACCTGCGCCGCGACTACGCCTCGTTCCGCCCGCAGGAGGAGCAGAACCGCGACCTGCCCCTGCGCAAGCGCAACGACCTGCTCCACACCGACGCCTTTCCCACCCGGCCCACCGGCGGCGCGCCCAAACAGCGCGTC
>CAXUHL010000313.1:0-3189 GCA_964250745.1 uncultured Acidobacteriaceae bacterium
CGGTCCGCTCCGTATCGGGCGTACCTTCCGCCAAAGGTGCAACCCGCGCGCCCGGCGTCAGATCCGCCGCCTTGGGTGCCGTGCCCGGCGAGTAGTGGTCCGCGTGGAGCGCGGAAGGCGGGTGTAAGGGGGCCGCCGCGGAATCCGCCGTCGCCGGCGAGGCACCGGGGGCAGCATCGGGCGCGTCGGGATTCTCCACATTCGAAGCGCTCGGGAGCCGCTGCGCCAGGATGTCCGAAGCTCTCTGCGCCTCAAGCGCCGCCTCCGCCGCGGCTGCTGCTTTTTCGGCTGCCGAAGTCTTGATCGCCGCCGCCGCGCCCTCGCTCCTGGCCAGGTCGCGGCGCGCTTTCGCCGAGGGGGCCGGTGCCGTCCCGGTCACGACCAAAACCTCCTCCAGTTGGCTCAGGTTCGCGGACGGCTTCAGAATGACATCCACGAGCGGCTGGTTCAGGGTGTCCGGGACCGTCTTCTCGACGACCCCCACCGGCAGCCCGCGCGGGAAAATCTGGTCGCCGCCCGAGGTCAACACCACCTGGCCCGGCTTGATCCGATCGTCCGGGATCAGGTTCACGATCTCCGGACGGCCCGCCGCGTCGCCCTTGAGCACGCCGCGGGTCCGCGTTTGCTCCAGCAGCACGCCGGTCGCGCTCGTCGGGTCCGAGATGAGCAACACCTGCGCGGAGCGCGGAGCGACCTCCCGGACACGTCCCACGATCCCGTCCGGCGTCAGCACCGGCATTCCCGCCGCCAGCCCGTCCGCCGATCCTTTGTCGATGAAGAGCAGCCGCTCTAAATCTGACCCGCTGGCCCCGATCACCTGCGCGGGCACCGTCGTATCCATATAGTGCTGCTTGAACGCCAGCAACTCCTGGAGCCGCTGCCCTTGCCGCGCGTCCTCGGCCAGCGAAGCCTGCTCCAACTGCAGCTGCTGGTTTTCGAGTTGGAGCCGTTCGTTTTCTTCCTTCACGCCGACCAGGTCCACGTAGCTGGACCAGAGCCCGCGCGCGCCCCTGCCTCCGCGATGCAGCGCGCGCTCCGGCGGCAGCACCACTGAGCTGACGCCCAGCTTCAGCGCTTTCACCCCGTCCTGGTCCGCAACATACGCGCCCGGCAGGCGCGGGCGCACCTGCACGGCCAGCAGTACAAACTCGAGCAGCAGCACGAGCGCCAGCGTCAACACGTTCCTGTAGCGTCCGAAAAACGTTTCCATGCGCGGATCGAGCCTTAGTCGATCTTGATTTTACGCAGCAGGCGGAAGTCCGACAGCATCTTTCCCGTACCCAGAACCACCGAAGCCAGCGGGTCGTCGGCGACCGAAACCGGCAGGCCGGTCTCCTCGCGAATGCGCTTGTCGAGATTCTTGATCAACGCTCCCCCGCCCGTCAGAACGATGCCCCGATCCGAGATATCCGCCGACAGCTCCGGAGGGGTCCGCTCCAATGCCACGCGAATGGCATTCATGATTGTCGAGATGGATTCGGCCAATGCTTCGCGAATTTCTGAATCTTCAATCTGAATGGTTTTCGGGACACCTTCAATGAGGTTGCGTCCCTTGACCTCCATGACCAGGGGCTTGTCCAGCGGGTAGGCCGAGCCGATCTCAATCTTGATCTGCTCCGCCGTGCGCTCCCCGATCAGCAGGTTGTACTTGCGCTTCAGATAGTTCATGATCTGCTCGTCCATCTGGTTGCCCGCCATGCGGACGGACCGGGAGTAGACGATGCCGGACAGCGAGATCACCGCGATGTCGGTCGTGCCGCCGCCGATGTCGACGACCATATTGCCCTGGGGCTCGGTGATGGGCAGCCCCGCGCCAATGGCCGCGACCATCGCCTGCTCGACCAGGAAGACCTCGCTCGCCTTGGCTCGGTAAGCGGAGTCCTCCACCGCGCGCTTCTCCACCTGCGTGATCTCCGAAGGGACGCCGATGACGATCCGCGGATGCACCAGCATCTTGCGGTTGTGTGCTTTCTGGATAAAGTAGTTCAGCATCTTCTCGGTGATTTTGAAGTCCGCGATCACCCCGTCCTTCATGGGGCGGATGGCCACGATATTGCCCGGCGTGCGGCCCAGCATCTCCTTGGCTTCCTTGCCGACCGCTTCCACCTCGCCGGTGTTCTTGTTGATCGCGACGATCGAAGGCTCGTTGACGACGATGCCCTTGCCCCGCGCGTACACAAGCGTGTTGGCGGTGCCGAGATCGATGGCAAGGTCGCTTGAAAACAGGCTGAACAACGAGCGCATCCCGTGCGACCGCGACGAACGTGAACTGTACCCATTGAATGACATGAAGCTGGCGAGCACTCCCCGGAGGTAACCATCATTGTAGCCTCGGGATCGCGAAACGGCTTGGAGAGTGTGGGAAATGTGTTGCGGAACGGGAGATTACCGGCGTAACCCTAACTGTTCGCTGGCGAACACTTGCGAGAAAAGTACGAAAGTACTCTCGACTGACCACGGGTTTGTGCCGATAAGGAACACACGCGGGTCATTCTTAGGAGTGCGAGGGTTTCGATCTTGAACGTCCTGTCCAACCAGAGTTGCGGCGCGTGCCGGTCCGGCGAGGAAGCGCCATTCCCGTTCACCATGGCGTTTCAACCCATCTTGAGCCGCGAAGGCGTCTTCGCGTACGAGGCCCTGGTGCGCGGACCGGAAGGTCAGTCCGCCGGGAGCATTCTGGCGCAGGTCAACAGCGGCAATATGTACGCCTTCGACCAGGCTTGTCGCGTCCGGGCCATCGAAATGGCCTCCGCTCTCAGTCCGGGCGAGCCCAGGACCGTGTCCATCAACTTCATTCCCGGGGCCGTGTACAAGCCGGAAACCTGCATCCGCAAGACACTCGAAACCGCCGATCGCGTGGGCACGCCGTTGACCCGCATCATCTTCGAGGTTACCGAGGGCGAGCAGGTCGCGGACCGCGCCCACCTGGTCAACATCTTCCGCGAGTATCGCAAGCACGGGCTCCAGACCGCGATCGACGATTTCGGCGCGGGCTTTGCCGGGCTCGACCTGCTCGCCGAGTTCCAGCCCGATATCGTCAAGCTCGACATGAAGATCATCCGCGATATCGACACGCGCCCGGCCAGCCGCGCGATCCTTCGCGCCGTGGCCTCGCTGTGTCGCGAGCTCGACATCAGGCTCATCGCCGAGGGTATCGAAACCCGCGCCGAGTTCGACGTGCTCCTCGAC
>CAXUHL010000314.1:0-3178 GCA_964250745.1 uncultured Acidobacteriaceae bacterium
GGGTAGGGGCGGGCGGCGGCGGGTCGTCAGGCGCGGTACGCGCGGGCTTGCTGGCCATAGGGGGATTGTACTCAGAGCATTGACGGGGGCCAATTGCGGGCAAATGCGGCAGGTTGCCTGCGGGCCGATGAAGCTTCCAAGCCAACGAGAGGGTCATCCTGAGAAGCGCAGCGACGAAGGAGCTGCTTTCTTCCGACGTCCGGAGCGAAGCAGCTCCTTCGCTACGCTCAGGATGACGTCCTGGTCACCCGCCCCCGGCGAGCGCACCTCAGTCCATCACCTGCACCGCACCGCGCCCCAGCAGGGTTTCCGCGCGGTCGATAAACGCCCGGTCCGCCGCGACAAAAATCTGCGGCTCCAGCACCACGCAGTACTCGTTGCGCTGCTCGAGCGAAAGCATGACCTTGCCCGGCCCGGGCGCGGCGCCGAGGATGCCGTGCAACTCCCTGAGCAGCCCATCGCTCGCGACGTCGAGCTGCACTTTAATCTTCAAATGCTTCGGCAGCTTCACTTTCAGGTCCTCGATCGGCTGGATCGACGACACGCACAGCTTGTTCGCCGCATCCTCCTCCGCCCGGAGCGCGCCCCGCACCACCACCGGCACCTCGATCTTCAGCGACTCGGCCAATGCCGCGTAGTCCTTGGGGAAGCAGATCAGGTCGATCTTGCCGACGGTGTCCTCAAGCGAGGCCTGGGCGTACAGCTCGCCGGAACGCTTCGATTTCGCAACCTTCAAGCCGACGATCACGCCCGCGATCTGGACCTCCTCGCCCCGCTCGCCCCGCCGGGTGGGGGCGGCGGAGGGCTTGGACTCGAGCGCGGTCGCGGTGTCGAGCACGCCGGGAATGTTGCGCAGCTTGTCGGCGTACTTGTCGAGCGGGTGGCCGGAGACGAAGAAGCCCAGGACCTCCTTCTCGTTCGCCAGCCGCTCGTGCTCGTCCCAGTCCGGCACGTTGGGCAGCGCGTCGGAGGCGGCGGCGGTCGCGGGGTGGTCGTCGAAGATGCCGAACAGCCCGTGCTGGCCGCTGGCGAGGTCGCGCTGCGACTTTTGCGCCCGCTCGATCGCTTTGTCCGTCGCGGCGATCAGCTGCGCGCGCCGTCCGAACGAGTCGAGTGCACCGGCCTTGATCAGCGATTCGAGCACGCGCTTGTTCATCAGCCGCAGGTCCACCTGCTCGCAAAAGTCGTAGAAGCTTGCGAACGGCTTCCTGGCGCGGGCTTCCAGGATAGAGTCGATCGCGTTGCGGCCGACGTTCTTGATCGCGGTCAGCCCGAACCGGATGGCCTCGCCGTTCGGGGTGAAATCCGCGCCTGATAGTGTGACGTCGGGCGGCTGCACCGCGATGCCGAGCTCGCGGCACTCCTTGATGTACTTGACGACGTTTTCGGGCTTCGAGATTTCACTCGTCAGCAGCGCGGCGATGAACTCGACCGGATGGTGCGTCTTGAGGTAGGCCGTGTGATACGCCAGCAGCGCGTACGCCGCGGAGTGTGACTTGTTGAAGCCGTACCCGGCGAACTGCTCCATCAGGTCGAAAACGCGCGTGACCGTGTCCTTGCGGAAGCCTTTCTCGGAAGCGCCGGTGACGAAGCGCTCGCGCTGCTTGGTCATTTCCTCCAGGTTCTTCTTGCCCATCGCGCGGCGCAGGAGGTCGGCCTCGCCGAGCGAGTAGCCCGCGACCGCGTTCGCGATCTGCATCACCTGCTCCTGGTACACGATGACCCCGAGCGTCTCCTTGAGGATCGACTCCATGGGGGGCAGGTCATATTCCACCTTGCGGCGGCCCCACTTGCGCTCGATGAAGTCGTCGATCATGCCGCCCTGGATCGGGCCCGGTCTGTACAGCGCGTTCAAGGCCGTGAGATCTTCGACCGAAGTCGGCTTGTAGCGGCGCAGCACATCGCGCATGCCGCCGGACTCGAACTGGAAGACGCCCGAGGTGAGGGCGCGGTGGAAGATGCCCTCGTAGGTCTGCTGGTCGTCGAGCGGGATCGTATCCAGGTCGACGGACTTGCCCGCCGCGCGCAGCAGCTTCAGGCAGTCGTCGATCACCGTCAAAGTGGTCAGCCCGAGGAAGTCCATCTTGAGCAGGCCCAGCTTCTCGATCGCCTTCATGTCGTAGGCGGTTACGATTTCGTCGTTCTTGGACCGGACGACGGGGACGAGGTCCGTTAGGGGCCGGGGCGCGATGACGACTCCGGCCGCGTGGACGCCCGCGCCGCGGACCAGGCCCTCCAGCTTGAGCGCGGTGTCGATGACCTCGCGCATCTGCGGGTCCTTGTCGTACGCTTCCTGAAGCGGGGGAGAGTCCTTCAACGCCTGCTCGAGCGTGATGCCGATGGTCGCCGGGACCATCTTGGCGATCTTGTCCACGTCGCCGTAGGGCAGGTCGAGCGCGCGGCCGACGTCCTTGATCGCCGCCTTGGCCGCCATGGTGTTGAAGGTGATGATCTGCGCGACCTGCTCGCGGCCGTACTTGCGCGTGACGTAGTCGATGACCTCGCCCCGGCGGTTCATGCAGAAGTCGATGTCGATATCGGGCATGGACACGCGCTCGGGGTTCAGAAAGCGCTCGAACAGCAGAGCGTTCTGGAGTGGGTCCACGTCGGTGATGCCCATGACGTAGGCCACGAGCGACCCGGCGGCCGAGCCGCGGCCCGGGCCCACGGGGATGTCGTGCTCGCGGGCGTAGCGGATGAAATCCCACACGATCAGGAAGTAGCCGGGAAACTTCATGGCCTTGATGCAGTCGAGCTCGCGCTCGAGCCGGGCCTGGTAGTCGGTCAGAGGCTGGCGCAGCTTGCCCGTGTCCTGGAGGTGCTTGATGCTGGTCGTCAGGCGCGTCTGGTAGCCCTCGCGGCACACCTGCTCGAAGTAGGTATCGACCGTATGGCCGGGCGGCACGGCGAACTCCGGGAAGGGGTTCTCGACCTTGTTCAGCTTCAGCTGGCAGCGCTCGGCGAACTGCATGGTCCGCCCCACCACCTCCGGCGCGTGCGAGAACAGCCGCTCCATCTCCGCTGCCGTCTTGACGTAAAACTGGTCGGAGTCGAATTTGAACCGCTTGGGGTCGTGGATCGACCCGGCGGTCTGGACGCAGAGCAGGATCTCGTGCGCGTGGTGGTCGTCCTCGCACAGGTAGTGCGAGTCGTTGGTCGCGACCAGGGGGATGCCGGT
>CAXUHL010000315.1:0-3132 GCA_964250745.1 uncultured Acidobacteriaceae bacterium
GCTCCGCGCCCTCCGCCGGCGTGCTCCCGAGCATGCTCTTGCAGAACGGGCAGCCCACCGCCAAGACTTTTTCAGAGGCACCGTTCAGCGTCTGGTCCACCTCGCGCAGACGGTTGGCCGCGATCCGCTCCTCGCCCGGCTCTTCTTCCTTCCAGAACTGCGCGCCGCCGGCCCCGCAGCAAAACGAATTTTCCCTGTTGCGCGGCAGCTCCGTGACCGCGTTGCTGAGCACGTTCAAGACGTTGCGCGGCGCGTCGTACACGCCGTTGTGCCGGCCCAGGTAGCAGGGGTCGTGGTAGGCCACCACGCCGGGAGCTTTCTCCGCGGTGAGCCGGCCCTCGGCCAACAGCGACTCAAGAAATTGCGTGTGGTGCACCACCTGATAGTCGCCGCCCAGCTGCTTGTACTCTTTGCCGACCGCGTTGAGGCAGTGGGGGCAGGTCGCGACGATCAGCTTCGGCTTGACCTGGTTCAGAGTCGCGACATTACGGCCGCCGAGCTCCTGGTAGAGCACCTCGTTGCCGGCCCGCCGCGCGGGGTCCCCGGTGCAGCACTCGCGCTTGCCCAGCACGGCGAAGTTCACCTCGGCGTGGTTCAACAGCTGCACGAACGCCCGAGCGGTCTTCTGCGACTGGGGATCGTAGCTGGCCGCGCAGCCGACCCAGAACAGGACATCCGGTTCGGGATTTTCGTCGGTCGTTTTGACCGCGAGCCCTTCGGCCCAGTCCAGGCGCTTGTCGCGGTTGATGCCCCACGGATTCTGCGTCCGCTCCATGCCGCGGAAAGCGCTCTGGAGCTGTGCCGGGAACTCGCCCTGGAGCAGCACCTGCTCGCGGCGGATGTCCAGGATGTCGAGCATGGGCTCGTCGCCGACCGGGCACACCTCGATGCACGCGCCGCAGGTCGTGCAGCCCCAGGCGGCCTCGGGCGAAAGGGCGAAGGAGAGCAGCGGGTTGGGGCTCGCCGCGCCCCGCTTGAACGAGGGCTGCGTGCGCGCCAGCGTGTTGAGCTCCATGCGCTTGTTGATCTCGAGCGCGGACGGGCTCAGGGCCTTGCCGGTCGCGGTCGCCGGGCACACGGCCTGGCAGCGGTTTCATGGCACGCAGGCGTAGGCGGCCAGCAGCCGCGGCCAGGCCAGGTCTTCGAGCTTGGCCGCGCCGATCTTCGGCTCGTCCGCCTCCAAATCGACCTTGAGCATCGGCATCACGCCCGAGCTCGCCTCGCGCTTTACGAGGTACTTCACCGGCGTCATGAAGATGTGAATGTGCTTGGAATACGGGAAGTACGCGAGGAACAGGAGCACGCTGCCGAGCGCGCCCCAGTAGCCGAAGATGCGCCAGGCGAGCGCGTTGTGCGCGCTGAACAGGTGCGAAAGCAGCGTCGCGAACGGCGCGAACCGGTCCGGCCCGTCCGCCGCGAGCTTCGCCCCCGCGCCGATGGCACGCGAGCCGACATGGAAGAGGATGAAGCTCGAAACGACGATGGAGTCGCGCGTGACGTAGCGGTTCCGCACATCCGGGTGCAGCAGAGTGCGCGCGTTGAACCGGAAGTCGTGCCGGCTGGGCAGGGCAAACCGTCGAATCACCAGCGCGACCACGCCGACCAGTACCAGCGCGCTCAGCACGTCGGCGAACAGGACATACAGGTTGCCCGCGAGCCCGAGCGAGCGGAACGACAGCGGGTGGAAGCCGTCGATCGCGTCGACGAAGTTGACCAGCAGGTAAAAGGTGAAGCCGTAGAAGATGAAGGAGTGGAAGAAGCTGACCCAGGGCCGCTTGCGGAAGGTCCGGCTCTGCGTGAGGGTGGTCGCGAGCGCGTAGCCGACGCGCCGGGGCCAGTCGTTCGTGCGCCGGTCGGTGTCGGCGCGGCCCGCGGCAATGCGCCGGTACACGCGGTAAAAACCGCGCGCGCCCACGGCTCCCGTGACGAGGGCGAACACGACGAACAGGAGCTGCTGCGCGTGGGGGAGCATGGGCCTCAGTGCTTCTGGAGCTCGCGGATCAGCGCGGGGACGATCTGCTGCACGTCGCCCACCACGCCGTAGTCGGCTTCCTTGAAGATGGGCGCGTCGGCGTCCTTGTTGATTGCGACGATCAGCTTGCTCTTGCCCATGCCGGAAAGGTGCTGCACCGCGCCGGAGATGCCGATGGCGAAGTACACCTTAGGTTGTACGGTCTTGCCGGTCTGCCCTACCTGCTCGGCGTAGGGGCGCCAGCCCGCGTCCACCACCGCGCGGGTCGCGCCCACCGCCCCGCCGACCTGGTCGGCCAGCCCTTCCACCAGCGCCGTGAAGCCTTCCGGCGAGCCCACGCCCCGGCCGCCGGAGACGATGATTTCGGCATCGGCGAGGGACACGCGGTCGCTCTTTTCCTGTACCCGCCCGGTCACCGCGAGGCGGCGCGCTGGCAGGTCGAGCTCCACGTCGAACTGCTCGCAGGCTTCCGCGTTCGGCTTTGCCGGGGCAAAGGAGCCCGGCTTGACCGTGACCACAACCACCGGCCCCTCGGCCGAGACGCGCTCGGTGACCCGGGCCAGAAACGTGTAGTGCTCCGCTTCGAGCGCGCCGCCCGCGTCCTTGAGGCTTATCGCGTCCTCGATCAGCGGCGCGTCGAGCTTGACCGCGACCCGCGGGCTGTACTCACGCCCGCTGCGCCCCGCGCCGATGAGGACGGTGTGCGCCTCGCCCTCGCGCGCGATCTGCGCGACCGCGCCGGCCCACAGCTCCGCGTCGTACTCGGCCAGCTCCGGCCGGTCGGCGACCAGCACCTGCTCGGCGAGCAGAGCCGCTTCCGCGGCCACCGCAGCCACCCCGCTGCCCAGCACCAGCAAGGTCACCGGCCCTTCGCGTCCCGTGTCGCGGGCGGCCTGCGCCATCTCGTAGGTGCTCTTGCTCAGTTTCCCTTGCGCGTGTTCGGCGGCTATCAAAATCACTGCATCACCCTCGCTTCGTTGCGGAGCAGATCGACCAGCTGCACGGCGGCCCCGCCGGCTTCCTTGCCGTCCAGGATCCTGCGCCGGCGCTGCTTGACCTGGACGCTCGCGCCCAGGACCTTGAGCTTCGGCGCGACGGAGTAGCTCGCGAGCGTGTCGCGCCGCAGCTCCTTGCGCTTGGCCTTCATGATGTTGGGCAGC
>CAXUHL010000316.1:0-3056 GCA_964250745.1 uncultured Acidobacteriaceae bacterium
CCGCGCTCACATCGTCGAAGGCAGGTTGCTCTTCGCGGCTTCCTTCGCCGCGGCGGCCTGCTCGGCCTTCGCTTCGAGCTGCGCGGCCTGCCCCATCACCGCGACCGCCTTCTTGATCTCCGGATCCCATGCGGCGCGGGCGCGCGCGCCGTCCTCCTGGGTGTAAGCCGTGCCCAGCAGTTCCGCCAGGATGTTTGCCTTGACCCAATCCACGACCGGCGCCATCTCCGCTTCCGTGAAGTTGATCTGCTTTTCGTGCAGGAACTGCTTGTAGGCGTCCAGGATTTCGGGCGTTACCTGCGCGTCCTTGGCGATCTGGTGCTTCGCGAGCCAGCGCTGGGCGAAGTCGAAGAAAGTGTAGTGCGCGATCAACACTCGCTGCAGGTGGGTCGCCTTGGGCTCCTCGAACGGCACGTCCGGCGCGATGCCGTCTCCTCCGTACTCGGTGCGCCCGGTGTCGGTCAGCTTGGTTTCGCGCGTCTTCGCGTCCTGCGGCTTGCCGTGGTTCGAGTAGTAATCGTAGAGCGACACGCCCTCGTAGTTGCGCTGGATCAGCCGTCCGCTTGGCGTGTAGTAGTGGTAGGTCGTCAGCGTCAGGCCGGTGTTGTCGCTCAGCTGGTACACGGTCTGCACCAGGCCCTTGCCGAAGGTGGTCTGGCCCAGGATGATCGCCCGATCGTGGTCCTGGAGCGCGCCGGAGATGATTTCGGCCGCCGAGGCCGTGCCGCGGTTGGTCAGGATGACGATGGGGTAGTTTTTGTCGCTGCCGCGGTTGGCCTTGTACACCTGCTCCGGGTAAGCCCGGCCCCGCTGCGATACGATCACCTGGCCGCGCTTGAGGAACTGGTCGCACACCGCGACCGCCTGGTTCAGCAACCCGCCGGGGTTGTCGCGCAGGTCCAGCACCAGGCCCTTCACGTCGCCGAAGCTCGCGAGCGCGTCGGACACTTCCTTGCCAGTGGTCTCCTGGACCGCCTTGATGTGGATGTAGCCGATGCCGGGCTGGATCTGGTAGGAGAGGTCGACCGAGTTGTTCGGGATCTCCGCCCGCTGCAGGTCGAAGGAAAGCGTCTGCGCGGAGCCCGGGGTGTCGCCCGCGCGCGTCACCGTCACCTTGACATGGGTACCCTTGTCGCCCTTGAGCAGCGAGACGACCTCGTCGGAGCTCAACCCCTCGGTCGGTTTCGCGTCGACCTGGGTGATGATGTCGCCCGGGTGGATGCCCGCCTTGTAGGACGGCGTGCCGGCGAACGGCTTCAGCACGACGGTGCGCTGCTTGTCGCCGATCAGCTGCGGCTGGATCAGCATGCCCACGCCGTAGTAGCGGCCGTGCTGCTCTTCGAGCAGCTTGTTGTAGCTTTTAGGGTCGAAGAAGTTCGAGTGCGGGTCCAGCGTGCGCAGCGCCGAAGGGATCGCGCCGTCGTAAATGGTGTCGCTGGGCTTGTCGCCCTTGAGCGGGGTCGCGTAGTTCTCGTTCACGGTCGCGTACACGGCGGCGAACTGCTTGAGCGAGTCGCGAAAGTCCTGGTCCGAGTCGCCGTCCTGCGCCTGGACGCGCTGGCTCGCGACCATCCCGGCCAGCCCGCAGGCGGTAAAAAAGGCGACGAGCGAAAAGGTGGTCCGGCGGGCGCGGGGCGTCATGGGTTGTCTGTTGGACCTCTGGACGTACCCGGAAAGTATAGCAAGCGGGGTTGGCGGGTTTCGGCATGGCGCAACCGCGGCGCGCGTTGGCCGCTTCACCGTCGCGCGCGCAGCCCTGACGGGTCATGCTGAGGTGTCCGAAGCGGAGAAGAACTTGCTTTTCCCGCAGGCTCAGATCAAGCAGGTCCTTCGCTACGCTCAGGATGACCTGAGCTTGCTCCGGGCCGACTGAGCACAGGCCTTTTCAGTGTGCCCGCACTGTTGCGATGGACTTACGGCCCTCACTCAGCATGACCAGCGCCTGCGGACTCGACAAAGCCGCCCAGATGACGCCCCCGCCCGACCGCGCGTAGAATCTGAGGCAGCCGTGATGGACAGGTCAGATCGCCCGGCCACCGAAACGCGAGCCCAACCGCCGAGACACCTGTATCTGATGATTGCCCTACCCTCGACCCTCCGATCCGCGCTCCTTGC
This sequence comes from uncultured Acidobacteriaceae bacterium, assembly GCA_964250745.1. Taxonomy (GTDB): domain Bacteria; phylum Acidobacteriota; class Terriglobia; order Terriglobales; family Acidobacteriaceae; genus EB88. The sequence continues at coordinate 2,116 of CAXUHL010000316.1, forward strand.
CGTCGCCACGGCCGCCCTGGCGGCGGTACCCCTCCCGGCGCAAAAAGCGGCCCAGACCAGTGAGCCGGTCAGCAAAAACGCCGCCGCGGCCGCGCCCGACTCGCCCTTCCATGGTGAGGTGGTCGAGGACATCATCGCGCGCGTCAACGACCGGGTCATCAGCACGTCGGACTTCGACCGGGCCGGCACCGAGCTGGATCAGACAGCCAAGCAGCGCAGCATCCCGCCCGCGGACGTCGCCGAGCAGAAACGCCAGCTGCTGCGCGACCTGATCGACAACCAGCTGCTGCTCTCGAAGGGTAAGCAGTTGGGCATCACCGGCGAGGCGGAAACGATTCGCCAGCTCGACGACCTGCGCAAGCAGAACAACCTGGACTCGATGGAAGCGCTCGAAAAGGCCGCCGAGCAGCAGGGCGTTTCCTTTGCCGACTTCAGGGCGAGCATCCAAAACCGCGCCATCACCACGCAGGTGATCCGCGACGAGGTGGGTCGGCGCATCAACATCACCTCGGCCGACGAGCAGAACTATTACCGCGACCACCAGGACCAGTTCACGACGCCCGAGCAGGTGAGGCTGTCGGAAATCCTGATCCCGACCGCCGACCCGGACAATGCCGCGCAGGTGGCCGAGGCCCGGAAAAAGGCCGACGACCTGCACGCGCAGTTGAAGGACGGCAAGGAGTTCGCCGCGCTGGCCAAGGCGAACTCGACCGGCTCGACGGCGTCCGACGGCGGCACGCTCGGGGACTTCAAGCGCGGGCAGCTGGCCGGGATTCTGGAGGACGCGGTGTTCCCGCTGCCGGTGGGCGGCTACTCCGCGCCGATCCGCACCAAGCAAGGCTTCGTGATCCTCAAAGTCGACGGCCACACCCCGTCCGGCGTGCAGCCGTTCGCGCAGGTGCAGGCGCAGGTCGAGGACGCGGTGGGCTCGGCCAAGGTGC
>CAXUHL010000317.1:0-3055 GCA_964250745.1 uncultured Acidobacteriaceae bacterium
GCGTTTTACTGGCCGCCGGCCGACGTGTTCGGGCCGGGCAAGGTGCTTGTGTTCGGCGAGGTGATCGACAAGGACGGCAAACCGTACGCGGGCGACATGCGCGGCGCCCTGAAAACCTTCGCTCAGCGGCAGTTCGACGCGAACGGCTACACCCTTAACGCCGCCAACGAGATCGAGGGCTTTCTGTTCGAGGGCCGGGACGCGGAGCGGCTGTTCCACAAGCGGGGCCGGTTCGACTACGTGAACCAGGGCGGCTATTACCACTCGCTCCCCGGCGACCCGCTCCGGGACTTCATCGACCGGGCTGCCGAGGTGCAGCGGGCCATGGGGTTCGAAAACGAGAAAGATCACCCGGAGGTCGCGCCCTCGCAGTTCGAGATCAACTACAGCTATGGCGAGGTAGTGGCGGCGGCGGACCAGATTCAGCTTTACAAGCTGATCTGCCGGCAGCTGGCGCAGCAGATGGGGATGACGGCGTCGTTTCTGCCGAAGCCGGTGGTGGGGGTCAACGGCTCGGGAATGCACACCAATGTGTCGATCACGGCCGGAGGTAAGAATATCTTCTGGGACGCGGCGGGCGAGGAGAAGCTCGCGCCGGTCGCGTGGGAGTTCATCGACCGTATCCTGACCTACGGCAGCGACATATGCCTGCTGCTGAACTCGAGCGTGAACGCGTACCGCCGGCTGGACCCGCACTTCGAGGCGCCGAACCAGATCAAGGCTTCGGCGACGGACCGCGGCTCCATGGTGCGGGTGCCGATCGGCAACGAGAAAAGCGCGCGAGTGGAGGTGCGGTCGGTAGGTCCGGACGCCAACCCTTACTTAGTGCTGTACTCGATTTTTCGGTCGGGGCTGGAGGGCAAGAAATCGGACATCGCCAACCTGCGGCAGGCCGAGCGGTATCTGCCGGATAACATCTACACCGCGCTCGAGGACTTCAAAGCGTCGCCGTGGACAACCGAGTTACTCGGCGAAGACGTGAAGGCGAGGTTCGCGGACCTGAAGCAGGGTTCTGCCGACAGGTGCCCTAAGCTTCTGGGGACCTTCGTGAAGCCGAGCGAGGTGCAGTTTCACCACGAGGTGTACCACCAGTACCTTTGGAACGAGTTTTAGGGGCACAACCGAGGGAAGGGGCGGCTCGTGGGCGGGCACCCCTTTCCGTGGCCGCGCCGGGTGTTCTACTCTAGCCGCATGAGCAGCTTAGAGGTTCACCTGACGGACGAGCAGAGCGAGTTTTTAGCGCAACAGGTCGGCGAAGGGCAATACGGCAGCACGGATGAGGCCATTCGCGCTGCGATCGACCTGCTGCAAAGCGAGGAGCGGGAAAGCGCTGAGAAGCTGGAGTGGCTGCGGGCAGCGATCGCCGGGGGCGATGCGAGCGGGATCCCCGACGGGAACGTGTTCGCGCAGGTGAGGCGTGAACTCGGGCTGCCTCCGGAACGCACTTAGGATGGCGGAGTTTCAGCTTTCTACTCGCGCGAAATCCGATCTGCTGGAGATCGGCACATATACTTTGGAAACCTGGAATCCCTAGCAAGCAGCGAGATACCTCGCGGCTGTGAATATCTGCTGCGCCTTGCTCGCGAACAATCCGCTGCTCGGTCGCGCATGTGATGCTCTTTCCAAGGGAGCGCGAAGGTTCGAGTGCAAGGGGCACGTTCTGTTCTATCGCAAATGGCGAAACGGTATTATCGTGATTCGCATCCTGCACAGGGGAATGCTCGCAACCAGAAAGCGTTTAACTTAGCGCAAAAAGCCGCACCCGAGAGCGCGGCTTCCTCCATCCGAGCAGCCTACCGCCCGAAGTGCGCGGCGTTCTTCTCCGTAAAGTGGGCCCACTTTTCGGGCAGGTCGTCGCCGGCGAAGATGGCCGACACGGGGCAGACCGGTACGCACGCGCCGCAGTCGATGCACTCGACCGGGTCGATGAACAGCTGGTCGGCGGTCCCGAAGTCTCCCTCGTCCTTCTTGGGGTGGATACAGTCGACCGGGCAGGCGTCGACACAGGCGTGGTCCTTGGTGCCGATGCAGGGTTCAGCGATAACGTAAGCCATTGCTTGATGCGTCTCCGGAGCGGGTATGCCCCTAATTCTAGCAGCGTCCGGCGCGGGGTCAACCGTGCTCTTTGTGCTCGGACGCGAACTTCGCCGGGGTGAGCATCGGCGAAAGCGCGCGCCCCGCGAACATATCCGCGAACAAGCCGAGCAGCTCGCCTTCGAGCGCGCCGTTGGTGGCCAGCACCTCCCGGCTGTCCAGCAGGAACGGGCTGCCGTCGAACCGCGTCAGAGTGCCCCCGGCTTCGAGCACCAGCAGCGCGCCCGCGGCCGTGTCCCAGGGGTTGAGCCGGAACTCCCAGTAGCCGTCCACGCGGCCCGCCGCGACGTAAGCCAGGTCGAGCGCCGCCGACCCGGCCCGCCGCGCCCCGTGCGAGCGCATCGTGAACTCGTGGTAGAAGTGCGGGTTCGGGTTTTGGTGGCGCGACTTGCTCGGGAAGCCCGTGGCCACCAGGGCCTGCGCCAGGGTGGGCGTGCGCGAAACATGGATCGCCCGGCCGTTCAGGAAGGCGCCCCGGCCCTTTTCGGCGGTGAACAATTCGTCCCGCAGCGGGTCGTACAGCACCGCCGCGGCCAGCGTGCCGTCGCCGGCGGTCCCGGCCGGCCGGTGCTCCAGGCCGAGCGAAACGCAGAATACCGGAAATCCGTGGGCGAAGTTGGTCGTGCCGTCCAAAGGGTCCACATACCAGCGGTACTCGGCATCGAGCCGCTGCCGGGTGCCTTCCTCTCCGAAGATGCCATGGTCCGGGAAGGCTTCGGTCAAGCGGGCCAGGATCAGCGCCTCGGACTGCCGGTCGGCCTCGGTGACCAGGTCCACGTCGGTCTTGTACTCGGTCTGGACGCCGCGCGCGTAGAACTCGCGGAGCAGGGCCCCGGCTTCCCGGGCGATGGGCTCGGCCTTGTCGACGAACTGCCGGTCTGGGTTCACTTCCCTGCTTCTCCTTGGGCTCGACGCTCTTGCGCGGCTTGCCCGATTGTAAGCGTGCCGGAAGCGGTCTCAT
>CAXUHL010000318.1:0-1446 GCA_964250745.1 uncultured Acidobacteriaceae bacterium
AGGTCGCCGAGTAAATCTCCAGTACCGACAACACGGACATAATCAGGACAAAGCCCAAGAGAGTCCAGTCGAAGTCGCGAAACGAAACGAGCTTGCCCTTCACTGCCCACCCACCCCGTTTGCCTCGGGCCCGCGCGCCGGAATCCAGAAGTGGCCGCCCCGGAAGCTCGCTGTGGGCACGCCCCGCGCCGGCTTATCATCCGGAGCTGAGACCGTCCTCTTTGCCGCGGCTCCTTCTTTCTCTCCGGGCGCCGAATACACCGCGCCCACCTCGACCGCGGGTCGCGCGGCCTGAAGGTTGTGCTCCAAACGCCGCTGCTTGTCCACGTAGGTCTCGATCACCTGAGCCGCCAGGTGCGCCGAACCCGCGCCCCAGCCGCCGTGCTCCCACAGCACGACGACCACGATGTCAGGGTTGCGCCGCGGGGCGACCCCGACGAACCACGCGTTCGCGCGCCCGTTTTTGTCCTTGGAGATGCCCTTGGCCCCAAACGAATGATTCACTACCTGCGCGGTACCGGTCTTGCCCGCGAAATCGATCCCATCCAGATGCGATGCGTAAGCCGTGCCCCCGGCCGTGGTCGTTGCCGCCATTCCGTCCGTGATCGTTTCCCACGCAGCCGGGTCGATCTTGACCTCCGCCGTCCCCGAACCCGGAAAGCTTTCAAGCACCGCCTGCTCGTATTGCGCGGGCAGCTCGTTCGGAAAGACCAGGTGAGGCCGCTCGAACATGCCGCCGGAGGTGATGCCGCCGATCGCACGCGCCAATTGGATTGGCGTCAGAGCGACCGCGCCCTGCCCGATCCCGACCGAGATGGTCTCCCCGGCGTACCACTTCTCGTGGTAATTGCGCATCTTCCACTCTTCGCTCGGCATGATGCCGCTGGCCTCGTTCGGCAGGTCGATGCCGGTCCGCCTGCCGATACCCATTCGGTGCGCCCAGTCCGCGATCTTCTCGATGCCGAGCCGCTGCGCCAGGGTGTAGTAGTACGTGTCGCAGGAGAGCGGGATGGCGTTGTGGATGTCCACATTCCCGTGCCGCGCGTCGTCGGCGAAAAAGTGCCCGTAGAACGACGCCCCGCCCTGGCAGTTCACCTTAAGGGTTTGGGCGATGTTCTCCTCCAGCCCCGCCACCGACATGATGACCTTGAACGTCGACCCCGGCGCCAGCTGCGCCTGGATGGCTTTGTTCAGCAAGGGGTGATCCGGATCCGTAACCAGCTTGGTCCAGTCCTCGCGGCCGATCTTCACCGCGAACCGGTTCGGGTCGAAGACCGGCCGCGACACCATCGCCAAAACCTCGCCCGTGTGCGGGTCCATCGCGATCATCGCGCCGTTGCGGTTGCCCATGGCGTTTTCAGCCGCCCGCTGGATGTCGAGGTCGATGGTCAGCCGCAGGTCCTTGCCCGGCACCGCGGGCTCGTTGCCCAGCAACCCGACCTCGCG
>CAXUHL010000318.1:1546-2985 GCA_964250745.1 uncultured Acidobacteriaceae bacterium
GCCGCAGGTCCTTGCCCGGCACCGCGGGCTCGTTGCCCAGCAACCCGACCTCGCGGCCGTGCGAGTCCACCAGCACGTCGTGCGAGCCGTCGGTTCCGCGCAGCAGTTGGTCGTACGTCTCCTCGATGCCCGACCGTCCCACCACATCGCCGGGCTCGTAGTAGGCATACTGCGCCTGCTGCAGCATCTCCTCGCTCACCTCGCCGACGTAGCCGATCATGTGCGCCGCGAAACCGTCCCGCGGGTACAGCCGCCGCTGCTCATCGATCAGCTCGAGTTCCGGCAGCTCGTCGGCATGCGCCGCGATGAACTCCTGCTCGTCCGGGGTGATGTCCTGTTTGAGCGGGATCGGCTTGTACTTCGAGGTGATCCCGTACTTGCGGATGGCCGCCTCGATCTGCTCGACCGGCATATGGAGGCCGCTCGCGATCTTCGGAAGGTCCGCGTTCAGGTCGCGCCCTTGCTCATGGACCAGAAAACAGGAGACGGAAGGGTAGTTGTCGACGATCAGGCGCCCTTGCCTGTCCAGCAAACGCCCTCGCGGCGCGAGGATCGGAACCTTGCGCACCCGGTTGGCTTCCGCGAGCTCGCGGTAGTTGTTGCGCCCCACCACCTGCAGCCGCCACAGCCCACCTACCAGCACCAGCAGGATGCCGAAGATGATGTACTGAAGCGCTGTCAGCTTCGCGGGCGGGATTTCCTGTTCGGGCGTCAGCATAGGAGCTCGCACTTTCAAGATACTTTCCCGGAGCAAAAGATGCGCCGGAGAAAGCGAAGAAAAAGCGACGGAGTAACGTTACTTGGAACTACGCGGCCTCGCCCCGGGTCAGGTCCAGGATGCCGAACAGGAGGACCGCCACGACTGCGTTGACCGCCCCGCGCAACAGCTCGTGAGTCCAGCTCCAACCGAGCGGCTGTGCCAGCAGGCGCTCCACAATGACCCAATACAACCCGCTGTGTGCCAGAGAAAGCGCGAAGGTGAACAGAATGCGGGCCAAATGGTTGTCGGTGTCGATCCGGTTGCCGAGCAGCCCGGCAATGTAGCCGACCGCGGTTTTCGAGATGCCGTAGACGCCCAGGGGCTCACGCGTCAAGGCGTCCTGGAGGATGCCGATAACCGCACCGGAACACAAGCCGATCACCGGGCTGCGCTTCGCGATGGCGAAGTAGATCACCAAAAGCAACGGCAGGTCCAGGATGCCTAGAACCGCCACGTGCACCGGCAGAAACGAGTCGAGCCCGATGGCCAGGAGCGGCGCGAGCAGCACTACCCAAAACGGCAGGGTCGGGGCCTCGGACTCCCTCCGGCTGGCCGCTTCGAAAGCCACGGGCTAGCGCCGCTCCTGCGGGGCAGCGGCGGGGACGGCGGGCGGGCGGCTGCCGTCATCGGGCACGATCTCCGGCGTCTTCTTCTTCGGCGCGGCCGCGGGCGGTTTGGG
>CAXUHL010000319.1:0-2980 GCA_964250745.1 uncultured Acidobacteriaceae bacterium
TGACCGGGATCGTCACGCCCCGGCAGGGCGCGAAGGGGCTGGCGATCCTGAACGGCGGGACCATCCCGGACCGGGGGCTGTACGGGGTGTTCCTGTCGGGCTCGGAGAAAAAGCCGATCCGCGTGGGCGAGCTCGATGAGGAGATGGTCTTCGAGTCGCGCAACGGGGACACCTTTATTCTGGGCGCGAGCACCTGGCGCATCGACGAGATTACGCATGACAAGGTGCTGGTTTCGCCCGCGCCGGGTGAGCCGGGCAAAATGCCTTTCTGGCACGGCGACAACGCGGGCCGGCCGCTCGAGTTTGGGCGGCGCATCGGTGCGTTGACGCGCGAGCTGCGGGCGCAGCCGCACAACGTCGCGCTGGCGCGGCTGGTTCGCGAGCACGACCTCGACGCCCGCGCCGGGGAAAACCTGCTCCGCTACCTGGCCGACCAGGAGATCGCGACCACCACCGTGCCGGACGACCGCACCATCGTGATCGAGCGTGTGCGCGACGAGCTGGGGGACTGGCGGGTGTGCGTGCTCACCCCCTTCGGCTCGCGGGTGCATGCGCCGTGGGCAATGGCCGTCACGGGCCGAATCCGCGCGAGCGGTGGGCCGGATGTAGAGGTGATGTGGGCCGATGACGGCTTTGTGCTGCGCTTCCCGGAGGCCGACAAAGCGCCGGACGCGGACATGCTGCTGCTGGACGCGGAGGAGGCGACCGGGCACGTGCTGCGGCAGTTGGGGGCGACGGCTCTGTTCGCGGCGAAGTTCCGGGAGAGTGCCGCCCGCGCCCTGCTGCTGCCCCGCAAGCGGGCCACTGGCCGCGCCCCACTATGGCAGCAGCGCAAGCGCGCGTACGACCTGCTTTCCGTCGCGTCCAGGTACGCGGCTTTCCCCATGCTGCTGGAGGCCTACCGGGAGTGCATGCGCGATGTCTTCGACATGCCGGCGTTTCTGGAGACGCTCAGGGCGGTCGAGAAGCGGCAGATTCGGGTCCATGTGGCGGACACGCGCACGCCCTCGCCGTTCGCGGCGTCGCTCCTGTTCTCCTACGTGGCGAACTACATCTACGACGGCGACGCGCCCCTGGCCGAACGTCGTGCCCAGGCCTTGTCGGTCGACCAAGACCAGCTGCGCGAGCTGATGGGGGACGCCGACCTGCGCGAGCTGCTGGACCCGGACGCGATCGCCGAGGTCGAGGAGCAGCTTCAGTCGCTCGGTGAGATTTCGGCGGCGCGGTCGGTCGATGCCATGCACGACCTGCTCTTGCGCCTGGGCGACCTGAGCCGGGAGGAGCTGCGTCGGCGGACGGCCTCGGCGGAGGTGTTTGAACAGGTGGAGCGCCTGACGCGGGCCCGGCGCGTGCTGGAGGTGCGCATCGCGGGCGAAAAGCGTCTGGTCGCGGTCGAGGACGCGGCCCGCTACCGGGATGCGCTTGGGGTGCCCTTGCCGCCCGGGCTGCCGACGGCGCTGCTGGCGACCGTGGCCACTCCGGTTTTGGAGTTGGTCCGCAAGTACGCGCGAACGCACGGGCCGTTCACTCTCGGTGAAGTCAAGGCCCGGTTCGGGCTCGATGAGACGATTGCCGACGCGGCGCTACGGCAGCTTCTGCTCGACGGGCGGGTGGTCGAGGGCGGCTTCCGGCCCGGCGGGATGCATCGCGAGTGGTGCGACGCGGAGGTGCTGCGGCTGATCCGGCGCAAGTCGCTGGCCAAACTCCGCAAGGAGGTCGAGCCGGTGGAACAGGCGATGCTCGCCAGGCTGGGGACGCACTGGCAGGGCGTGTTGCAGAAGCGGCGCGGGCTGGACGCGCTGCTCGACACGCTGGAGCAGATGCAGGGTGCTCCGCTGGTGGCGTCTCTCCTGGAGAGCACGATCCTGCCGACGCGGGTGGTTCGGTATTCACCTGGGGATCTGGACACGCTGATCGCGGCGGGCGAGGTCGCCTGGTGCGGGCTCGACGCGCTGGGGGAGCACGACGGACGCATTGCGTTGTATCTGGCTGAGCAGCTGCCGGTCCTGCGCGGGCCGCGCGCCGTCGATGCCGACCCGCTGACCGAGCGCGAGCAGGCGCTGGTCGCCCAGCTGAGCCGGGGCGGCGCGATGTTCTTCGCGCAACTGCACGACGCGGTGGGCGGGGGCTACCCGGGGGAGACTCTCGACGCTTTATGGTCGTTAGTCTGGCGCGGAATCGCGACCAACGATACCTTCCACGCGCTGCGGGCGTACGCGCAGAAGCCCGCTGCGGCCGCCCGGAACGGCAAGCGGGTGCACAACCAAAACTTCCGCTCGCGCAGGACCACCCCGCCCAGCGCGCAGGGCCGGTGGACTCTGCTGCCCGCCGGGGACCAGCTTGCTTCGCAAACCGAGTGGTCGCACGCGCTGACCCAGCAGATGCTCAACCGTTACGGGGTGCTCACCCGCGAGTCGGTCGGGGCGGAAAACGTGCCGGGCGGGTTCTCCGCGGTCTACGACGTGCTGAAGGCGATGGAGGAGTCGGGCAAGATTCGGCGGGGGTACTTCGTGGCCGGGCTGGGAGCGACGCAGTTCGCACTTCCGGCGGCGGTCGATCTGCTCCGGTCTTTGCGCTCCGGCGCTGCTCCCGAGCCGTCGGAGATGGTGACGCTGGCCGCGACGGACCCGGCGAACCCTTACGGGTCGGTGCTCCCTTGGCCTGCCTTGCAGGGCGGGGAGCAGGACGGGAGCGCCGTTCGGACTCTGACGCGCGGCGCGGGGGCATCGGTGATCCTGCGCAATGGCGAGCTGGCCGCCTACATGCGGCGCGGCAACCCTCATGTTCAATTTTTCTTGCCGGCGGAGGAGCCGGAGCGCGGGCAGGTCGCGCGGGATCTTGCCGGCCATCTTGCCCAGCAGACCCAGGAGGAGATGCGGACCGGCACGGAGGCGCAGCAGCGCGGGGGCTTGCTGCTGGCGACCATCAACGGCGAGCCGACGCACCTGCACTGGATGGCGCGGACGCTCCAGGACGCGGG
>CAXUHL010000320.1:0-2965 GCA_964250745.1 uncultured Acidobacteriaceae bacterium
GTGTAGTTCCAGCTGGCGAGGCCGACGCCCGCGACGAGGCCCACCAGCGAAAACGCCTCGACGAAGATCCCGCGCCAGGCGGCCTGCAGCGTACACGCCGCCAGCACCGCCACGATCACCCAGTCGGCAATGCCGAACTCCCGGGCATCCATCGCTCACGACCCGAGCGCCCGGCCTGTGAGCAGCCGGTACGCCTCCCTGTACTTGTCCAGCGTGCGCTCGGTTACCTCGGGCGGCAGGGCGGGCGCGGGGGCCTGCTTGTTCCAGCCGGTCGACTCCAGCCAGTCGCGCACGAACTGCTTGTCGTAGGAGGGCTGCGGGCCGCCCGGCGCATAGCCCTCGCGCGGCCAGTAGCGGGAGGAATCGGGGGTCAGCACCTCGTCAGCCAGGCCGATTTCGCTATCCACCCGCCCGAACTCGAACTTGGTGTCCGCCAGGATCAGCCCCCGGCTTTCCGCGTGGGCGGCGGCCTTGGCGTAAATGCGCAGGCTCAGCTCCCGAAGCGCTTCCGCGTCCGCCTGCCCGATCGAATCCGCCATCGCGGCAAAGGAGATGTTTTCGTCGTGCTCGCCGCCCTGGCTTTTGGAGGCAGGCGTGAACAAGGGCTCGGGCAGGCGCTCGCTTTCCCGCAGGCCGGGCGGCAGCGCGATGCCGCACAGCGCGCCGGTTTGCCGATAATCCTTCCAGCCCGAGCCCGACAGGTACCCCCGCACCACGCACTCCACCGGAAACATCCGCGCCCGGCGCACCAGCATGGACCGGCCGCGCAGCTGGTCCCCGTACCCCGGCAAAGGGGCGGGGAAGCGGTCGACGTCCGTCTCGATCAGATGGTTGCGGACCCCGAGAAACTCGAACCAGAACAGCGACAGCTCCGTGAGCACCACGCCCTTGCCGGGGATGCCGCTTCCGAGCACGTGGTCGAAGGCGGAAATGCGGTCCGTCGCGACCAGGAGCAGGTCTTCGCCCACCGCGTACAGGTCGCGCACCTTCCCGCTGGCCACCTTGGGGACGCCCGGCAGTCGCGTTTCGAGGAGTGCTTGCACGGTCGATGGAGCCTTTCCGGGCAGGGGGCCCCGCCGATACCCGATTCTCTGGCTGCCCCTTTCCTTTGTCAATCGCCTCTTCCCGGCTCCCGGCTGGGCGCAACTTCCTCGTCGCGGCGGGTTCTCTTGCCTGACGCACCCAACGGGTATGCTCAGGCTATGCAGGTTCGCGTGCTTTTTTTCGGGGTTCTCCGCGACAGTTTCGGCGCGTCCGAGCGGGGTTTCGAGCTGCCCGAGGGCAGCCGCGCCGGAGACTTGCTGGACCTGCTCGCCCCTTCCGCGCCCGCCCTCGCGGGGCTGTGGCCGGGCCTTGCCGTGGCCGTCAACCGGCAGTATGCCGCGCGCACGGAGCCGCTCCATCCCGGCGACGAGGTCGCCCTGCTGCCCCCGGTCAGCGGCGGCTTCGACTCCGTCCTGCCGGCCGCCTTGCTGACTACAGACCCGCTCGACCCCGCGGCCGCGCTCGCGGAGGTCAAGGCCGGCCCGGACGGGGCGGTCGTCCTGTTCGACGGGATCGTCCGCGACAACACCCGCGGACGCCGGACGCTGTACCTGCACTACCCCGCCTACGAAGCCATGGCTTTGGACCGGATGCGCGCGCTGACCGCCGAGGCGCTGACACGCTTCCCGGTAAGGCAGGCCCTGCTGCACCACCGCCTGGGCCGGCTCGAGATCGGTGAAACCTCCGTGCTGATAGCGGTCGCTTCCGCCCATCGCGGGGCCGCCTTCGAGGCCTGCCGCTGGATCATCGACACGCTCAAGAAGACCGTGCCCATCTGGAAGCAGGAGTTTTTCGCCGATGGGGCAGTGTGGGCCGACGGCGAGCCCTTCCCGCCGGAGCTTGGGGCTGGGTCATGAGGCGGCTGCTCTGGCTGGTGCTGTCGTTTGCGCTGCCGGCTTTCGCGCAGGACGAGACGATCCGCGTTCAGGTTCGCCTGGTGAACCTGTTCGTCAACGTCACCGATGCCCACGGCGCGCCGGTAACCGACCTGCTCCAGCCTAACTTCGCCGTCACCGAGGACGGCGTGCCGCAGACCATCCGCGTCTTCGAAAAGCAGACCGGCGTGCCCTTGTCGGTGGTGCTCGCCATCGACACCAGCGGATCCACCCGTAAGGACACTTCGCTCGAGCAGCACGCCGCGCACACCTTCGCGCAGGCGCTGCTGGGCCGCCCGAGCGGCAAACCCGATCAGCTGGCCCTCTTCGGCTTCAACTCCGACGTGCGCGAGGTGGTGCCGTTTACCCCGAGCGTGCGCCGGGTCGATGCGGGCCTGCACGACCTGGGTCGCGGCCCGGCGACGGCCTTCTACGGCGCTGTCCTGCTGGCCTCGCAATCGCTCGCGCCGCACGATGGGCGCAAGGTGCTGGTCGTCGTTTCAGACGGCGGCAACACGGTCGGCGGCACCTCGTTCGACGAGGCCCTGGCGGAAGCCCAGCGCGACGACGTGCGCATCTACTCGCTGATCGACACGCCGATCGAGGCCGATGCCGGCCGCGACATCGCGGGCGAGCACGCCATGATCACCCTGAGCGAGGAAACCGGCGGACGCGCCATCTACGTGGACCAGAGCGGCCTGGATGCCGCCCTGCAAAAGGTCATCGACGACCTCCGGACGCAGTACCTGTTGGCTTACGCGCCCCGGGCCGGCGCGAGGCCGGGCCTCGGCGGGCCTGGCGGCTTTCGCGCGGTGCGGATCACGCTTGAAGGCGCGCCGCCGGGCAGCGTCGCGCACTCCCGCGCGGGCTACTACCGGCCCTCCACCGCACCTTAGAAGCGGTCTCATAAACCCGCGACCTCGGTGAAGCCCTGGATGAGACCGGCCGCAAAGCGGGGCTCACGAGGGTCGCCGAAGCCGCAAAACCATTTATGAGACCGCTTCCGGCACGCTTACAATCGGGCAAGCCGCGCAAGAGCGTCGAGC
>CAXUHL010000321.1:0-301 GCA_964250745.1 uncultured Acidobacteriaceae bacterium
CTAAGACGCTCGACTTCGTGCGCGGCCTGCTGGGCGCTGGAGACGAGGTGCTGACTCAGGTGACCAGCGTGATCACCACGCCGCAGTCGATGCAGGCCATTCGCAACCTTCTGGTATTGATCGACCTGGCAGGCAAGCTGAACCCGGACGCCCTGCACCGGGTAGTCAACGAGCTGACGCCCGTGCTGACCGCCGAGCCCGCCGCCGAGCCGCCCTCGCTGTTTGCGACCGGCCGCAAGCTGCTGGGGTCCAAGTACGCCCGGCGCGGCCGAGGGGCCAGGGGGGGCGGGGGGGAGGGCCG
>CAXUHL010000321.1:311-2946 GCA_964250745.1 uncultured Acidobacteriaceae bacterium
GAAAGGTTAGCGGCGTCCGGCTTCCCAGCCTTTCGCGTACTTCCAGCTCACGTAGGCCGAGTGGTACAGGTGCAGGAGAAATCCCTCGCGCCCGTCCAGGAAGCCGCCGCGCAAACCGTAGTTGTAGGCGAAGGTGGCGAGCGGGTTGGCGAGCGTGTTCCACAGAAACGCGGGCAGCGAGCGGCTCTGCTTTCCCGTTGCGGCCGCGGAGCTGTACCGATTCATATGCTCGAGATACAGCGCGAGTGAAGGGTAGGCCTCGTGGAGCAGTTCCCCGGCAAGCGCGGCGACCGGTCCATCCGCGAACATCGCCTCGTGAACCGCGCGCTCCTCGAACCGGGCCCGCCCGCGCCGGAACAGCCGCAGCTTGCGGTCCGGATACATGCCCCCGTGCAGCATGGGGCGGCCGAGAAAGAAGTTGCGCCGGGGAAGGGTAAAGCCGGCCAGCGCGGCGGGCGCATCGGCGACCGCGCGGGGGATCTCGGCCAGCAGCTCCGCGGATGGGGCTTCGTCCGCATCGAGCGACATGACCCACTCCGACGTGCATCGGTCGATGGCGAAGTTTTTTTGCGGCCCGAAGCCTAGCCAGTCCCGGTGAAGTACCCGCGCGCCGAAGCTCTGCGCGAGCTCGACTGTCCCGTCTGCGGAACCCGAATCGACCAGGACGACCTCGTCGGCCAAGCCGGCTAGGTCGGGAAGAGTTCGCCGCAGGTTCGCTTCTTCATCCCGCGCGATGATGGCGATCGAGAGCGTCGGCACGCCCACTCGCGTCAGCCCCCGAGAAACTGACTGATCAGGCGTGCCATCAGAGGCTGCAACGCTTCGCCCGTCTTCGGCAGGATAAACTGCGCCGTCGTCGCATCCCAATCCAGCTTGAACGAGGTCGAAAGCGCCGAGATCCAGATCTGCCGGACGGGCGTATTCGGTGTCACCACGAACTTGCCCCTGGGTACTTCGAAAACGACGTTCAGCACGGCGTTGTTCTCCTCGACCTCGAAGCCGCCCTCGGCTTCCTGTTCGATCAGAGCCTGCTTGAGCGCTTCGACGGCGTGGTCGGCATGGCGGCGGAACTCTTCTTCACCCAGCATGTGCGCCCAGTCTATCAAGCCACATCGTGGATCGCGTTCCGTACGTGCTGGACGGCCTCTTCCTTTAGGTCCAGATGGTGGACCTCGGCGGCGTGCGCCTTGATCTGGGGGACCATCTCCTCTTCCGACTCGCCCTCCAACCGCCACTCGCACTCGGTATAGCCGACGTTCGCGCAGCGGAACTCCTTGGTTGCCATAAATCCTCCTGGGCGGGTTGGATGCGCGGGCAAGCGCTTTTCGAGTCCCATCCCCTGAAAGGACCATCTCTTACGCGGCTTTTCCGTCGAGAAAAGCCGCACTCACTTTCTCTCCGAAGAAGGTCATCGAACCTCAGGAAGCACTTTAGAACGGGATGTCGTCATCGGTGATCTCGGCGTGCGCGTAGTCGTCCTGCCCGGGCTGCGAGCTCCGCTGGTCGAACGATGCCGTGTTGCCGCGGCCGCCGCCGCTGTCGCGCCCGTAGCTCTTCGCGCCGCCGGAGTAGCCCTCACCGTCCCCCGAGCCCTCGCCCTTGCCGCCCAGCAGCACGAGGTCGTTCACGACGATCTCGGTCCGGTACACCTTCTTGTTCGTCTCCTTGTCGTCCCAGGAGCGGGTGGTGAGCCGGCCCTCGATGTATAGCTTGTTGCCTTTTTTCACGTAGTCGCGGACGATCTCCGCCGTGCGGCCATAGGCGGTGATGTTGTGCCACTCCGTCTTTTCTTCCCAGGCGTCGGAGGTCTTGCTCTTGATGCGGTCCGTGGTGGCCAGGCCGAAGTTGGCGACCGCCTGGCCGCTCGGCAGAAACTTCACTTCCGGGTCCTTGCCCAAATTTCCCAGCAGCGTAACTTTGTTGACTGATTTCGGCATCGAAGCTCCCTCCCGCCTAGTTTACCGGCAAAGCATAGCAGCCCGGCGGGGTGGAAAAGTCGTCCCCGTGGCGAATCGCGTTACCCTGGTCCCGTTACCCCGATGCCGCTAGTAGCTCGCGCCGACCGCCGCATGAAGCATCAGGTACACCACCACCCCGGTCACCGACACATACAGCCACAGCGGAAACGTCCACCGCGCCAGCTTCTTGTGCTGCGCGAACCGGCCCGACAGCGAGAGGAAAAACGTAATCAGCACAACCGGCAGAGCGACGATCGACAGCAAGACGTGGCTCCCCAGCAGCATCAGGTACACGGTCCGGGTCGCGTTGTGCGCCGGGTAAAGTGTGTCGCCGTGGATGGCGTGGTTGGCAATGTAGGAGAGCAGAAATACGGACGAAAACGCGAACGCCGTGATCATCGACGCGCGATGGCGAGCGAGCTCCCGGCGGCGGATGAAGACGTACCCGGTGGTGAGGGCAATGGCGGCCAGGCCGTTGAGCACCGCGTTGAGCGCGGGCAGGAACAACAGGCGCCCCCGGAACGACGCCGGGGCATGGTGGACGTACAACAGCCACAGCAGAAACGCGGTCGCCGCCGCGCTGAGGGCCAGGATGCCCGCGCCCCCGAGGGGCGCGGGCCGGTTGCGGGGCGCAGCGGTCGGGGGCGCCATGGGTTTGACGCGGCCGGCGTGCTGGG
>CAXUHL010000322.1:0-2927 GCA_964250745.1 uncultured Acidobacteriaceae bacterium
ACGCTCGTGAGCCCCGCTTTGCGGCGGGTCTCATCCGGGGCTTCACCGAGGTTGTGGGTTTGTGAGACCGCTTCTAGAGCCGCGCCGGGTTCACGCCTTCGGTCTCGACGCCCAGCTCGGCGAAGGCGGCCTGGGCTTTCGCTTTGTCGTATGCGCCGTCGCGGGCCAGCTTCGACAGCGCGGCGGCGGCGATCGATTCGGCGTTGACCTCGAAATGGCGGCGCAAGTGCTCGCGGTTGTCGGAGCGCCCGAAGCCGTCGGTCCCGAGCGAGACCAGACGGGCCCCCAGCCAGGGCGCGAGCTGGTCGGGCAGGGTCTTCATGTAGTCGCTCGCGGCGATCAACGGGCCCTTCGCGTCCTTCAGGGCGGACAAAACGTAGGGCTGCTTCTCCGGCTCGGAAGGGTGCAGCCGGTTCCAGCGCTCGGCTTCGAGCGCGTCGCGGCGCAGCTCGTTCCAGCTGGTCACGGACCATACCTCGGCGGCGACCCCGTACTTATCCGCCAGGATCGTCTGGGCACGCAGAGCCTCGTTCACGATGGGGCCGGAGGCAAGCAGCTGGACCGGCTTGCCTTTCTTCACCGCCGTGCCGCGGAGCTTGTACAGCCCGCGCACGATGCCCTCTGCCGCGCCTTCGGGCATCGCGGGCATCGCGTAATCCTCGTTGTACATGGTCACGTAGTAGAAGCAGTCCTCGCCGTCGGTGTACATGCGCCGCATGCCGTCCTGCAGGATGACCGCGAGCTCGTAAACATAGGCCGGGTCGTAGGAGCGGCAGGTGGGCACGGTGGAAGCGAGTAGGTGGGAGTGGCCGTCCTGGTGCTGCAGGCCCTCGCCCAGCATGGTCGTGCGGCCGGCTGTCCCACCCATCAGGAAGCCCTTGCCGCGCGAGTCGGCGAAGGCCCAGATCATGTCGCCCACGCGCTGGAACCCGAACATGGAGTAGTACATGTAGAACGGGATCGCGGGCAGGTTGTAGTTGGAGTACGCGGTGCCCGCCGCCGTGAACGAGGCCATGGACCCGGCCTCGGTGATGCCTTCCTCCAATATCTGCCCGTCCTGCTCCTCGCGGTAGTACAGCATGACGTCCGCGTCGTGGGGCTTGTACTTCTGGCCCTCGGAGGCGTAGATGCCCACCTGCCGGACCGCCGACTCCAGCCCGAACGTCCTGCCCTCGTCCGGGACGATCGGCACCACCAGCTTGCCGACCTTGGGATCCTTCATCAGCGAGCGCAGGATCGACACGAAGCCCATGGTGGTCGAGACTTCGCGGCCCTTGGACCCGGCAGTCCACTCGGCAAAAAAGTCCAGAGCGGGCGTTTGAAAGTCGGGCTTCGCTGTGTTGCGCGCGGGCAGGGAGCCGCCTAGGGCTTCGCGGCGGCCGCGCATGTACACGAGCTCCGGCGCGTCGGCCGCCGGCTTCCACGGCTTGGCGTCCTGCGCCTGCTCCGGGGTCAGCGGCAGGTCGAACTGCTTCACGAACGCGGTCAGCGCGTCGTCGGTCAGCTTCTTTTCCTGGTGCGAGGCGTTGCGGGCCTGGGTGCCTGCAAAACCGTAGCCCTTGACCGTCTTCGCCAGGATAACGGTCGGCCCGCCAGTGTGCTCGGTGGCGCGCTTGTATGCGTTGTAGATCTTCGCCGGGTCATGGCCGCCGCGGTGCAGCGCGGCAAGCTGCTCATCGGTGTAGTCCTCGACCAGCTCAAGTAATTCGGGGTACTTGCCGAAGAACTCCTTGCGGAGGTACGCGCCGCCCTTGGCCTTGAAGGCCTGAAAGTCCCCGTCGACGCACTCTTCCATGCGCTGCAGCAGCTTGCCGGAGTGGTCGCGCTCGAACAGCTTGTCCCAGTCCGAGCCCCAGACGACCTTGATCACGTTCCAGTTCGCGCCGCGAAAGACGCCCTCGAGCTCGTCGATAACGCGCATGTTGCCGCGCACCGGGCCGTCGAGCCGCTGGAGGTTGCAGTTGACGACGAACACGAGATTGTCGAGCTTCTCACGCGAAGCCATGGTGAGCGCGCCGAGGGTGTCGACCTCATCCGTTTCGCCGTCGCCGACGAACGCCCACACTTTGCGCGGGGTTTTCTCAATCAAAGACCGGTTTTCGAGGTAGCGCATGAACCGTGCCTGGTAAATGGCATTCAGCGGCCCGATGCCCATCGAAACCGTGGGAAAGCGCCAGAAGTCCGGCATGAGCCATGGGTGCGGGTAGCTCGAGAGCCCGGGCTTGCCGCGCAGCTCGTGGCGGAAGTGCAGCAGTCGCTCGTCGTCGAAGCGGCCTTCGAGGTACGCCCGCGCGTAGACGCCGGGGGAGGCGTGGCCCTGGAAGTAAATGAAGTCTCCGGGTTGCTGCCCGTATTTGGCATGGAAGAAGTGATTGAACCCGACCTCGAGCAGGGTTGCGAGCGAGGAGTACGTCGCGATATGCCCGCCAATGCCCGCGTCTTTCTTGTTCTGCCCGTGCACCATGGCCATGGCGTTCCAGCGGATCAGCGACTCGACCCGGCGCTCCAGGTCGCGGTCGCCGGGGTACGGCTCTTCTTCGTGCTTCGGAATGGTATTCCGGTAGGGCGTGATCAGCTCGCCGGGGGTGGCGATACCAGCCTCGGAGGCGCGCTTGCGCAGCGCGTCCATCAGCTCCGCGCCCTGCTCCGCGCCTTCCTGCACGACGATCTCGTCGAAAGCTTCGAGCCACTCGGCGATCTCGGATTGGAACTCCGGCGCCTGCACCGGGACGATTGTCTTGGTAGCCATGGGGGTTCGCTCCCGCCGCGCTGTCGAGTGGCAAGCCCGCCGCGCGGCGAACGGGCTGTTTGAGAAAAGGCTAGCGGGTGCCGCGGCTCTTGCGCGCGGCGGCGGGGGCCGCCTTCGGGGCGGAGGTGGCGGAGACAGCCTGGTCCAGGTACGAGAACAGCATCTGCGGGTCGCTGAC
>CAXUHL010000323.1:0-2906 GCA_964250745.1 uncultured Acidobacteriaceae bacterium
ACCTGCGCGATCACCGAGCCCATCCCGTCGTAGCTCAGCCTGGTCGCGAGCGGCTGCATGATGGGCACCATCAGCGCGCGCACCGGCTCCTCAGCCCCCGGCGGCCCCGGCGCGTTCGCCAATCTCTCGAGCAGCGACAGCGTCGGGTCCTGCGCCCGCGCGGCGAACGGCAGCAGACACGCCAGCAGCACCAGCTTTTTCATCGCGTTCCTTTCCCGGTGAATACGGCCTTGGGCAGCATCGCGTGGACGCCCACATTGGTGTCCACCAGCTGCGTAATGTCCAGGTCCACCGCCACGCTCGCCAACTGGTAGGCCTGGTCCCGCGTCAGCCCCTTCTCCGTTTCGAGAAACCCGAGCATGTTTTTGAGCGCCATCTCGGTCGCCTTCTGCAAATCCGGGCTGAAGCCCATCGCGATGTACGCCGTCGGGGTTTCCGCGCGCGGCCACAGCAGGTGCCGGTCCTTGTGGACCACGAAGCGGAACGTCCCCGTCAGCATCGTTTCGAGCGCCGTAATGTCGACTTCGCCGTTACCCTGCCCGGCGTGGCCGTCGCCCACCTCGAACAGCGCGCCCGCCGCGTGCACGGGCAGGAACAGCTTCGTCCCCGCGACCAGCTCCTTATTGTCCATGTTGCCGCCGTGCATCCAGGGCGGGGCGGAGTTGTACTTGCCCGCCGACTCCGGCGGGGCCACGCCCATGGACCCGAAGAACGGCCGCAGCGGCACCTCGATCCCCGGCGCGAACGCCGCGATCATGCGGGCACGATCCAGCGGGATCTTCTTCATCAGCCCGTACGGGTACTCATCCGGCAGGAAGCCCCGGCCCGCCCCGAAGCCGTTGCACGCCCAGGGCACATCGATCGCGACCTTCTCGATGTCCACCTCGAGCACGTCGCCCTCCTCCGCCCCTTCGACCGCGATCGGTCCGGTGAGGATGTGCCCGCCCGGGCCTTTTTCGATGCCCTTGGCCGCGTACAGGGCAGTCACGGACGCCGGGATCTCCGCGGCGGCGATGCCCATTTTTTCGAGCCGCTCCGGGTCGCCGCAGGTCGACAGCGTGTGGACCGTGACGGTGTCGCCGCTCGCGACCGTCATCGCCGGCTTGGCGTGCGCCGAGTAAAAGCCCCAGGCCACCGTCTCCGGCGTCGCGTCCAAAACCTTTTGCCCCATTGCGGGAACCGCGCCCAGCAGCAACCACCCAAGCCAACGCATACGGAGCAATATACCCAGTCGTATGCAATCCGCCTACGGTTTTTTGCCCTCGCTCGACCGGACTCTGAACGAGGGTCATCCTGAGCGAAGCGAAGGACCTGCTTTTGTTTTTGTTTAAGCGCGAAAAGCAGGTCCTTCGTCGCTTCGCGCCTCAGGATGACCCTTGTGGTTGTACTTAATTGCAGATCCTTAGACGAAGACCAAAACCAACGGCACGACCACCCCGGCCACGACGAGCCCGGTCACCAAAGCATGATTGCGCACGTACTTGTAAGTGAGGCTCAGCCCGGTCAGCGTGGAAGCGAACAAGCCCAAGCACACCAGGGCGAAGAAGACACGCAGCGGAAGCGGGTGCCTGGCCGAAACTGAAGCCGGAGCAGGCTTGGCAAAGGCGACCGGCGCGGCAGCGGCCCGGACCGGCGAGGGCGGCGGACGCCGCACCGGCAGCACCGCCGTCTGTTTTTTATGCAGCTGCCCCAGCACCGCGACCCAGCGGGCGGGCTTATAGTTCGGGTGGTCGCGGTTGGTCTCGTGCAGGCCGAAGGTTTGCAGCGCGCCCGTGAACGCAAAAAACAGGATCGCCGGCGTGGTGAACGCGCCGATGTACAGGTGGACGGCGCGGAGCAGCTTGAGGAGGGGCGCTTTGGCGAGCATGGCAGTGCCAGTGTAGACGGTCGATGCTGCCCTGAAGATTACTGCACGGGCCCGCGCGGAGCAGGCTGTTCCGCGTCGGCCATCGCGTAGGTCACCACCGCCATGACCGCCGCGTTCTCCGCCAGGTGACGCGGGTCCACCTTGTCGAAGGTATCGGCCGGCGTGTGATGATAGTTGAAGTACGTGCGCGAATCCTGGTCCGGCGCGAAGCCCGGCACTCCCTGCTTCACCAGCGGGTCCACGTCCGCCCCCACCTCCTCGCCGCGGGCCACCAGCGCGGCCCCGACGGGCGCGAGCGCATCCGCCACCGGCCTGACGTACTCGGCCAGTGCGGGCTCCCCCGCGTACATGATCCCGAATGGGTGGTCGCACCCCAGGTCGCTTTCAAGCGCCGCGACGTGGTTCGCCGCCTCCCCCGCATGCTCCTTCGCGTAGGTCGCCGCGCCGGAAGAGCCCGACTCCTCGTCCATCCAGGCCACGAAGCGGATCGTGCGTTTCGGGTGCAGCCCCAGCTTCCGCATCAGGTGCACCGCCTGCATCGCCACCGCCACGCCCGCGCCGTCATCGATCGCGCCCGTACCCAGGTCCCAGGAGTCGAGGTGGCCCGACACGATCACCACCTGCTCCGGGTGCTCGGACCCCTTCCAGTCCGCCAGGACGTTATAGCTTTCGGCCTTGGGCAGGGTTTGCGGGGTCAACGTCAGGCGCATGGTCACCGGGCCCTGCTCCGCGAGCGTCGCGACGAGGTCGGCGTCCTCGGCCGTGATCGCCCCGGACGGCAGCGGGTGGTCCCCCTGCGGGCTCGCGCCGGTGTGCGGCAGACGGTAGTCCGCCCCGCCCACCGAGCGCACCAGCACCGCGGCAGCCCCGGCGGAGGCGCCGAGCATGGGCCCCAGCGCTCGGTACACCACCGCCTGCCCGTACGCCTGGCCGCCCTCGCCCGCCGCCGCCAACTGCTTGTCGAATGCGTGATTGAAGAGGAGGATCTTGCCACGCACCGCGTCCGGCGGCAGCGCCTTCAGCTCCGCGAAGCTGCCTA
>CAXUHL010000324.1:0-2906 GCA_964250745.1 uncultured Acidobacteriaceae bacterium
ACATGATCACGGCCATGGGGCTCCGGCGCGAGGACGTCTATATCGCCAACATCGTCAAGTGCCGGCCGCCGGGCAACCGCACGCCCGAGCCTGAAGAGGCCAATACCTGCACGCCGTTCCTGATCCGGCAGATCGATGCGATACGCCCCGAGGTAATCGTCGCCCTGGGCGCGACCGCCGCCGCTTATCTCCTGGGCGCGAAAAGTCCCCTGAGCGCCCTGCGCGGGCGCACTCACGCCGCCTACAGCGCCAAGGTGATCGTTACCTATCACCCGGCCTACCTTCTGCGCGACCCAAGCCGGAAGAAAGAAGCCTGGGCCGACCTGCAGATCGCCATGCGCGAGCTCGCCGGGTCTTGACGCGGCGCAATTCCGCCGCGAGGTTCACTGAATCTTCTTCCAGCCGCCCGCGCCCCTGTGCTATATCTTCTCCCACAACGACAGAGGCCGCCCACGCACGCCTTTGCGCCCCGGTTCCACTCGCTCCCCACCCCTGCCGCACGGCCCCATTCCCCTACAAAATCAATAAGTTTTCGCCCCAGGAGACCAGACGCATGCTCACTCGCCTTTCCATCGTCCGCGCCGCCGCGTTTTCAGCAGGCGCGTTCGCGCTGCTGCCCGCGCTCAACGCCCAGCTTTCCCCGGCCCTGCAGCGCACCGCCACCGCGCTGGGGCGCCAGCCTGCTTCCACGCCCATCAGCGCCACGGTGTACCTCAAGTTGCATAACAAGGCCGCCCTCGACGCCGCGGTCGAAGCGATGTACGCCGACCGCTCGCCGACCTATCACCAGTTCGCCGCGCCCGATGCCATCAAGCAGTACGCGCCCACCGCGGCGGAAGTCGCCTCGGTCAAGAAGGAGCTGGCCGCCCACAATCTCAAGGTCGTGTCCACCGATCCGATGAACCTCGCGGTCAAGGTCCAGGGCACCACGGCGGACTTCGAAGCCGCGTTTCACACGGGCATCAACCAGTACCAGGCCAACACCGGGGAGGTCCTGAGCGCCGCGGTCAACACCCCCGCGCTCGCTGGGGAGGCTGCCGGGCTCGTGTCGTCGGTCTCCGGGCTGGGCTCGCGCGGGGCCAAGCCGTTCGCCGTGCACCCCGTGGACCCGCAGACCGGCAAGGTCACCGGCATCGTCCCGGTCGCCGCGGCCAAGGCCAGCCCGAGCGGCGCGTTCTTCTCCGCGCAGTGCTTTTACGCGCCCACGAACGAAGTCTTCATCAAGGGTGCCACCGCCGCCGCTTACCACGGCCTGGTGTACGGGGCCGCGAACGCCAACACGGCACCCGGCACGCTGAGCCCCTGCGGCTACTCCCCGCAAGACGTGTACCGCTTTTACGGCCTCAACACGGTGTATGGACGCGGCTACACGGGCAAGGGGCAGACCGTCGCCATCCTGGATGCCTATGGGTCCCCGACCATCACCCAGGACCTGGCGACATTCAATTCGATCTACAATCTGCCGCCGGCATCGTTCAAGCTGCTGACGCCCAACCCCGTGACCGGGGCAGACCCGGGCTGGGCGGGGGAAACCACGCTCGATGTCGAGTGGGTCCACGCCATCGCGCCCGCGGCCAACATCGTTCTGCTGGCCACCCCCACCAACTCGCTGACCGACTTCCAGGACGGCTTGCTTTACATCATCGAAAACCACACGGCGAACATCGTCTCCAACAGCTGGGGACTGGGTGAGCTCGAGTCCGATCCGCAGTCCGTGACCTCCTTCGACCAGATCCTGGAGCTGGCCGCCTTCACCGGCATCTCCGCCAACTTCTCCTCCGGCGACTACGGCGACATGGCCAGCGTCGAGATGGGCACCATCGACGTGAGTTCGCCCGCCTCCTCGCCGTACGCGACCGCAGTCGGCGGCACCAGCACCGCGTACCTTCCCGACGGCTCGCTTGTCCAGACCGGCTGGGGCAACAACCTGACCCGCGTCAACTCCAAGGCCGGCGGCATCGACAACCCGCCGCAGATCCGCGGCTTCATCTTCGGCGCGGGCGGCGGCACCAGCCAGTACTTCGCCAAGCCGGCGTACCAGGCGGCGCTCAAGGGCACGGGACGTCTGGTGCCCGATGTGTCGGCGCTCGCCGACCCATTCACCGGTGTCGAGATTATCCAGACGATCGCCGGCGTGCAGTCGTATGAGGTGATCGGCGGCACCTCGCTGGCGGCACCCGTGTTCTCAGCGGAATGGGCGCTGCTGCAGCAGCGGTTCGGCTTCGCCCTGGGGCAGGCGGCTCCGCTGGTATCGGCGTTCGGGACCAGCCCTTCGGTCGTGACCGACGTGCTGCCCGCCAAGGCCACGGACAACGTGTACGGGGCGATCCGCAACAGCTTCGGCGACATCACCAACTTCTCCTCCGACGCGCTCGTCGCGCCGGGCACCACCAACGCGTACCTGAGCTCGCTGTATACCTCGGGTGCCGGGTCCACCTTTGACCTGTCGTTCGGAACCGACTCCTCGCTCGCCGTCACGCCGGGCTACGATACGGTGACCGGCTGGGGCGTGCTGAACATGGGGGGCATCTTCAACCTGCTGGGCCAGTAGGGCTTGGCTGCAACGGAAGAGGGCAGGCCTTTGGGCCTGCCCTTTTGACTTTTTGCAGGCCTTAGAACGAGGCCGTCAACTCGAAGCGCTCTGAGGTCGCCTCCACCACGGTTTTCACTCCGTGGCCCGGGTTCGGCACCCTGCGCCGGGCCAGGACGCCCATCTTTTCGAGGTGCTTGATGTCCCGCATCACCGCAGTCCGGGGCCGCACGAGTTTTTTCGCCAACTCCTCCACCGAGAGCGGGCCGCCGCGCGCCGCCCGGAGCAGACGCATGCGCTCCAGCGTCAGCATCTCGATCAGGTCGAGCGGATCCTCGAAGGAAATGATGTGTTCTTCTTCCATGGGTTCGCCGGC
>CAXUHL010000325.1:0-889 GCA_964250745.1 uncultured Acidobacteriaceae bacterium
CGGCGAGGGACTGCTTGAGGAAAGGCATGGATGGGTCTCCTTGGGGGCGGAGCGATCGCGAGATTCGGGGTGTTTCGCTTCGCGGGCCAAGTTATAGCAGGCGTGATGGTGGTTTGTAACTCCCTTGTCTCGCGACGTGAAAAGGCCGTGTTTGCCGGTCCCGGCATGAAGAGGCATGAGGGGATAAGCGGGTACTTTGTCGAGCTCGGCATGACTGAGTTCGCGGGGGCGGCTCGCCGGACGGGCCGCCCCCGCCGGCTTACTTCACCCCCCACACCTGCGCCGCGGTGTTGTCGCAGCCCCACACCTGCACCGGTGTCCCGTCCTGCGTTCCGGAGTAGCGCACGTCCAGGCATTTTGCCGCATTCAGGGCGGACTGGAAGATGTACCCGCCCGTCGTGGGGACGGCCTGCCAGGACTGCGCCGCCGACCCATCGCACGGTTGTATCTGCACCGGGCTGCCGTCGTTCGCGCCGGAAGCGGTCGCGCAGTTGGACCCCAGCACGGCCAGATTATAGAAGCCGGTCGGATTCACATTCGTCGTTGACAGCGTCCACTGTTGGGCGGCGGTTCCATTCTGCGTGTAGATCTGGACCGGATTGCCTGCGGCCGTGCTTGCCGCCGCGTCATCCAGCGCCGAGCCGGACGCATTGCCGGGAACCAGCGTATGCGTCCCCGCCAGCCCGCCTGAGGTTGCAACCGTGAAGGACTGCGTGGTTTTGTTGTTGTTTTCGTTCGATTCTGCGATCCGGTTGACGTCGTCCACCCAAGCCGTAACCGAGTGCTGGCCGGCCGTGGCCGTCCAGGAGTTCTTGCCGCCCAGCCCCCCCGTCCCGGGCACGGGCACCCCCCCCCCCCGGGGCACGGCGGGCCCCCCCGGTGGGGGGGG
>CAXUHL010000325.1:899-2864 GCA_964250745.1 uncultured Acidobacteriaceae bacterium
CATTGAGGCCGTGTCTGTGTCCTCCCAGGTTGTCGCCGCGGCCGAGCCGTCCAGGTCGAACCCGACACCAAGCACCACCCCCGCCGGAGTCGCGCCCGTTCCCTGGTTCTTGACCACCGCCGTGAAGACGACCGGGTCGCCCGTAGCCGGGTTCGCCGGCTTGAGGCTTACGCCGGTGACGATGAGGTCAGGCTGGCCGGAGCCCGTGCCGCCGCCGCCCGAGCCGGACCCGGAAGCGACCTGTGCCGAAGCCTCGCTCGACTGCGGCGAAGCCCCGCTCGCGTTGTTGGCCGAGACCTTGTAGTAGTAGGTGGTGCCCGCGTTCACGCTGGTGTCGGTGTAGTTGGTCGCGGTGAGCCCGGTCACCAGTGCCTGGGCGGCTTCCGCGCCGGAGCCGGTGCCACGGAAGACGTTGTAGGAGGCTGCCCCCGTGCTGCCGGTCCAGGACAAAGCGATGGAGCTGCTCCCGGCCGAGGCCGCCAGCCCCGTCGGTGCCGCGGGTACGGGTGTGCCGCCGCCGCCGCCGGTTCCCCCGCCCGCCGAGCCGAGAAAGTCTCCGGTCGAGTAGTAGTAGTCGTTGTACTTGGGCGCGGCCTGGATCGGGTCCGTTCCGGTTCCCGAGCCGATCACGGTCCCATTGCGGTCGAGCTCGAACGCGGGCGCGCTGCCGGGCAGAAAGGGCGTCTGCGTGTCGCTCGATCCCGCGGGCAGGTTCAGCACCGCCGTTTGCCCGCCCGAGGTCACCTTCAGGCTCGCCGGCGCGGTCAGGTTCGAGGTGATGTAAATCTGGTCGCTCACCGGGCCGTACTTGTTCGCGACCGAAGGGGTGCCCGCGTCGTAGCTCGCCGGCTGCGTCCGGTAGGCGTAGTACACGGCATCTTGCGTGATCGCCGGCTGCGCTCCCGTTTTATACCACTTGATGAAGAACGGCAGCAGGTCGTAGAAGCCGTAGTGCGAGTGGAAGTAGCCGAGCGTGGACGCCGGGACGCCGGTAGTGTCGAGGAAGTTGGCGTACTGGTACTTGTTCGGGTCGTCGATCGGGCTGACGTAGCTGCCCTCGATGAAGTCGTTCCAGGTAATGAGCTCGATCCAGTCGGGCTTGGAGACGTTGATCGCGTCGAGCCACATCTTGCGGAAGCCCTGATACCCCGAGTACTCGTAGTAGCGGTTGGCGTTCGCGCCCCAGAACTGCGGGGTGACCGGGGCCATGTACAGCTTGCCGCCGCCGTGGACCACTGAGGCGTAGGCCTCGCTCGAAGGGATCTGGTCGGGCGAGCCGCCGGGCACCCCGGCAATGCCCCAGTAGAACGAGCCGTCGAGAATCGACTGGTACTGGCTGAAGCCCTGCTGGATCGAGGCCTGGGTCGGGATTTCGCCGCCCCAGAAAAACGCGGGGACGAGGAAGATATTGACCCCGGCGTTCGAGGGCGCGCCCGCGACCTCGGCCAGCGCCGTCGGCTCCGCGGTATTGGAGGGATTTGTCCCGTTCGCGAGGTCGGACTTGACCTGCTGCCAGAAGCTCGTGCCCAGGTTCTCGCCGGAGAATGTCGTCAGTACCGGGCGACCGCCCTGCTTGTAGTACACCGCGTTGTAGCGGGCGTCGTTCACGAACCGGCGCACCATGTCTTCCACGTCGTTGACGCCGTTGCCGCAGCACATATCGGCCGAAAAGACCAGCTTGAAGCCCGAGTTGAGCCGGGCCGCCGCTTCGAACATCTGGGCCGAGTAGCGGATGTAATAGGTCTGGTTGAGCCAGCCGCCCACGTTCAGGGCGAATCCGTCGATGCCGGCGGCCTGGGCCTGCTTGATCTCGCGCTCGTAGGCGGCGATCTTGGTTTCCTGCGTGGTGTCGGAGTCGTTCGCGTAGTCCTGGTTGGTGAGCAGGTAGTGGGCGAACACGGTCTTTTGCGCGTGGGCGGAGCCGGCGGCCACGGCGGCAAGCGCCAAAGCGGGGAGGAGCAGGAG
>CAXUHL010000326.1:0-2857 GCA_964250745.1 uncultured Acidobacteriaceae bacterium
CCGCCCTCACCGACCCGGCCGAAGTCCTCAGATCGGAGTAGCCCCCATGCAAACCCTCTTCCACGATCTCCGCTACGCCTTGCGTCAACTCCGCCGAGCCCCCGGCTTCGCGCTCACCGCCGTCCTCACGCTCGCGCTGGGGGTCGGGGCGAACGCGATCGTGTTCTCCGTGCTGAACGCGCTGGTGCTGCGGCCCCTGCCTGTACCGGGGGCGGAGCGGCTGGTGTTCTTCAACCGAGCAGGGAACGTGGGCACCTCGGTCGCGTCCTCACCCGCGCAGTCCTACCCGGACTACCGCGCCTTCCGTGACCGCAACCGGACCTTCTCCGGCATCGCCGCGTGTGCCATCGACCGGGTGGGAGTCGGCGAAGCGGGCGCCGTCCGCCAAAGCTGGCTCACCGTCGCGAGCGAGAACTACTTCGACATGCTCCGCGTCGAGCCCGCGCTGGGGCGCTTCTTCCATGCTTCGGACGCGCATGGGCCCAACTCCATGCCCTACGCGGTGCTCAGCTACGCGTACTGGCAGGGGCCGCTTCATGCAGACCCGCGTGTCGTCGGCAAGATGCTTAAAATCAACAAGCACCCGTTCATGATTCTCGGCGTGGCCCCGCGCGGGTTCAGCGGCACGGAGCGCTTCTTTTCGTCCGAGATGTGGGTGTCCATGCTGAACTCGGACCAGCTCGACGGCTACAGCTATCTGGAGTCCTGGGGCGATCACGGCATCAACGTGCTCGGCCGGCTCCGGCCCGGCGTCAGCGCCGCTCAGGCTGAGGCGGACCTGAACGCGATCGCCGCGCAGCTTGGACGGGAGCACCAGCAGGATGACGGCATGCGCGTCCACCTGTCTCGACCGGGCCTGCTCGGCGACCTACTCGGCAAACCCGTCCGCGCCTTTCTGTACGGCGTGCTGGGCCTCGCGGCCATGGTGCTGCTGGCGGCCTGCGCCAACCTGGGCAGCCTGTTCGCCGCCCGCGCTGCGGACCGCACGCGGGAAACGACGGTGCGGCTCGCGCTCGGCGCGAGCCGGATGGCGCTGGTTCGACAGCTGGTGACGGAAGCCGTATGCGTGTCCCTGCTCGGCGGAGTCGCCGGTCTGGCGCTCGCCGACACTGCCCTTCAAGCGCTGAGCCGATGGCATCCTTCGCCCGAGTATCCGGTTCATTTTACGGTCGACGCCGACTGGCGAGTGGGCACTTTTGCGCTGGCGCTGGCCATTGCGAGCGGCATCTTCTTCGGCCTCGCTCCCTCGCGGCAGGTCTGGCGCGCGGACGCTTCGCTCGTCATCAAAAGCGGCTCGGGCCCATCGGTAAGCGGCCGGCGCTGGGCACTGCGCGACGGCTTGCTGTTCGTGCAGATCGTGCTCTGCTCCGTGCTCGTGACGGCTTCGCTCGTCGCCGTGCGCGGCATGGCACGCAGCCTGCACACCTCGTTCGGCTTCGAGCCGGAGCACGCGCTGCTCGCGACCTTCGACCTGAGCATGAGCGGGCACACCGACGAAAACTCGCTTCTAGTCCAGCGCAAGGCAGCCGACGCCCTCGCCTTGCTGCCGGGCGTGGACGCGGTCGGCTTCGCCGACAAGCTCCCGCTCAGCCTGAGCACGTCGGACTCAAACGTTTGGCGCGACGGCACGACGGACTTTCGCGACTCGGGCGCGGCGACCGATGCAAGCCGCTACCGGGTTTCGCCCGGCTACCTGCGCGCGAGCGGAACGCGTCTGCTCGCAGGCCGCGACTTCACCTGGCACAACACCGGGCAGACGCCCTCGGTCGCGGTGGTCAACCAAACCTTGGCCCGCAAGCTGTTCGGTACGGCTGATGCCGTCGGGCGCTCCTTCTTTTTAGGCCGGGATGCGCGCTACCAGGTCATCGGCATCGTCGCCGACGGCAAGTACCGGACCTTGACCGAGGACCCATCTGCGGCCATGTTCTTCCCGTTCACACAGTCGCCGGCCTCCTCGACTCTCTTTGTCGTGCGCTCCCGGCCCGGCGCATCGGTAAGCGCAGCCGCCGTCCACCAAGTGCTGACCGGCGCAGACCCGAACGTTCCCGTGACGCTGACCCCCTGGACCGAGTCGCTGCGCGTGGCGCTGCTGCCCTCGGTCGCAGCCACGGTCGCGCTCGGCATCATGGGCTCGCTCGCGGCGATGCTCGCCGTCACGGGCATCTTCGGGATGGCTTCCTACGCGGTCTCGAAGCGCCTGCGCGAGTTCGGCTTGCGGGTGGCGCTCGGGGCTTCGCGGGGCGATGTGCTCAAGGCCGCACTCGGGCGTCCGGCAAGGCTGCTCCTGTACGGCTCCGTCACCGGGCTCGCGCTGGGCGCACTGTCGAGCCGCCTGCTCGCGCTTGTGGTCTACCAGGCAAGCTCACAGGATCCGGTCGTTCTACTCGGGGTTACCGCGACCATAGCTTTGCTGGCGTTGCTCGCGACATGGCTGCCCGCGCGCAGGGCTCTTCAAGTAGACCCGGCAACGCTGCTGCGTGAGGAGTGAGCCTTGCTGTACGTAGTCGGCTCGCGCACCCGCCGAAGGCTCGCTCGCGGCGGCGGTCACTGTGTGCCTCCTCGCCGCCTATGGCCCGGCCCGCCGGGCTGCGCGCATCGATCCGGTGGAGGCGCTCCGGGCGGAGTAGACCCGCACCGCAGGCTGCTCGCGCCCGCATCCCTGACGCCCGCTGCCCGCGTCGCGATCCGTCCTCCGCAGAACGGCTCCAACGAACACCTCCATCGCGATTCGACACGAGGTCGCCTACTTACCGTCCCGAAGCCTCGACCCGAGCCCACGAGGTAGAGACCCTGCCCATCCTCGCCGGTACCGGATTGGCTGCCGGCATTGCAGGCCGAACGCCCGCTCGCGTAGCAC
>CAXUHL010000327.1:0-2821 GCA_964250745.1 uncultured Acidobacteriaceae bacterium
CACAGGAGCTGCCCGCGCGCAAAGTATTTCGCGTCATCGAGCTCGTCACGGATCTGAGCCGGCACATGGAGCGGCTGTACCCGAACATCTGGGTTCGCGGGGAAATCTCGAACCTGCGGGCGTTCCCCTCCGGCCACCTGTACTTCACGCTCAAGGACGACAACGCGGCATTGTCCGCGGTGATCTTCGCGAAAGACGCCCGCCGGCTGAGGTTTACGCCCGAGGACGGCCTGGAGGTGCTGCTGAACGGGCGCTTCTCCGTTTACGAGCAGCGCGGCCAAATCCAGCTCGTCGCCGACACCCTGGAGCCGGTCGGCGCGGGTTCGCTGCAGGTGGCCTATGAGCAGCTCAAGCGCAAGCTGGAAGCCGAAGGCTTGTTCGCGATGGACCGCAAGCGCCCTTTGCCGCCGTACCCGCGCTGCGCCGGCATGGTCACCTCGCCCGCGGGCGCGGTGATCCGCGACTTCCTGAATGTCGCGGCACGCCGCCACGCCGCGCTCGAGGTGCTGCTGTTCCCCGCGAAGGTGCAGGGCGAGGGCGCGGCGGAGGAGATCGCTGCCGGCATCGCCTGGTTCAACCGGGCGCGCAATGTCGACGTGATCGTCGTCGCGCGGGGCGGCGGCTCGCTTGAAGACCTGAATGCGTTCAACAGCGAAGCGGTCGCGCGCGCCATCGCCGCGTCCACGCTCCCCGTGGTTTCCGCGGTCGGGCACGAGACGGACTTCACCATCGCCGACTTCGTCGCGGACCTGCGCGCGCCCACCCCTTCGGCGGCGGCGGAGCTCATCACCGCGGCCCAGCACCGTATCGACGAGCACCTGGACGCGCTGCATGCGCGGCTGCGACGGGCTGCCCGCATGGCCCTGGCTTCGGCGCAGCACCGGTTCGCCGCGCTGGGCGCGGACGCGAGCTTTGCCCGCCTGCAGAGCGGCCTCCAGCGGCGCGAGCAAAAGCTCGACGAGCTGCGGTTCCGCCTGGAAAAAGCCGGCGGCTTACGCCTGCGCTCCGCTTCGGACCGGCTGCGGACCTTGCACGCGGCGCTCATCCGGCGGGATGCGACCCAGCGGGTCGGGCTGATGCGCGAGCGCTTCGGCACCCTGGAGATGCGGTTGCGGCGCGCGATCGCCCAGCGGAGCGCGGCGGCCGGGCAAAGCCACGAACGCCCGGCCGGCGTGCTGCGCAGAATGGACGCGGGCGAGCCGGTGCGCCGCTTGCACACGCGCGTCGCGGAGCTCGAAGCACGCCTGCGCCGAGCAGAGGACGCCCGGCTCAGGCGCGCCCGGCACGGCATGGAAGCGGCCGCGCGCGCCCTGAGGACGCTGTCGCCGCTGGGCGTGCTGGGCCGGGGGTACGCGCTGGTGTACGGAGCCGGCGGCACGCTGCTGCGGCGCCCCGAGGACGCGCGGGCAGGTGAAACCATCGACGTGCGGCTCGCGGAAGGCTCGCTCACCGCCGTCGTCGGCAACACGCGAGAAGGTGCATGAGAAAGCTTTTCGGAACGGACGGGATTCGCGCGGTCGCCGGGGAGGCCCCGCTCGACGCAGCCACCATCCACGCGGCGGGCGAGGCACTGGCGCACACGCTCAGGGGCAAACACGCCATGCCGCGGGTGCTGCTGGGCATGGACACGCGCGAAAGCGGGCCCTGGATTGCCCGCACGCTCCATGCGGGCCTTGCCGCCGGCGGTGCGCAGCTCGCGAACGCCGGGGTGCTCACGACCCCCGCCATCGCGCATCTGGCGCGTAAGTTCGGCTTCGCGGCGGGCATCGTCATCTCCGCTTCACACAATCCCTGGGCCGACAACGGGATAAAGATCTTCGGCGGCGACGGCTACAAGCTGCCCGACGCGGACGAGCTCGCGATCGAAGGGGAGATTTTCGCGCGGCTGGGCGCTTCCTCGATCTCGGAACGCGAGCTGCCGCCGGCGGACCCGGTGTACCGCCACGATTACGAAACTTTTCTGCGTGCGGCCGTCCCGGAGCTGCGGCTCGACGGGCTGCACATCGTGCTCGACTGCGCGAACGGGGCCGCCTCCGCGATCGCGCCGGAGCTGTTCGCCTCTCTCGGCGGCCGGGTCGAGCTGACGCATGCCGCTCCGGACGGTCGCAATATCAACAAGGGCTGCGGGGCGCTGCACCCTGAGGTCGTGGCACGGGAAACGAAGGAGCGCGGCGCCTCGCTCGGCATTACGCTCGACGGCGACGCCGACCGCGCGCTGTTCGCCGACGCGCAGGGGCGCGTGGTCAACGGGGACGCGGTGCTGCTGCTGGCCGGGCGGTTTCTCAGGGCTTCCGGGCTTTTGAGCAAGGACACGGTTGTCGCGACCACCATGTCGAACATGGGCCTGGAAGCGGCGCTCGCCCGCGACGGCATCCGTATGCTGCGCGCGCCGGTCGGCGACAAGTACGTGCTTGAACGCATGCAGGCCGAGGGGGCGGCGCTCGGCGGCGAGCAGTCCGGGCACATCTTGTTCCCGCACCTTGCGACCACCGGCGACGGCCTGCTGACGGCGCTGGTAGTGCTCGACATCGTGCGGCGCAGCGGGTCGTCGCTCCAGGCTCTGCTCGCCGACCTGAAGACCTACCCGCAGGTGATCGTGAACGTGCGCGTCCGCGAGAAGAAGCCGTTGGAGGCGATCCCGTCCGTCGCCGGCGCGATCCGTGAGGCGGAACAGGCGCTGGCCGGGACGGGCCGCGTGGTGATCCGCTACTCAGGCACGGAAGCGCTGGCGCGGGTGATGATCGAGGCGGAATCGGAGACCCTGATGCGGGCGCACGCCGAGCGGATCGCCGGGGCGATCCGGGCGGAGCTGGGGGTATGA
>CAXUHL010000328.1:0-2803 GCA_964250745.1 uncultured Acidobacteriaceae bacterium
CTGCGTCGCGGCGAGCGCGAGCGCCCGGTCCACATCCTGCGGGTCGAAGCTCACGAGCTTTTGCGGTTTGCCGTTCTCGAGCACCGTGAAGTCCTCGCGGGTGAGCCCCTTGACAGGCTGCCCGGTCTTGCGGTCGCGCACGATCACATCGGTCAGCACGAGGTCCGTCTGGACCTTGAGCGTGAAGCCGGGTGCCTGGGTCTCTTGCGCCGCCGCCGGCAGCGCCATCAGGAGAGCGAGCAAGAGGGCGCGCATGGCTAGTACCGGAACCGCGCGAGGAAGTTGAATTGCCGGGTCGCCGCGGTGCCCAGCACCTGCCCGTAAGCGTTGGAGCCGAGCTGCGTATCGACAGAAGAGTACTGGATCGTGTTCAACACATTGTCGGCCGTCACGCGCAGCTCCAGTGAGCGGGTATCGGTGAAGTTGACGGTCTTTGACGCGGAGCCGTTGAACGCGATGGTCCCCGGGCCGGGGATGGAGTAGCGGCTCGCCGTACCGTACACCGCCGCGGGCTGCGCAAAAGCCCCCGTGTTGAACCAGTTCAGCGATCGTCCGCCGCCGGCGGTGATGGAGGCGCCCCGGACCCGGTCCGGCCGCTGCGACCCGGCGCTGCCGCGCGCGACGTCGTTGACCGAAGCCACGTAGGCCGGGGTCAGCGGCGTCCCGCTCGCGAGGGTGTAGGTGCCGGAAAGCGACCAGCCCTCCAAAGCCTTGCCCGTGCGCCCGCGGTTGAGGAGGCCCTTGTCCGCGCCGAAGGGCAGCTCGTAGACAAAGTTCCCTGTCACCTTGTTGCGGATGTCGAAGCTCGAGTTCGACTCTTCCGCGAGCAGGTTTTGCCAGTTCTGCGCGACCGCGTTGCCCACCCCGCCTACCGAGGTCGCGTTGTCGATCGAGTGCGCGTAGGTGTAGGTGGCCTGGAGGCCCAGCCCCTTGGCCAGCCGCCGGCGCACGCTCACCGTCAGCGCGTTGTAGTTCGAGAACGCCGCGGACTGCTCGTAGTCGTAGAGGATCCCGGAGAGCGAGGCGTTCGCGGTCCGGCCCGGCGCGTCCACGATGCTCAAACGCGTGCCTTTCGACCCCGAGTAGCCGATATTGAGGACGGTATTTTGCGGGAGCGTGCGCTGCACGTTCAGGTTCCAGACCTGGATATAAGGCAGCCGGTAGTTTTTCGCGACCGCATAGTTACCCTGCGCCTGCGGGTTGGGGAAGCCGTTGGCCAGGGTGATGGGCGCGCCCAGCGTAACCTCGTTGGTCTGCACGTCGGCGAACGGGGGTTGAAAGGCGAACTGCTGCACGAACTTGCTGTACTGCCCGTTCGCGTAGTTGATGCCGTAGCCGCCACGCACGACCGTATCCCTGGCCGCGCGCCAGGCAAAGCCGAGCCGCGGGCTTACGTTGTTGCGCTCCGGGTAGATGAGCGACCGCGGGTATAAGCCCGTGTAGGGACCGATGCTGTTCGGGGTAACCGTCGCGATGGAGGCGAAGTTATTGCCCGGATCGAGCGTGGCCAGGCGGTTATTGATTTCCGAGAACGGCGAGAAGTACTCGTAACGTATCCCGGCCTGCAGGCTCAGCGAGGAGAGCGCCTTCCAGTCGTCCTGGAAGTAGCCTTCGTAGATATTCTGGCGAAGATAGCTCTTTTGATACGCCGCCTGGAGCTGCGACTGCTGCGGCAGCCCCAGCAGCAGGTCCGCCAGCGAGGACCCGCTCTGCGCGAAGCCTTGCTGCGTGGTGTTGCCGACGCCCGAAAGCGCGCTCGTGCCGGGATCCTGCGTCAGCAGCCCCGAGAAAATAAACGAGCCGGTGGAGATGAGCTGCGGCGCACCCTGCAGGTTGAGCTGCACACGCTTGTAATCGCCGCCCCATTTCAGCGTGTGCTTGGCGTGCGACCAGGAGCTCGACTCACTCACGGCGATGGTTTGATTGACCTGGAACGATGGCTGCTGCTCCGAGAAGCCGGTGAACTGAGTAAGTGTCACGTTGGGCAGGCCGTAGTTGAGCGGGCTGGCCGCCTGCGCTCCGAAGATGTTGATGCCCAGGCTATTCGCGACGTCCTGCCCATTGGTGAAGTAGTTCGTGACGTTGGTCGAAACGCGGTTCCAGTTCACGGCCAGATTATTGGTCAGGCGGTCTTTGCTGAGGGTGTAACCCAGCTCGACCTCGCGGCTGTTGACCTGCGTCTTGCCGCCCAGTCCGGGATAGAGGTTCAGGTTATCGCTGGCCGTGTGCGAGTAGTTCAGGTTCGCATGGAAGTTCTGCGATAAACCTTTATTCTGCCCGCCGATGTACTGCCGAATCAGCCCGCCCAGCGGCGAGCCGCCGGACGTCTCCCCGAGCGTGTGGATGAAGCGCAGAGCGACCGCGGTCGAATTGGACTGCGCGCTGGTAAGCAGCTGGTAGTTGCGCGCGGTCCCGGGCAGGTTCTGGAGCGGCAGGTAGCCGAGCAGCGCGCGCGCCTGCGGGCTGATGCGCGTGGCCGGGATCACGTTGTTGGGGAACGGCCTCCCGGTTTGCGGGTCATAGATCGGGATCGCCGCGCCGGTGTTGGTGGTTAGGCCGGAAAAGTCGCCCGCGCGCTCCGAAGGGGTCGGCACGGTTCCGTACTGGTCAAAGGGACTCGAAGAAAGCTGCCGGTTCGCGGTGAAGAAGAGGAAGTCACGCTTATCGTGCTCCAACAGCTTGGGGATGTACGGCGTACCGGCGTACACCAGGCCGAACCGGTTGGAGCCGTAGTTGGGCTGCACAACCGGCTGGCCGCGCAGGGCAAAATCGCGGGCGTTGATGGCACCGTTGGCCCCGGACC
>CAXUHL010000329.1:0-2759 GCA_964250745.1 uncultured Acidobacteriaceae bacterium
GGATGAGGTGGAGCTGCTGGGGGCGGGGGTGACGGCCTGGGAGATGGCGGACTGGTGCGGGACGATCCCCTACGAGGTGCTGTGCGGAGCGGGGGCGCGAGCGGAGCGGGTCGCGCACTCGCCGAATGGGTCGGCGGAGGCAGGGCAGGCTTCGCCGCGAGGCCGCTGAGGCGTGCGCCTGACGAAGAGCAGCCGGTTCGGGCCGAAGCGGGCGCGCGGCGCCGCGTGAAGGCCGTGCCTCGGCATTGGGATCCACCCACCCGAGACCGCGAAAGAGATGAGGGCATCCTCGACTTATTCCGCATGGCGGGCAGCCTCGAAAGTCGGGGGCGGCATCCCATTTTCATGGCCGATCAACCGTACGAATAAAGCGGCTTTCGGCGGACGGATAGAGGAGCCGAATGCGAATGAACGACTTGACAGGCAAAACAGCTTTCATCACCGGAGCATCGAAGGGCATAGGAGCCGCGATGGCGGCGCACTTCGCCGCGGCCGGCGCGCGCGTCATCATCAGCTACTCCGCCAGCCGCGCGGGAGCGGAGCGCGTGGCCGAGGAGATCGAGAAGGCGGGTGGACACGCGAGCATCCTCCAGGGCGATCTTTCAAAGCCCGAGGAAGTACGCCGGTGCTTCGCGGAGATCGCGAAGGAGCACGGCAAGCTGGACATTCTGGTCAACAACGCCGGTGTGTTCAAGTTCAATAACTTCGATCTGTTCACGGTCGAGGAGTTCCGCCGGCACTTCGACCTGAACGTACTGGGGCTGCTGCTTTGTTCGCAGGAGATGGTGAAGCTGGCACCAGAGGAAGGCGGGTCGATCCTCAACATCAGCTCGGTGGTAGCCTCCATGGCTCCGGCCCGCTCGACCGTGTATGCCGCGACGAAGGGCGCGCTGGAGTCGATCACGACGGCGCTCTCGAAGGAGCTCGGCCCGAGGCAGATCCGCGTGAACAGCCTGGCCCCCGGAGCGGTGCTCACGGAGGGAACGGAGGGTTCGGCGCAGACCTCGATCTTCAAGGAGATGAAGGAGCGGACGCCGCTCGGCCGGTTCGGGGAGCCGGCGGATATCGCGAAGATCGCGGTCTTCCTCGCGTCGCCTGACGCTTACTGGATCACGGGGCAGCACATCGTCGCGGCGGGCGGGTTGACGATGTAGCGAGCTCGGGCGGGTCCCGAGCCGCTCCCGGGCGGCGCGTCCGACCAAGACGAGAGCGGAGTAAGCGGTCCGGGCGGGAATCGGTAGTGAGCCTTGGTTCAACCACCCGGCTGAAGGCGGACCTGAGCAGGCGCGCCGCAGTAGCGGTGTCCCGGCCGGCCGTGCGGTTTTGCGCGCCGAAGCGAATCGACTCAGGCGAGAGTCTCGGCAAGGTAGAGCTGAAGCACTTTTTTGAACTCGCCCGAGGTGGCGGCCTTGAGTTTCGGAGCCGTTTGTTTGTAGACCGCGAG
Source organism: uncultured Acidobacteriaceae bacterium (assembly GCA_964250745.1). Taxonomy (GTDB): domain Bacteria; phylum Acidobacteriota; class Terriglobia; order Terriglobales; family Acidobacteriaceae; genus EB88. The sequence goes on from CAXUHL010000329.1 coordinate 1,445, forward strand.
AAAGGCCTTGAGGAGTTCGACGGTAACCTGCGCGGCAAGGAAGGCGCGGTCGTCGGGCAGGTCCGGATTGAGGCTCTGGAGGGCGGCGGCGATGGTGGCGCGGAGGGGTTTGCGGGCCGCGGGAGAGCGCGAGTAAACCAGCGGCGCGCCGAGGAGCGCGAGATAGGCGGGGCGCCCGCGGACGAAGTCGAGGATTCCGTCGATGAAAACGCCGGCGAGGGAAGACCCGGCCACTGGGGAGGCCGGGGGCAGCCGCGCGGCCCAGTGTGCGTCCGCCTCCTCGGTGTACTGCGCCAGCAGAGCGAGGGCGAGTGAGGGCTTATCGGGGAAGTAGTCGTAGAGGGTGCCGATCGAGGCGCGGGCGTGCTCGGCGACGGCGGTCATGGTGAGGGCTTCGTAGCCGGATTTGCCGATGAGGCAGGCGGCGGAAGCGAGAAAGGTCGCGCGGCGGAAGGCGGCCCTGGGTTGCCGGGGACTGCGCCGCATGAGGTGAGCCGGAGTAGGGGACACCCCTCCATGTTAAGATCGAACTCAAGTCGAGGGAACCCTCAACTTATGGAGAAGAAGCGATGGCGATGGAAATCGAGCCCCGGAAGACTGCCCTGGTCCTGATCGACCTCCAGCACGGGATCACGGCGATGCCGGTCCAGCCGCACTCCGCGGAAGCGGTGGTGAGCGCGGCACGGAGCCTGGCTGAAAAGTTCAGGGAAAAAGGGTCTCCCGTGGCTTACGTCCGGGTGGATTTGAACAACATGCTGCCCTTGATCGTGGATGTTTCGCACGGGGATCCGAATGGAGGGCCCTTGCCGGCGGCGGCGTCTGAGCTGGTACCCGAGGCGGGATTTCGGGAGGGCGATCTCGCGATCACGAAGCGGCACTGGGGCGCTTTCGGGGAAACGGGTCTCGAGAAGGCGCTTCGCGAGAAGGGCGTGGAGACGATCGTGCTGGCAGGGCTGGTGACGAACTTCGGAGTGGAGTCGACGGCGCGGCAGGCGGTGGCGCTGGGCTTCCAGGTGATCGTGATTGAAGACGCGTGTTCGTCGATCGACGCGGAGTCCCACCGATTCGCAATGGAGAGGATTCTTCCTTCGATCGGGAGGGTAAGAAAAGCGGCGGAGATCAGGGAAGCGCTCGCCTGAGGGGTGGGCGATCCGTGAAGAGGGTCGTGAGGGAGTCGGGGTGCAGGCATGGGAGCCGAGGGATGGCTATAGCGGAAGGTGAGGCGCTCACGCGCAAGGGGATGCACCCCAATCTGATTCTGGGAATTTGTTGCTTGAGCCTCCTGCTGGTGGGCATGGATGGAACGATCGTGAAC
>CAXUHL010000330.1:0-1711 GCA_964250745.1 uncultured Acidobacteriaceae bacterium
GTCGTGGGCGGGTCGCCGGCCCGGAAGCGTTGCGGGCCGAAAGCGGCGGCACAAACTCTGGACACCATAGGTAGAACTTTCTCGGTTACCACTTAGCTCTTTGTATTTTTGTCAAGTCCGCAGAGACTGGCTTCGCGGGTTGCGAAGCCGGTCGCGTGCAACCAATTTGCCCGCCCCGGCAACGTGAATCCTCAATTTTGAGATTTATTGAGATTGAAAGCGGCCTCATCGGCCCCCAAGCTCCCGCGGCCTCGAAGCAGACCCGCCCTCAAGCGGGATCCGTTCCGGCTGCGGCAGCTGCGAAGGCGCGATGGGACCGACGATGCGAGGTCTCCTCCACCTCTCTAAAAGGCACGCCATGAGACAGGTTCAGGAGTTCGGCCACTACACGCTCACCCTTCACCCGCTCCGTTTGCTGCGCGGGAGCGAACCCTTGAAGCTGACCCAGCGCAAGCTCGAAACGCTGGCGCTGCTGGTGTGCGCCCGCGGGGAAACGGTCAGCAAGGAAGCTTTCTTCGAAAAAGTTTGGGGCGGGTCCTCGGTCGAGGATGGAAATCTTACCCAGACCGTGTTTTTGCTCCGAAAAACGCTGGGCAAGCTGCCGGGCGGCGGGGAGTACATCGAGACCATGCCCCGGCAGGGCTACCGCCTGGCCCCGGAAGCCTTCGACCGGACACTTTTTAGAGTGGGGCTGCGAAGGGTCGAGTCGGCCGCGCAGATAGACGAGCCGGAGCCGGCTGCCGCGCCCATCCCGTCAGGGAAGCCGGCAAACACGCTGCGCCGGCGCCTGCTCTGGTCCGTCGCGGCGCTGTTCGCCGTCGCCGCCCTTGCCTCGCTCAGCTGGCTGACCCTGGCCGTTACCGCCTCCGCTCGGCGCTCCGCCACCATGCAGCCCGCCGCCCGCGCCGGCACGGTTCCCGGGCTGCCCGCCGGCGGCCAGGCCGACGAGGTGAGCGTTTCACACAATGGACGGTGGGTCGCCTACCGGCTGCTGCCGGAAGGAACGCTGTGGCGCAGCCGGCGCGACGGCAGCGGGCGCATGCGGCTCAGCCCGCCCGGCCGCCTGGTGCTGTACCCGCAGTGGGTTCCCGACGACCGCAGCGTCGTCTTTTTGTCCGCCGCCGCCGGGCAGCCCTGGACCGTCCAGCAGGTTTCGGTGCGGGGCGGCCCGGTCCGAACCCTGATCCCGTATGAGACGCTGCGGACGGAAGCCTCCGCCGACGACGCGCTGCCGTCGATCGAAGAGGACGGTACGGTCGAGTTGCCGGTGCCGCCCGCGAGCGCGGGAAGAGGAGGCCGGTCCGAACAGCGGCTAGGGCCACCCTCCGCCGCCAAGCCCGGCAAGCCGATGGACGCCCTGGTTCGCTGACGCCGCCCCATTCCCAAGCGTGTACCGAAGCGCGCTCTCCCGGCCGACACGCGCCTGTCCGCGATCATGGTCGCGCCCGCGCCGGCGGTAAGCCCCGGCGGCAGTTCAGCGGTCCTGCGATGCGTCCAGGCTTTCGGCGGCCTCGTCGCACAGACGCGCGAGCGCGCGGAAGTACGCCGGGATGGGGACCGCCGCGCCTTCGACGATGACAGTCCGCCGCCCGGACCGGCCCAGCAGGCCCGCGAGCGTGGCCTGCCGGAGTGAGGCTGAGTTGAGCCAGTCATACAGGGCCACATTGGCCGCGCGTCCGCCGAGCCTGCGCCGCAGCTCGCCCGCCTGGAG
>CAXUHL010000330.1:1721-2723 GCA_964250745.1 uncultured Acidobacteriaceae bacterium
CCCGCGTCTTCGGGCGCGAGCGCGGCGCGCAGGGGCGCGTAGCGGTCCAGCTCGCCCGCCTCGAAGCCGCCCGTTTCGAGCTCGCCCTCCCCTTCCGACGGCGACTCGGCGAAGGAGGCTTCCTCGCCTTCGGCCTCACGGAGCGCTCCCCTGCGCGCCAAGGGCTGCCGGGCCACGCGCAGCGCGCCGGTTTGCCCCACCGCGCACACGCAGCCGCCGGGGACCATCTGCCCCGCGGTGATCGCGAAAAACTCGAACCCCTTGCCGTCCCCAACCTTCATCTGGACTCCGCCCGCGTTGCACTCCGTGCCCGGACAGCGCGCGATTCGCGGCTTCGCCCTGGGGTCCGGCGCGTTCCACGGTCCGGAGTCGAACTGCACGTTGACCTCGCCCGGCATCCAGATCCCTTCGCCCATCTGCACCCCGCCCTCGAAGATGCGCAGGTTGCGCGGGTGCGCGAGGTCGAAGTCGACGAACGCCCCGGGGGTGTCGCTCGCGATCGGCTGCGCGAAGCGCCGGACGGAGGCCGGGATGACCTTGTTGAGCACCGCCTTGATCTCTTTCTTGATGAACTCCGGAAGCGCCTTGAGGGCCGGATTTTTGTTCAGGACGTCGTCGAGAAGCCCGTCGAGGTCGTTCGGGACGTCGATGCGCAGGCCCATGCCGGAGTAGCAAAGGGAGAGCTTGCGTGCGTTGGGCCGGTCCCGCTCCAGCACCTCGAAAACGCCCTTTTCCCGGATGAAACTGGCCGGAAACAGGCTCAACAGCACCGACACGTCGGCCAGGAGCCCGGACAGCACGCGGGAGTTCTTGCCCAGGAACTTCGTCAGCTCGCCCAGGGCTTTCTTGATGATCCCGTTCATCTTGCCGCGCAGCGCCGGGGGCAGGTTCGGAATGCCCCTTTTGAGCAAGTCGCCGAGCAGCCCTTCGGCCAGCTTTTCCGTGTGGAACGAGCAACAGCGGATCCGGTACTTGTCCCAGCCCGGGTCGATGGGCGGGATG
>CAXUHL010000331.1:0-2705 GCA_964250745.1 uncultured Acidobacteriaceae bacterium
TACCACGAAGGCCTGGAGCGAGGCGGTGATCATGCCGGACGCCGTGAACGCGAGAACGGCGTTCGTGCCGAAGAGGAGCAACGGCGCGGCTGCCCTTCGTCCAATACGAAGGCCGTCGAGCAGCGCGTGAAGGGCCGGGAAGACCAGCAGGCTGAACCCCGCAGAGAACAGAGCGAAGGACGGCGTCCAGAGCTTCTTGATCATGGGTTGCAGGGGCGCGAGCGCGTACCCTGCGGCCATGCAGGCGACTCCGACGATCGCGAAAACGAGTGCGGTGCGCCGCCACTCTCGGGCGGTGCGCAGCCAAACTCCGGCCGCCGCACCTGCGAGTGTCGTACCGAGGGCGCCAAAGGTCGAAAGCAGCCCTTCCGAGTCGAATGCGACGCCGTAGCCGGGCGCGATGCCGTATGGCCACAGGTGGGCGCGCGTGAAGACGAGTCGGTCCAGAAAGGCGGGCAGGCTGCGGAGCTGGTCGAGATGTCCCGGCCCGAAGCCCGGAACCGGGACGAACGCGAGCAGCAGCCCGTAGACAAGCCACAACGCAAGCGCACACCCGCCGAGAAGGACGATCTGCCGCGCTGGTGAGTACCCCCGGCGGCCTACCCACAGCATCAGCAGCGCGGACACGCTGTAGCAGAGCGCGATGCGCTGGAGCACGCCGGGTATGCGGAGCGTGTGCAGGTGAAAGAACGGAAACCCATTCAGCACCAGCCCAAGCAGAATCAGCAGGCAAATGCGACGGAGTACCCGCAGCACGATGGCGGATCCGCTCGCACCGCGCCGCTCCTGCGCCGCCAGGGAGAACGGGATCGCCGCGCCCACGATCCAAAGAAACGTGGGAAAGATCATGTCCGTGGGCGTCCACCCCTGCCAAACGGCATGGAGCAGCGACGGGTACACCGCGCTGTACGTGCCGGGGTCGGTGACCAGGATCATGCCCGCGACCGCCAGGCCGCGCAGCACGTCGAGCGACAGGAGCCGGTTCGCGGACGGGCCCGCGACGGCATCGGTCGTGCCGGCAGGTTGAACGGCGGTAAGCGCCATGGTTGCGACGATTCTAAGGCGGCTGATAAAGAACGTACAATCGCGTCTTCACTCAATTTCAATGCGGAGAAACAAGCACCATGATTGAACGAATGACCCTTTGTTCCCGGCGCGGCCCTGCTATGGCGGCCCTGCTCGCATTGCTGGTCTGCGCCGCGGGCTGCGACTCGAAGAAGGCGAGCACCGGCAACTTCAAGGCTGCCCTCCAGAAGCACTTCGACAAGTACCCGGCCTGCGATCGCGACATGTCCTTTCCGGAACAGTTCACGCTCGGTCGCGACGGCAAGCCGGACGACACTATGGGGCATGGCAGGCGGGACAAGGTGTTGAAAGACGCGGGTCTGTTGACCGTGAAGGAAGGCACCGTCGTGCAGCCGGGCAACCTCTTCATGCCGCGGACGCAAGAGCACGTGCTCACCTATGACATCGCTCCGGGGCACAAGGACGAGTGGACGACCGATGAAACGAACCCGAAGCACCCGCACCTGTGCTACGCGAAGATCAAGATCGTGAGCGTGGACAACTACTCCGAGCCGGGCGACATGCTTGGGCACACCATTTCCGAGGTGGACTTCACCTATGAACTGACCCATCTTGCGGATTGGGCCAAGGCGAAGGACGTGCAGGAAGCCATGCCGGAGATCAAAACGAAGGTGGATGCGGGCGCGCAGAAGAGCAAAACCATGCTGATCCTGACGCACAACGGCTGGGAACCGGACCCGTCCACGCGGTTGTAAAAGCCGACGTAAACTCGTCTTGTGGCTTCAGAACCCTTGCCTTTACCTCGAACTTCCAACGCGGGCTTTTCCGCCCCGTGGCGGCTGGTCTGCTTCGCGCTGTTTATCCGCATCGCGTATATGACCCTGGCGCACACCTGGCGGGTGCGGCCGTATGAGTGGCACTTCGGGTTCGGGTGGGAGATGGGGCGGATCGCGCGGGCGCTCGTCACCGGGTATGGCTATGCTGACCCCTTCCACGGCCACACCGGGCCGACCGCGTGGGTTACGCCGCTGTATCCGCTGCTCATCGCGGGCGTGTTCAAACTGTTCGGGGTGTACTCGGGGCTGTCGGCGTGGGTGCTGCTCGCGGTGAATTGCGTGCTGAACGCGCTGATGGTGCGGACCACCTGGGAGATCGCGGCGCGGAGCTTCAACGCGCGGGTGGCCGTCTGGTCGGCCTGGGTGTGGGCGCTGTACCCGGCTGCCATGCAGTACTCGGTCAAGTGGATCTGGGAGATGACGCTGACCGCGTTTTTGTTCTCGTGGGCGCTGGTGCTGGCCTTGCGGATGCGGCGGGTGGGCGAGGTTGACGGCGCGGGGCCCACGATGAGGCGCTGGCTGCTTTTCGGGCTGGTTTGGGGGCTGATCGCGCTGTCGAATCCCGAGGTGTGCATCATGCTCCCGGTGCTGGGGGTGTGGATTTTGGCCGGCACCTTCCATCGCGAACAAGCGGGCCGAGGGGCCTGCGCCGGCTTGCCCTCGGCGTTCAAGCCGGCGCAGGTGGGCAGGGCGGCGCTGGCCGGCGTGGTCTGCCTCGCGCTGATCGCGCCGTGGAGTTTGCGGAACCTGCGGGTGTTTCACGCATGGGTTCCGCTGCGGGGCAATCTCGGGGCGGAGCTGTACCTGGGCAACGGGCCGGGCGCGGTGGGGCTCTTGATGGAG
>CAXUHL010000332.1:0-2696 GCA_964250745.1 uncultured Acidobacteriaceae bacterium
GCGCGCATCGCGGCCGCCCAGCGCGGCCTTGGCTGCCGCGAAGACCGGCGCGGCTTCCGGCGCGCCGGCAAACAGCTCGAACATTCCGGGGCCCTGCGCTCCCTGGCCCGAGCAGAGAATCGCGACGTTCGTCATGGGCGGCTCGACATCCTGTCCAGGAAGAGGGTGCAGGCGAGCAGATCGGCGCAGCCGCCGGGGCTGAGGCGTCGGGCGACGAAATCGCGATGCGACGCGGCGGCGCGGTCGCGCCACCCGGATTGGCCCACACCGCCTTCCGCCAGAAAGCGTCTCGCGGTTTCGCGTGCATGGGCGAGCCCCTCGGACCCGCCACGATGAAGCAGGTTCGTGTCCTCGACGGCTGCCAGCAGGGCGAAGAAGGCCTGCACGCGGGCCGCGGGCTCGTCCGCCCGGGCCAGGGCGCGGCCGAGCCGAAGCGCGGGCAGCCCGACATGGAAGACGTGGGGAAAACCGGCCGCGGCCTGGGCCCGCGCGCCCCCGGCCCCGAAGCGCAGCAGGGCGGCCGTGCCGTGGCTGTGCAGCGGAATGGGACCTTGCAGGATTGCCGGTCCCCAGCGCCGGCGCACGTAGTCGCCGAGGTGCGAGCACCCGGTTGAAGCGCCGGCGGCGGCGCACAGCAGTCCCAAGGCGAAGATCGCGCCGCGATGGGTGTTTACGCCGCCGGTCGCGGCGAGCATCGCCCGCTCGGCCTCGATGCCGATAGCTCGCAGACGGGCCATGCCCGCGCCGGAAGCACCGGCGGACGCGAGCCGTGCGTAGAACGGACGGAGCGCCGCCGCGCCGGCTCGAAACGTCCCGGCGTCCATATCCGCGTGGCTTCCGGAGTCGACGTGGCTCACCAAGCCCGGCTTCGGCCAGGTTTCCAGCTCCAGCAGCAGCGCCTCCGCCGCGAGTTCCGCGATGCGGCCGGCCCACACCGGCGCCAGGCTGGGCAGCGGCGCGCCGGTCACGCCGGGACCGCCGGGCGGAACAGCTCCGCCCTCGAACGCAGCGCCGCCCCTTCCATGGTCTTGACCAGGACCGCGGCAGCGCCGTACTCACGCCAGTGCACCCCCGAGCCGTCGGGCAGGACGAGTTCGCCGTCCAGGCGCACCGGGCTTTCGGAGTCCAGGCGAAGCAATGCCGCAAGGAGTGTGTCCGCCTGCGTGCGGTCGCGGACCGGCCACAGCAGATCGAGGTCGGAGGCCGGGGTCAGGTAGGGCAGTCCGGTGGCGTGCTCCCACAGGAGCGCGCCGAAGACGGACGGGAGCACGCTCAACCTAAGCAGGGCCTCGATGGTCGCCTGCCAGCGGGCAGGCGCCGCGGGCGCGGCTTCGCGGAGCGAAACGGCCGGCATTGGGGCGAGCGAGGATCCGGGCGGGAAAGCGAGGGCGATTCGCTGCTTTCCATGGCTCGGAGGCAGCGGCAGGGCCGCCAAGGTCTCCCCGGCGCGGTCCCCCGGCAAGGGCCGCCGCGCGATCACCGGCCTTCCCAGCCGTGCCCAGTCCACCACCGGCGAAATCTCGGCGAGCTCCGGGCGGCATCGCAGCATGGCCGCCCAGGCAGCCTGCGAAGGCCGCAGCAGGTCATGCCGCCTGAGGGTCATGGCCCTGCGCGCTTCGCCCGGTTGCCTCGGCGATGACCCTTTGCGCGACGGCGGCCGCGACTTTCCTGCCCTCCCGCTCCGCGCCGAGCCGGTCGCGAATGTCCTTGCCCTCGGTCTTCGCGAGCGAAGCCTCGAGCTGCTCGTCCAGCGGCTTCTTCGGGTCCCAAACTTCCGCGACCGCGCCGGTCTTGGCCAGGTTCTCCAGTCCGGGCGCGAAGATCGGCGTCGTCTTCGTCAGCTCCTTCAGCTTGGCTTCGGGCAGCTTGGTCACGCGCGCCATGGAGGGCAGGTCCATCACCGCCGGCTCCGCCCCCGGCAGGCCGACGAGCGAGTCGGTGGCCAGGGCGGTAGCGAGAAACGCACCGGCGCTGGCCTTGCCGTATTCGAGGCCCAGGGTGCGGTGGCCTTCGCGGCTGGCCAGCAGCAGGCATTTGGCGAGGTGGGCCAGGTACTCGTTCAGGCCGAGCATCTCCTCGCGCCGCGCCATCAGCTGGCCTTCCGTGTCGACTAGGACGAGAATGGGCGTGTCGCCGCCGTCCTCGACGACACGCAGCACCTGCTCGGCCAGCACCAGTACACCCGCGGAGCCGAGCGGGACGCCGTTCGCCACGCCGACCACCGCGACCGGCGAGCCGTCCCCGCGCTTGGCCGAGCCGGTGATCCAGCCGTCCGCGCTCGCGTGGACGGAGTGGCCGGCGGGGAACAAGCCCCCGAGTACCTCATCGAGCGTCATGGTTGCTCTCCTTTAAGCTGTCCGCGAGCCTGGCGAAAGCCGCTTCGTCCATGTCGCGGATGCCCGCCGGGTCGTCGATGCCGAGCGCCCTCCACATGTCCACTGCCCGGTCGCAGCCGCCCAGCGTTTCGCGCCGGGCTCCCAGGCGCGCCTGCTCCGCCTTGAGTGTCGCGAGCTCGAAAGGCGGGGCCTTGCCGAGCATCGCGATGGCCGCCTCGCGAAAGCCGGACATCGAGTCGGCCGCGAACGCGTCCGCGCCGCCGATCAGGCGCCGGGTCTTGCCGCCCACCGTGCTCCAGACCAGCGCCTTGTTCGCCGCGTCGAACTCCTCGACGCCCTTGTTGGTCTCGATCACCTCCG
>CAXUHL010000333.1:0-2690 GCA_964250745.1 uncultured Acidobacteriaceae bacterium
CGCTCGCTAACCCGCTCGCCACTTTAGCCTACAACTACGGCCTGCGCGGAGGATTCCTCGACGGTCGCGAAGGCTTTCTGCTGCACCTGTACCACTCGGCTTACGTGAGCTGGAAGTACGCCAAAGCCTGGGAGCGAGGCCGCCTCTAGCCCTTGTGCTCCGACGGCTTTCCGCCCGGCCCGAGCGCCCGGCCCAGCCCTTCCAAGGCGGCAACGCCCGTCGCGAGCGCACGCCGGGCGTCCTTGGACCCGAGCAGCCTCCGCCCGGTCGCGAACAGCGAGGGCGGCTCGGCGGCGGGCTCGGCGGTCAGCACGGGCGTAAGCTCATTGACCACCCGGTGCAGGGCATCCGGGTTCAGCTTGCCCGCCAGGTCGATCAGCACCAGGAGGTTGCGAATGGCCTGCATCGACTGAGGCGTGGTGATCACGCTGGTGACCTGGGTCAGCACCTCGTCTCCAGCGCCCAGCAGGCCGCGCACGAAGTCGAGCGTCTTAGTGTCGTGCAGGGTTTGGAGCGTACGGTATGCGTTCAGTACCGCGTCCGCATGGTCGAGCGGTGCGTTGTCGAGCCTGCGCTGCGTTTCTTCCCATGCCGGCCGCGGCTGCGGCCGCATCTCCACTGCCTTCGCCATCGTCAGCTCCTGTGCCCGTTCCCGTTTGCGCCAATTTGTACCAATTGCTGCGCGCCAGGCGTTTTATAGTCCGACCGCTTCCACTTGCGCTCCACCTCGACGCCGTTCTGCGGGGTGGGGTGCCCGTTGCGGAAGTTGATGACCTTGAGCGGGCTCTCGCCCTTGTACGGCAGCACCGTCATCTTGACCGAGAGCTCCTTGTACGCGGGCGTATGGGTCGCGTTGTCGGTGTCGCTCGAGCTGAGCCGGTTGATAGGCTCCCGTCCGTTCGATGTGTTGAGCGGCACGTACAGCTGGTTGCCCTTGACCCGGTCGGTAACCAGCACCTGCATGCGCAGGGTGTCGCGGCGCGAGGTGATGTCGACCCAGTGTCCATTCGCGAGATTGTGCCGCGCGGCCAGTTCGGGCGAGACCTCCACCCAGCGCTCCGGAGTGGTCTCCTCGATGCCCGGTACGCGCTGCGTCATGTTGCCCTCATGGAAGTGCTCCATCACGCGCCCGTTATTCAAATGCAGGTCGAACTCGGCGTCCTCGACCTCGATCGGCACGCGGTGCTCCAGAGGGTAGAACTTGGCCTTGCCGTCCGGGAAGGCGAACTTCTCCTTGTAGAGCAGCGGCTGGTCGGTGCCGTCCGGTGCCACCGGCCATTGCAGGGTGTTGTAGCCCTCCAGGCGGTCGTAGCGTACCCCGGCGAACAAGGGAGCAAGCGAGGCGCACTCCGCCATGATCTCCGACGGGTGCTTGTAATCCCACTGCGCACCCAGGCGGTTCGCTACGTCCTGGATGATGCGCCAGTCGGGCCGGGATTCGCCCAGCGGCTCGAAAACTTCGTAGAGCCGCTGGATACGCCGCTCGGTGTTGGTGAAGGTCCCGTCCTTCTCGAGTGACGGGCTGGCAGGCAGCACCACGTCGGCGAACCGGCAGGTCTCCGAGAAGAAGATGTCCTGGACCACCATGAACTCGAGCTTCTCGAAGCCGCCCGCGACATGGTTCGCATTCGAGTCGGCCGAGTACATGTCCTCGCCGAACAGGTACACCCCGCGCAGCTTGCCCTCGTACACCGCGTCGATCATCTCATGGTTGTCGAGGCCGCGCGCCTTCTGCAGCTTCACCCCCCAGCCCGCCTCGTAGCGGGCGTGCGCCTCCTCGTCCTCGCACTTCTCGTAGCCGGGGAACATATTGGGCATGCAGCCCATGTCGCTCGCTCCCTGCACATTGTTGTGGCCGCGCAGAGGGTAGGAGCCGGTACCGGGGCGCATGTAGTTCCCCGTCACCAGAAGCAGGTTCGAGATCGCGGTCGAGGTGTCGGACCCCATTACGTGCTGCGTCACACCCATTGCCCACAGCGCGCACACCGCCCGCTCCTTCGCGATCAGCTCGGCAATCTCCCGCAGGCGCGATGCGGGGATGCCGGTCGCCTGCTCGGCCATCTCCATGGTCGCCCACTTCAGGCTCTGGTGGTAGGCGTCAAAGCCATTCACCCAGCGCTCGATGAACTCCATCTTCGCGAGGCCGGAGTCGATGATGTGTTTGGTCATCGCGGAGAGCCACACGATGTCCGTGCCCGGCTTGGGGCTGAAGAAGACGTCCGCGCGCCGCGCCATTTCGTGCTCGCGGATGTCGGCGACGACGAGCTTGAGCCCGTGATTTTTCTGCGCCTGCTTCACGCGGGTCGCCCACACGGGGTGGCTCTCGGAAGTGTTGGAGCCGATGATGAGTACCAGCGAAGCCTTTCCCATGTCGTGGATCGAGCCGGAGTCGCCACCGTAGCCGACCGTGCGGAACAGCCCTTGGGTCGCGGGCGATTGACAATAGCGCGAGCAGTTGTCCACGTTGTTGGTGCCCACCACGGCCCGGGCCAGCTTCTGCATCAGGTAGGCTTCCTCGTTGGTGGTCTTGGACGATGCGATGAAGCCGAGCGCGTCCGGCCCGTGCTCCCGCTTGATGGCGGAAAACTTGCCGCCGATCAGGTCCAGCGCCTCTTCCCAGCTTGCCTCGCGGAAGGTCTCGCCGTCGGCGTTGCGGATCAGCGGCCGGGTGAGCCGGTCCTTGTGGTTCA
>CAXUHL010000334.1:0-2673 GCA_964250745.1 uncultured Acidobacteriaceae bacterium
CTTTGGCCTGCCCCTCCCAGCCCCCATCTTTCTCGCCCCCGTCGGCGTGCTCGGCATCTGCACTCCATCCGGCGACGGCGACCTCGCCGCGGCCCGCGCCTCGGCGCAAACCGGCGTGCCCATGTGCGCTTCCACCCTGTCCAACGCGCCCATCGAGGAGGTCGGCGCGGCCCTGGGCGACACCCCCGGCTTCTTCCAGCTCTACTGCCCCAAGGACAAGGAGCTGGCCGCCAGCCTCGTCCACCGGGCGGAGGCCGCCGGTTTCCGCGCCCTGGTCGTCACGCTCGACACTTGGCTGACCGGCTGGCGGCCCCGCGACCTCAACACCGCAAATTTCCCCCAGCTTCGCGGCCACGCTCTGGCCAACTACTTCACCGATCCCGTCTTCCGCGCGCTGCTTCCCGCGCCGCCTGAGGAAGACCTGCCCGCCGCCGTCAACCAGTGGGCCCGCCTGTTCGGCAAGTGCCTCACCTGGGCCGACCTGCCCTGGCTGCGCTCGCTCACCAGGCTGCCGCTCGTCCTCAAGGGCATCTGCCACCCGGACGACGCCCGCCGCGCCCTCGACGCAGGCGCGGACGCCGTCTACTGCTCCAACCATGGCGGACGCCAGGCCAACGGCGGACGCGCCGCCATCGACATGCTGCCGGCCGTGGTCGAAGCCTGCGGCACCGCGCCGGTCCTGTTCGACTCCGGCATCCGTTCCGGCTCCGACCTCGCCAAGGCCCTCGCCATGGGCGCCGCCGCGGTCGGTATCGGCCGCCCGTATGTCTACGGCCTCGCCCTTGCCGGGACCGAGGGCGTCATCCACGTGCTCCACTCCCTGCTCGCCGAGGCCGACCTGCTGATGGCCGTCGACGGCTTCCCTACCCTCGCCGCCTTGCGCCGCGCCGGGGCCGTCCGCGCCGGAAGTCCCTTGCGCAGCGAAGGCCCGTCCGTCCATCCTGTCAACAACCGCGATTCAGCCCCTGAGGATCTCCGCCCATGAACATTCCGCTCACGCCCCTGCGCTTCCTCCACCATGCCGAGCGCCAGTACCCTACCCGGACCGCCGTCGTCTCGCGCGGGGAGCGCTTTACCTACCGGCAGATGGGCGAGCGCGTAGGCCGGCTGGCCGGGGCGCTTCGGAATGCGGGCGTGGAGCCCGGCGAGCGCGTCGCCTTTCTCGGCACCAACTCCCACCGCCTTCTCGAGGCCTACTACGGCGTGCTCGAGGCCGGGGCCATCCTCACCCCGCTCAATATCCGCCTTGCCCCCGCCGAGCTCACCCACATCCTCAACGATTGCGAAGCCGCCGCGCTGCTCATCGACAAGCAGTTCCTGCCATTGGTCGATTCGTTTCGCCGCGAGGTCCCGTCCGTGCGCCTGTTCGTCCAGCTTGAAGGCCCGGTGGAGGCTGATTGGCTCGCGCCGCAGGCCTACGATCCGTGGATCGCCGGGTCGACCCCGCACCGCGCCGACTTCACCCTGGTCGACGAGGACGCGGTCGCCGAGATCTTCTACACCAGCGGCACCAGCGCCCAACCCAAGGGCGTCATGCTCACCCACCGCAATGTCTACCTGCACGCCCTGCACACCTGTGCCGCCCTCGGCACTGCGAACGGCGCCGTCGAGCTGCACACCATTCCCCTCTTCCATGCCAATGGCTGGGGCATCGCGCACTTCCTGACCATGCTCGGCGGCAAGCATGTCATGGTCGAGGGCTTCGACCCGGTCGCCATCTTCCGCGCGATTCAGGACGAAGGCGTCCACAAGTTCAATGCCGTCCCCTTCATGGCCACCGTGCTCGCCAACCACCCGGCCCGCCACGAGTACGACCTTTCGAGCCTCCGGGAAGTGGTCATCGGCGGCGCGGCCTCCTCGCCCACCCTGGTCCGCGACGTCGAACAGGCTTTCGGCTGCACCTGCTACTCCGGCTACGGCCTTACGGAAACCGCTCCCGTGCTCTCCATCTCCCCCATGAAGCCGGACCTGGGGTGGGAAGGCGAGCGCCGCTACGCCGTCCAGGCAATGACCGGCTTTGCCGTCCCGGGCGTCGAGATGCACATCGTCGACGCCGACGGCCAACACCTGCCCGAGGACGGCACCGTCTTCGGCGAGTTGGTCGCCCGCGGCGACGGCATCATGCTCGGCTACTGGCGGCAGCCCGCGCTTTCCGCCGAAGCCCTGCGCGACGGATGGTTCCACACCGGCGATATGGCCACCATCGACGAGCACGGCTACGTCCTGATCGTCGACCGCAAAAAGGACATCATCGTTTCGGGCGGCGAGAACATCTCCTCGCTTGAGGTCGAGAAGGCGCTGCTGGCCCACCCTTCCGTCATGGAGGTCGCCGTGATTCCCGTTTCCGACGCGCGCTGGGGCGAGGTCCCGAAAGCGCTGGTGGTGCTGAAAACCGGCCTCGCCGCCACAGAAGCCGAGCTCATCGCGTTCAGCCGCAACTGCCTGACGCATTACAAATGCCCCAAGAGCGTCCAGTTCGTCGAGCACCTGCCCAAGACCGGCACCGGCAAGGTGCTCAAGAAGAATCTGCGCGCCCAGTACGAGGCGGCGGATGCGGGTGTGCTGACGCGAGGGTAGAGGGGAAATGGTGGAGGGTAGAGGGTAGAGGGTAGAGGGTAGAGGGTAGAGGGTAGAGGGTGGAGGGTGAAGGGTGGAGGTGCCCCACATCTCGCG
>CAXUHL010000335.1:0-2648 GCA_964250745.1 uncultured Acidobacteriaceae bacterium
GTACCCGTGCCGGAGGGGCGCGGGGTGGCGCTGGGTGCCGAGGGCGGCGGCGCGGCGATGCCGGATTTGGTGTTGTAGGCGGCGATCACGGCTTCGGTGATGTCGTTGCCCTGCGTGGCGTAGAGGATAGGGCTCTGCTGAGCGGAGGCGTCGAGGACCAGGGTGTAGCCGTTCTGCTGGGCGTAACTCTGGACGGTGCCGTAGACCTTTTGCGCGACCCCGGCGTAGGCCTGCTGGATCTCCTGCTGGAAGTCGTTTTGCGCGTCCTCGCCGGAGCGCTGGAGCGCCTTTTCCTTGTCGTCGATGGACTTGAGCTTTTGCGCGCGCTCCACGTCGCTCAGGGTCGCGCTCTGGGTTTGGAGCGACTTTTTGAGTGAATCGATCTCGTCGCTTTGCTGCTTGAGCTGGGTTTGCTTGGGCTGGTACTTCTTTTCGACTTCCTCGAGGTTGCGCTTTCCCTCATTGGTCTGCGCCACGGCTTGCTGGAATAGGATGATGCCGACCTTGCTGGGGCCCGACGGCACGGCGGCGGCCGCGGTGACCGGGGTGGAGGCAGCCGCGGAAGGCGCGGGGGTCGCGGCGGTTTGGGCAGCACCGGAGGAGGCGGCGAGCCCGGTCGCGAGCAGGCTCAGGAGAGATAACGCCAGCTTCATGGTAGGGGTGGAGCTCCTTCGGGAATCGTATGTGAGACGGGGAGGGTCCGTCTCTCCTGCGCTTGGAAATGCGCCGGGGCAGCGCCCGCGTACTGCTTGGATTCTATGGGCCGGGCTCGCGGAGCGTCAAACCGCGCGGTCTCGGCGCGCCGCTTGCTGGACAGCGTCCGCGGCTCTGGGCTAAGCTCCAGGGCATGAGCGCGATCCCGGTCGACCACGTCGCACTCCCCTCCTGTTGTTGCCGCTAGTCGAGCGCCCGCTCCTGCGACCTTCCTACATGAACGAGGATTTCACCATGACTCCCGCGCGCGCGCGTTTCTCGCTCGACTTTTGGGCCCTGCTGCTGGCGTTTCTGCTGGCGCTGGCGGTTCGCTTTCACATCATCACCCGGGTTCCCTGGTAAAGGAGAAACGCATGGCGACGGAAACGGAACGGCTCGCGGCGACGGCCGAAAACCGGCAGCCCTGGACGCAAGGCCTCGCCGCGGCGGTCCCCGGCGTCCTGCTGCTCGCGGCGGTCGGCTACGCGGGCAAGGCGGTCGAGCAGGGGATCGCGCGCTACGGCAAGGCGCACCACCTGGTGCTGCCGAATATCGAGTACGTGCTGTGGGCCATCCTGTTCGGCGCGCTCATCGCGAACACGGTGGGCTTGCCGCGGGTGTTCCGGGCTGGGGTCGCGACGTATGAGTTCTGGCTCAAGGCGGGCATCATCCTCTTGGGCGCGCGCTTTATCCTGGGCGACATCGCGCGTTTGGGCGGCATTTCGCTCGGGCTGGTGTTCGTGGAGCTCGCGCTTTCGCTCGCCTTCATGACGTGGCTGGGCCGGCGGTTCGGGCTGGGCGCGAAGCTCACGGCGTTGCTCGCGGTCGGGTCCTCCGTGTGCGGCGTTTCGGCCATCATCGCGGCCCAGGGCACCATCGACGCGGACGAGCGCGACTCCTCGACCGCGATCGCGGCCATCCTGGCGCTGGGAGCTCTTTCGCTCGTCGCATTCCCGCTGGTTGGGCATGCGTTGGGGATGTCGGACCATGCCTACGGCTTGTGGACGGGGCTGGCGGTCGACAACACGGCGGAGGCGACCGCGGCTGGGGCGCTCTACTCCGACGCGGCGGGCAAGTACGCGGTGCTCGCGAAAACCTGCCGCAACGCGATGATCGGCTTCGTGGTGCTGGGCTACGCGGTGGCGTGGGCGCGCAAGGGCCTCGCGAGCGCGCAGGCAGAGCAGCAGACCCGCAACAAGGCGGCGTTCCTGTGGGCGAAGTTCCCGAAGTTCGTGCTGGGTTTCCTGCTCATCTCGCTGCTGGCGACCCTGGGCGCAAGCCCGAACCCGCATGTGGCGATGTGGGGGTTCGCGAAGCCGCAGCTGGCCGTATTGGCAAACCTGAGCCGCTGGGCCTTCCTGCTCACTTTCGCCGGGGTGGGCTTGCGTACGGACTTGCGCGAGCTGGGCAAGGGCGGCTGGCGGCCGTTCGCGGTGAGCGCGCTGGGCGAGATCGCGCTGGCGGTGCTTACCCTCGGGATGGTGGAAGGGGCGGACCGGGCGTTCCACCTGTGAGCGGTTCCACGTAGACCAGCGTGGAGTAAAAGGTCGGGCCGCCGCCGAGGTCGGTGAGCCGTTGGGAGGTGAGCAGGTTCACCCCCGCGCCGCCGCGGTCGAGCACGGCCGCGGTGACCCCGGGGCGGACCCGGTCGCTTAAGGCCGCCGTGAGCGTGAGCGTGCCGCGCGCGTTGCGGACCCGGACCGTTTGGCCGTCGGCGATGCCGCGCGCGGCGGCGTCCTCCGGGTGGAGCTCGAGTGCGTCCCCGGCCGTTTGGAGCTTGCGATGCGTGGGCTGGTCCGTGAAGGTCGAGTTCATGAAATGCGTGCCCTTGCGGGGCAGGAACTCGAGCATGCCCGCCGGGGCATGGGCGCGGCTTTCCGCAGGCGGCCGGAAGGTGGGGAGCGGGTCCGGCTGGGACGCGGCGTGGAACTCGACCTTGCCGGAGGGGGTGGGGA
>CAXUHL010000336.1:0-2643 GCA_964250745.1 uncultured Acidobacteriaceae bacterium
ACGATGTGCCGGAGCAGCGCCAGCCGGTTCCCGCGCAGCGCCGGGTCTTCGGCCATCACCATGGTTTTCTCAAAGAACAGGTCGACCGCCGGCCGCAGCGTGGCGATAGCTCCGAGCGCGGCGGGGTAGTTCCCTTCCCGCCCGTGGTGGTGCACGCGCGCGATGACCCCCGTCGCGGTCGTGTACAGGCCGCGCTCGGCTTCGTCCGCGAGCAGGGTTTCGTCGACCGTGCTCGGGACCTGCAGGCCTTTTTCCTCGGCCTGGCGCAGGATGTTTTTCGTTCGCTTCCAGGCGGCGGAGATGGCGAGCATGTCGTCCGACCCGGTGAACTCGCTCAGAGCGGCTGCCCGGAGCTCCGCGTCGGGAATGTCGTCGTACCCGGCGGCGAGCGTGGCTTCGACCGCGTCGGCGGGGAGCTTGCGGATGTCCTGGAGGTAGTAGGCGAGGCGTTCGCGAAAGAAGTCCCTGAGCTCTCCGGAATGCGTACCGGCGGCGGCGAGCAGGTCGGACAGGGTCAGCGGCAGCTCGGAGACGGCGAGAATTTTGACGATCGCGTTGGCAGCCCGCCGCAGGGCGTAGGGGTCGCGTGAGCCGCTGGGGACAAGCCCGAGCGCGAACAGGTCCACGAGGGTCCCGATGCGGTCGGCCAGGCCGAGAATCTGGCCTTCGGGCGTGGGCGGGATGGGGTCGGTGACGGCGGCCGGACGGTACTGATGGTAGATCGCTTGCGCGACGGCCTCCGGCTCCCCGGCAGCGCGGGCGTACAGGCCGCCGACGATGCCCTGGAGCTCGGTGAACTCCTTGACCAGTTCGGTAGTCAGGTCGACTTTGGCGAGCGAGCAGGCGCGGGTGAGCACGGGCCGGTCCAGGTTCGTGCCTTTCCGCAGGACCGCCTGGCCGAGCGCATCCGCGATCGCGAGCGTCCGCGCGGTCTTTTCCGCGTACGAGCCCAGGTCTTTCTGGAAGGTCACGTGCGCGAGCAGCGCTTTGCGCTCGTCCAAAGTTGTCCGCCGGTCGAAGTCCCAGAAGAAGCGGGCGTCCGAAAACCGCGCCCGCAGCACCCGCTCGTTCCCGTGGCGGATGGTCCCGTTGGGCTTGGCGTTGAGCACGGCCAGGAAGTGCGGCGCGAGCTTGCCCCCGGCGTCCTCGACCGCGAAGTACTTCTGGTGGTCGCGCATGACGGTGACCAGTACCTCCTCCGGCAGCGCGAGGAACTCGGGCGCGAACGAGCCGAGGATCACGGAGGGCCACTCGGCCAGGTGCGTCACCGTGTCGACCAAAGCATGGTCCTCGCGCCAGCGCGCGCCCTCTACTTCGCGGGTCACGCGGTCGAGTGCCTTGCGGATGGTGTGGCGGCGCGCCTCGACGCTGGGCTCGACGGATGCCGCGCGGAGAGCCTCCGCATAGTTTTCCGGGTTTTCGATGGACACGGGCTCAGGCCCATGCAGGATGCGGTGGCCTCGGCTCGTCCGCCCGGCGTGGACCCCGGCGAACTCCATCGCGACGACTTCGGCGTTGAGCAGCGCGACCAGCCACTGTACCGGCCGCACGAACCTTTCGGGCTTCCCGGCTCGCCAGTACATGGGCTTGGGCCAGCTCAGGGCCGCGATCTCCTTCGGAACGAACTCGGCTAATACTTCGGCGGCGAGGCGGCCGGGGCGGGCCAGGGTGGCGGAAACGTACTCGCCCTTGGGCGTGGTCACGGGCTTCAGTGCCTCGACCGGCACTCCGGCTTTCTTCGCGAAGGCGTGCGCGGCGGGCGTGGGCGCGCCGTCACGGAAGGCGATCCCCCAGGCCGGGCCGGTCAGCTGTTCTTCCGCGTCCGGCTGCCGCGCGGCCAGCCCGCGCCGGAGCCCGGCCAGGCGGCGCGGGGTCGAGAAGGTCTCGTGCGCGATCTCGGGGGTGTTCAGCCGTTCGCGGGTCAACAGGGCGCGCAGGCGCTCGCCCAGCTCCCGCTCCGCCGCGGCCAGCATCCGCGCGGGCACTTCTTCGAGGCCGATCTCCAGCAGGAACTCAGGCATGGGCGGCCTCCTTCTGCTGGGCCGCGTACGCCCGCGCCACCCCGGTCACCAGTGTGCGAATCCGCGCCATCACCGCGACCCGCTCGGTTACCGAGATTGCCCCGCGCGCGTCCAGAAGGTTGAACAGGTGCGAGCACTTCAGCGCCAGCTCGTACGCGGCCAGCACCGGGAGCCGCCGGAGATCGATCCCCGGAGCGCCGTCGAACAGCCGTTCGTGCGCATGCTCCCCCGCGAGCTTCTCCGCGTCGCGGAAGCTCGCCAGCAGCCCGGCGCACTCGGCCTCATACAGGCGCAGGTGCTCCTGGAGTTTCTCGACCTCGGCCCCCTCGAAGCTGTAGACCGAGAGCTGCAGCTCTTCGTTCAGCCGCAGGTCGCCGTAGGTGTACCCCGGCGCCCAGGCGATGTCGTACACCGAGTCCACGTCCTGCAGAAACGCAGCGATCCGCTCCAGGCCGTAGGTGATCTCGCCCGCGATCGGGTCCAGGTCCATGCCGCCGCACTGCTGGAAGTAGGTGAACTGCGTGATCTCGAGCCCATCGAGCATCACCTGCCAGCCCACGCCCCACGCTCCGCCGACCGGCCACTCCCAGTTGTCTTCCTCGAACTTGAGGTCGTGCTCGCG
>CAXUHL010000337.1:0-2620 GCA_964250745.1 uncultured Acidobacteriaceae bacterium
TAGCCGGCGTACTTGCGGAACTGCGGCAGTCCGGACAGCTCCTGCGCGATCGAAATCTGCAGGTGGTGGCCCGGGATGCCCTCGTGGTAGGCGATCGACTCGACGTTGGGGAGCGAGCGGTGGGCGTAGTCGTAGGTATTGATGAAGATCGCGCCGGGGCGGGTGCCGTCCGGGGTACCTCGCTGGTAGTAGGCCGGGGCCTGCTCCTTTTCGGAGTAGGCGGGTACTGCCTCAACGGTCAGCTTCGCCTTGGGCAGCAGCCCGAAGTACTCAGGCAGCCTGGGGCGCATCGCGTCCAGGTCCTTGCGGTAGACCTCCAGCAAGGCCTCGCGGCTCGCCGGGTGCTGCTTCGGGTCCGCGGCGACGCCGGCGCGCAGGTCGGCGATGGTCTTGAAGCCCAGCTTGCGCGCGATCGCGAGGATTTCGGCCTCGTCGCGCGCGACCTCGTCCAGGCCGGTCTGGTGGATCTGGGCGGGGGTAAGCTCGGTGGTAGTCGACTGCCGGACGCGAAACGCATAGTACGCGTCGCCGTCGGGCAGGGACCAGGCCCCGGGCTCCGCGCGCCCGGCGGGGATATAGGTGGACTGGACGAAGCGGGCAAAACGGGCGTAGGCGGGGAGCACGTCGGCCTTGATGGCGGCGAGCAGCTCCTGTCGGATGCGGGCCTGGTCTGCGGGGGCGAGCGCGGCGAAGCCCGGCTTCGCGAGCGGCCGGGCGAAGGGCGAGTCCTCCGGCTTTTGTCCGGCCAGGGTTTGCGTCTGCGTCAGCACTTTTTCAAGCAGGAACCGGGGCGGGGTGCGGTGGTCGGCAATGCCCGACTCGATCGACGCGGTCACCTCCGCGAAGGCCCGCGGTACGGCCTGCATGCGCGCGATCCAGTCGTCGAAGTCCTTCACCGTCGCGAACGGGGCGACGGACACCAGCTGCGGCAGCGAGACTTGAATCCCGGAGAACTGGTTGACCGGCTGCTCCCACGGGGAAAACGCGGCCTCCTGCTGCTCTTCGACGAGGCGGCGGACCAGGAGATCCTTCGACAAAACCTCTTCGGCGGGCAGCCCAGCCGCGTCGATTCCGGCCAGGCGGGCGAGCAGGGCGGAGCCGCGCGCAACCTCCTCGTTGTAGGCCGCGGCGGTATACGGGTCGAGCCGGGCGTTGTAGCGCCCGTCGCCGGCCGCGGTGGCGAACTCGGGGTGGTGCTCCAGGCGGTCCTGCCAGTACTCGGCGAACAGTGCAGCCAGCGCGGCGGAGCGGTCCGCCGTCGGGGTGGAAGCGGCCTGGGGTGGTGGAAACGGGAGAACGGCGGCAAGGAGCATGAAGCTGAGCATGGGCGGATCCTTGATCCTTGGAGGGGGCTGGACTGCGGCGAGTGTACCGCAGCCTTCTCCCTCGCCGCTGCCGGACGGGAGGGCATTTAGACCGCCATCCCCGTCCCCGGATCTCCCTTTTCCCGCGCGGCCTCGGACTCAAGCAGGCGGTACAGCGTGGACCGGCTGATACCCAGGAGGCGCGCGGCGCGCAGCTTGTTGCCGTTGACGCTGCGCAGAACCCGCCGGATGTGGCGCAGGATCGCGCGGTCGAGGGTGGGATCGAGCGTCGGCTCCCCGTCTTCGGCGTCCTTGGGCGCGCCGGTGTCGCGGGCCGGGGCGGGAGTTTCCGCCCGGCGCTTGGATGCCTCGTCGGCTGGCGGCGCAGACTGAAGTTTGGGCCCTTCGCCGGGGCGCGCGGCCCAAACGGACGGTACCGCGTGCGTGGGAGCAGCCCCGGCGGGCGGCAGATCGCGCGCCCGGAGCCACTCGCCCCCGCAGTTCGCGGCCGCGGCGGCGAGCGCCGAAGCCAGCTCCGCCACGTTGCCGGCCCAGCGCTGGGCGAGCAGGGCAGGCAGCAGGTCCGGCGCGTAGCCGCGCAGACGCCTGCCTTCAAGCGGCACGGGCAGGCGCTTGAGGAAGTGATCGAGCAGGAGCGGGATGTCCTCGCGGCGGTCGCGCAGCGGGGGCAGGACCATGTGGACCGAGGACAGCGCCGCGTGGAGGTCCCCGCGGAACTTGCCGTACAGCACCAGCGAGCGCAGGGACCGGGCGGAGGAGGCGAGCAACGCGCGCGGCTGCTGCCCGTTTGGAACCATGGCGAGGGCGGACGGGCGCGGGTCGGCCAGGGACCTGCTGCCCGTGTAGCCCAGGCGCACGAGCAGCTGGAGCAGGCGGCCCTGCTGCTCGTGGTTCAGCTCCTCGACGCCGGACAAGTAGAGCGTCCCGCCCGTCGCGGCGGCGAGCAGGCCTTCGGCGGCATCGTTCGCGAAAAACCGGACGGCGGGGCAGCTGACAAAGGCGGCCGCGCGGTGCGGGGAAAGCTCGTGGAGGGTGCGTGCCGCGAGCTGCTTGCCCGTGCCCCGCTCGCCTTCGAGCAGCGCTATGCGCAGGTGATTGGAAAGGTAGCGCATCTGGAGAAACAGCCGCTCCATGGCGGCGCTGCGGCCGGCCATGGGCCCGAGCCGCCACCGGCTGGACCCGAGACCCCACTCGCCGAGCGCGATCCCGGCCGCCTTCCGTTGCGTTTGGTCCGATTCGACGTACTTGCCGCCCAGCGCGGGGACGCTGGGCACTACCCGGTGAAGAGCCATTCC
>CAXUHL010000338.1:0-2606 GCA_964250745.1 uncultured Acidobacteriaceae bacterium
GTTGAAAGTCTGTCCGCCCCGGTACAGAGTCTGGCCCCCGTTGTTGAAAGTTTGCCCCCCCCGGTTGTAGGTCTGCCCACCCCGGTTCACGGTGTTGCCGCCGTTGTTGAAGGTGTTGCCGCCGCGGTTGATCGTCGTGTTGCCGCCGCGGTTGATGGTCACGTTGTTGATCGTGCGGTTGCCGCCGCCGTAGCGCACGTTCTCCGCATGATTGAAGGCCCGGGCCTGCGGGTTGCGGTCGTAGCCGCCGTAGTTGCCCCGATTGATCACCGTGGTCGAATTCGAGATGTAGGTGTTGTGGTTGTAGACGACCGTCCGAGAACCCCAGTCGGAGCCCCAGTTGTGGAAGCCCCAGCCGTAGTGGGAGAAGGCCCCGATCGCCAACCCAACGCCGAACCCGAGTGCCAGGCCCGCGCCGAAGACGACCCCCGACGGCGGCCCGTAGTAGTAGTGCGGATACGCGACCACCGGCGCGCCGTACACAACCCAGGGGTTGTAATACGGCACATAGACCACTTCAGGGCTGGCCGGCACGATGACGATGTTGTTGGGCTGGTATTCGACGTTCAACCGCGGGTTCGACCGCAGATTGCCCGCAGCGTACGCGCGCTGTCGCATGACCTGCACCGCCCCCAGCACATCCTGCGGCTGGTTGTAGTAGGCATTGCCCAGCTGCGTGGTCCACTCCAGGTTCTTGTTCAGGTCGTTGACCACCTGCGGAAACGCTACCAGGGCTTTCACGCTCGGGTCCCAGGGCTGCTGATTTGCAAGCTCCCCCAGCGCGGCCGGGGGCTGCCCTTGATTTGCCTGGAGAAACTGCTGCGCGCTTACCACCTGCTGCGGGTAGGTCGCCGCGGCCAGCACCTGCGCCACCAGTGAGTCCGGGTACAGCGCGATCGGCGCGACCAGCGAATCGATCTGCTCCGGCGCCAGCGCCTGATACGCAGCGCCGCCCCCCTGCTGCTCCGGTCCCCCCTGCTGCGGGTACGGCTCCTGCCCCAGCGCCATGCCGAGGCTCACCGGCAGCATCGCGCACACCAGCGCCCCGGCCGTCGCCCGGCGCAAGCCGCGCCTGAAGATCGAGATCCCAATCCCTTCTTCCCGGTCCATCTTCTCCTGATCCATCGCCGTTCTCCTTCGTTCGGTCGGTCGTTCGCGATCGTATCGCCGGCTTCCGTGCATCGAAACCCCCGCTTCGCCCGATAGTTCCGTTTCCCGTTCTTCCTTTCGGTTATCGTCAGGGTGGCGATGAAAGTTGAACCCCGAATCGAGCGGCTCCGCGCCGCCCTCCTCGCGAGCCGCCCTCAGTCGGCCGACGAGGCGCTGCTGCTCACCCACCTGCCCGATATCCGCTGGCTGTGCGGCTTCACCGGTTCGAACGCACTGTTTCTGCTGCTGCCGCGCGCCGCGGTTCTCGTCACCGACGGCCGCTACACCACTCAGGCCCGCGAGGAAGCCCGCGGCGTGCGCGTGGCCATCCACAAAAAGGGCCTCGAAACCGCCGGTAAACTCATCGCCGGGGCCGGCATTCAGACCATCGGCTTCGATGCCCAGCACACCTCCGTGAGCAGCCTGCGGCGCATGGAGGAAAGCCTGCCGGAGACTCCCGCCGGTACGCCGAAGCGCGTCTTTCACCCGTTCGCCGCCTCGCCCGTCGCCGCGCTGCGACAGGTCAAGGACGCCGGTGAGCTCGCCATTCTCCGGGAAGCCGCGCTGCTGACGTGCAAGCTGTTCGAGGAGGCCGCGCTGCCCCGGTTCAGGGCAGGGGTGCCGGAGCGCGAACTGGCCGCGGAGCTCGAATACGCCGCGCGTCTGGCCGGGGCCGAGGGCATGAGCTTCGAGACGATCGTCGCCGCCGGCCCGCGCTCTGCGCTGCCGCACGGCCACGCCACGGCTCAGCCGATCCCCGCGCGCGGTTTCGTTACGCTGGACTTCGGTATCATGCACAAGGGATATTGCTCGGACATGACGCGGACGGTATTCATCGGCAAGCCGACAGGTGACGAGCGCGACGCCTACGAAGCCGTGCTCGCCGCCCAGATCGCCGGCATTGGGGCGGTACGCGCGGGGGCCAGGGTGTCCACGGTGGACCGCGCCGCGCGCGGGCTGCTCAAGACACGCGGCCTCGACAAATACTTCACCCACTCCACCGGCCACGGCCTCGGCCTCGAGATCCACGAAGGTCCCCGGCTCGCCGCGCGGGTAGACGAGACCCTGGCCGAGGGCATGGTCGTCACCATCGAGCCCGGCGTGTACCTGCCCGGTAAGTTCGGCGTCCGCATCGAGGACATGGTCCACGTCGGCGCGTCCGGCGGACGCATCCTGACCCCGGCGGCCAAAGAGCTCATTACCCTCTAGACGCAAGCAAGGAAAGACGAACCCGCGATGAATCCGGAAGAAATCCAGGCGCTCAAGGAACTGATCGAGTTCCTCCAGGAGAAAAAGATCGGCGAGTTCCGCCTCGAGCGCGGTGAGCTCAAGGTCGAGCTCAAGTTCGAGGCGGCTTTCGCCGCCCAGGCCGCGCCCCAGCCCGCGCCTCAGCAGTTCGACCCGGTGCTGCTCGCGCGGTTGCTGGCATCGGCTCCGGCTGCCGCGCCTCCCATGGA
>CAXUHL010000339.1:0-2559 GCA_964250745.1 uncultured Acidobacteriaceae bacterium
GGGTGGGTGGGGGATCCGATGGCCATCAGGTACATGGTCATCAGCTCGGAGTAGATGTCCCAGCGGTGCTGGATGAAGCCCTGCTCCGGCAGCCAGCCCATCGAGAGCGTTGGGCCGTCGTTGAGCATCCACTGCCAGTCGATGCGCCGGTAAAAGGTGGTGGCCAGCGCGGCGATGCGGCTGTTGCCGGCGAAGTACTGGCGGCACAGCAGCACCCCGCACAGAAGCAGCGCGGTATCGATCGAGCTCAGCTCGGAGTTGAACATGCGCTGGCCGCTGTCGATGTTGATGAAGTGATACAGGAAGCCGTGCTCGTGCGGGCAGTCCTCGAGCAGAAAGGCGAGGGTGCGCTCCACGCGCTGCTCGCATTCGGCCCGGCGCAGGTAGCCGCGCTTGGCCGCGATGCACAAAGCGCTCAAGCCGAAGCCGGTAGCGGCGATCGACGCGACGCGCGAGGTCGAGAGCCCGGCGGCCAGGCCGCGGTCGCGGACCAGGCCGGTGCGGGGGCTGGCCTCGTCGAAAAAGAACCGGCAGCCGCGCTCTTCCATTTCGTCGAGCAGGAGGTCGGCCTGCTTGGTAACCTGGGTGAGCGGCCGGTTGACGAACTGGCCCGGCGGATGGGTGTACTTGTCGGCGGCCGATTGCTCCAGGCGGGGCTGCTCCTTGAGCGGCGTGCTGGGGGCCTGCTGTTGGTTCTGGAACGCGAGGTCGGCCCCCTTTTGCCCGGCCACGCCGGGTTGGCCGAGGGCACCGGGCGACCCGAGGGAAAGGGCTCCGCCGGCCCCGGCGGCGGCTGCGGCCCGCAGCATGGCGCGGCGGCTAAGGCGTCGATCGGTCAATCCTGCTCCACGGTGGGTTGCACCTAGTCAAAGATGCACGAAAGCGCGCGATTGTTCCATGCCCATTCGCGCCGACTAGCACCCTAAGGTCACCCGGCGGGAAAGAGGCGCATCCCACCGCAGGTGAACCCGGCCGTGAACCGGCCTAAACCCGAGGAGGACCACTTGGCCCACGAACTGCCCCCGCTCCCTTACGACTACGCCGCGCTGGAGCCGCACATCGACGAAGCGACCATGAAGCTGCACCACGACAAGCACCACCAAACCTATGTAACGAACCTGAACGGCGCGATCGAGAAGCACCCGGAGCTCGCATCGCACTCGCCCGAGGATTTGCTGCGCTCGCTCGACACCATCCCCGACGACGTAAAAACCGTAGTGCGCAATAACGGCGGCGGCCACGTGAACCACACCATGTTCTGGCAGATCATGAAGCCGGGCGGCGGCGGCGAGCCCTCGGGCGCGATCGCGGACAAAATCAAGCAGGACTTCGGCTCCTTCGAGGACTTCAAGAAGCAGTTCAACGAGACCACGGCCAAGCAGTTCGGCTCCGGCTGGGGCTGGCTGGTGCTGGACGGCGGCAAACTCAAGGTCGTCACCACGCCGAACCAGGACAACCCGCTCTCGGGGGGCAAGTACCCGATCCTCGGCAACGACGTGTGGGAGCACGCCTACTACCTGAAGTACCAGAACAAGCGGCCCGACTATCTCGCGGCCTGGTGGAACACGGTGAACTGGGACGAGGTGAACACCCGGTTCGCGACGGCACAGAAGGGTTGAGTGCGGCAAGCGCAGCAACCCGCAAATGGGGGTCATCCTGAGCGAATTGGAGGATCTGCTTTCTATCGGCACTGCGCGCACAGCGTAGGAAAAGCTGATCCTTCGTCGCTTCGCTCCTCAGGATGACCCGGCTTGCGGGCGACTTTCAAAGCAAATGCGGGTTTGCTCGCACAGGAGTTTTCCTTTCGATGACCCGCGTTTTCCCTGCCCTGCTCGCCTTCGCCCTCAGTGCTTCCGCCCTGGCGCAAGCCCCGTCTTCGCTTATCGCCGGGGCGCAGTTCAACATCATGCAGAACGGCAAGGTTCTGGGCGAAGCGCGGTACTCGGTCGCGCCGAGCGGAGCAGCGCGGATGTGGACGTCCAGCGGCGGCATGAAGCTGGGCTCGTTCGCCTACTCCTTCCGGAACGCGGCGACCGTCGACGGCGCGGGCAATCTGGTGCGCGATGCGCTCACCGGGTCGGTCGAGGGCGGCAAGGCGTCAGGCAAGGACATACGGTTCGACACGGTCTCCGACGCCACGGGCAAGCAGTTTGCCATCAACGTGGCAGCGAATGGGACGCAGACCGCCAACACGGTCGACCGGCACCGCAACCTGGTGCTGGTGCCGGACCTGGACCCGGCCGCGTACACGCTGATGGCACAAGTCGCGCTCGCACGGCCGCAAACGGCCTGGGTGCTGATCCCGAAGGAAAACGGAATCCTGGTGCCGGCCGAGTACACCGGGGCCGCCGGGGTATCCGGGACGCTGGACGGCAGGACGACGCCGGTCGAGCACACGGTTGTGGCGCTGGGCGGGGAGAACGCGCTGGTGCTGGAGTTGTTCTACACACGGGAAGGCGCGCTGATGGAAGCGGATCTGAACGCGCAGAACCTGCGGGTCGAGCGGGCAGGCTGGAAGCTCGCGAACCACCCCGCCCCAGCCCCGCCGCCCAAGGGCGA
>CAXUHL010000340.1:0-2247 GCA_964250745.1 uncultured Acidobacteriaceae bacterium
ATCGTGCTGCGGCTGGCGGGGTCCGAGGTGACGGAGGTGCGGGCGGTGGGGCTGCCGATCCTCTCGGGCCGGACCGACATCGCGAATGTGCGGGTGGAGTTTGCGTCGGGGTGCGTAGCGAACTTCACGGGTTCGCGGGTGTCGACGGAGCGGGTGCGGAAGCTCAGGTTTTTTCAGCCGGGGCAGTATGTATCGGTAGATTACGCGCGGCAGGATTTGCTGGTGATCGAAGTCGAGGGGGCTTCCCTGGCGCCGCAGAAGCCGGAAGTCGTGCCGGGCGAGCCGTTGCGGCTGGAGCTGGAAGGGTTTGTGCGGGCGGTGCGCGGGGAGAATGGGATGGTCGTCACCGGCGAGGAAGCCCGCGCGGCGCTGGCTCTGGCGCTGCAAATCCAGGCAGCCATCGGGGAACACGCACAAGCGGCGGGGTTGCAGGCCTTCGTGCGCAAAGCGGCGATATGATTGCCGGGGGAGTGTATGACACCGATCCATCCCGGGGAGCACCTTGCCGAGGAGTTGAGCGAGCTAAAGATGAGCGCGGCGGAGCTGGCGCGGCAGCTGCACGTGCCGACCAATCGAGTGACGCAGATTCTGCAAGGTCGGCGCGCGGTCACGGCGGACGCCGGGCTGCGGCTGGGGCATTATTTCGGGACGTCACCGCAGTTCTGGATGAATCTACAGGTGGGCTATGAGTTGCGGATGGCGCAGCAGGCCGACGGGGCAGGTGTCGAGCGATTGCCGACCCTGAAATCTGCCAGGCTCCTCCCCGCGTAAGTCCTGCTTAGCTGCAGCCAGAGAAAATCCGAACACGTACCGAACTAAGCAGATTGTGCGGCGGCTCTTTGTAGCATGAGAACAGACGCGAGCGCGTTTGCTGCAGGGTTTGGCGGGGCACGGAGCTTTTCGGCTCCCCGCCGTCCTCCTTCGGCTTCCGCGAGGTTCTCATGATTGCCTCTCCGGAGGAAGTGCTTCTGGTGCTGCGGGCACAGAACGGAGACCGCGACGCCTTTGAAGCTCTGCTGCGAAAGCTGCATGGGCCGGTGCGGGGCTACTTATCCGGCTTGCTAGGAGCTTCGGTCGCGGACGATGCCGTGCAAGATACATTTTTGCAGGTCTACCGCAAGCTGCGCCTGTTACGGGAGCCTGCTGTCTTTCGCGCCTGGACATACAGGATTGCTTCCCGCGTCGGGATCGTACACCTGAAGCGGGAGCGTAAGTGGCTAGAGCTGGACCGGGATTCGGAGGTTCTGGATGCGATTGAGGAGAAAAGCTCCGCGTTCGGGAACTTAATCGGCGAGAGCCGCTTTACGGAGTTGATCGCGCAGGTAACGCCGGCGAGCCGCGCGATTCTGCTGCTGCACTACCAACAGGATTTAACGCTGGACGAGGTCGCGGCCGTTCTCGGCATTCCGCCGGGCACGGTGAAGTCGCGGCTTCAGTATGGACTGACAACTTTGCGGAAGAACTTACAGGAGAAATAAAATGAATCAGCAAGGCGAGCAAAAACCGCTATCGAGTGGGAGCGAGCGCTCTCTCATGAGAATACTCAACCGCATCGACAGGAATGAGTGGATGGACCGGGCGGGGCTTATCCTATTTATGGTTGGTGCTGTCGGGTTTGCTTTTTGGATTCGATTGAAGTTGCTTTCCCATATGCCAGCCGATCCACAAGAGGCCTTTCTATATCTGCGCAATCTACTACTAGCCGTAGCTGCAACGATAGTAGCTTTTGTTGGTGTTATATCGACCAAGTTACAGATTGAGACAAGACGCAGCACGAGAGAAATTTTGAGGGCTCTTCAAGAGACAAGGAAGCAGCAAGCTCCATAGCTTCACTTAGCGCTCCGCTAAAAGTTTTATTAGGATAAGGCTTGCGCTGCGACATGCTCCAACGCTGTTAACGGTGCGTGCTCCGGCGCGACCTGTCCCTCGGGCGCGAGCAGGAACGTCTGCTCGAGCGCGTACTGGCCGGCGAGGACGGCGTGGGGGACGGTGTCGGTGAGGACCATCCAGCTCGATCCGGGCGGGAAGGCGATCGCCTCGCGAGGAGCATCGCGCTGCCATTGCTCGTTTTCCTTCAAAAAGTTGTGGAAGCGCATCATGAAGTCGTCGTAAGTCCCGCGTTTGAGGCTGGGTACGGCTGAGCCCAGGCCGAGCGAGACGGCGAGCGACTTAGCAGAACGGGTCAGTGGACCTTCGCGGCGGGGGGCGATTTCGGCCGGCACGAACCGGGGCAGCAGAGCGCGAAAG
>CAXUHL010000340.1:2257-2536 GCA_964250745.1 uncultured Acidobacteriaceae bacterium
GCTCGTAGCGGTGGACGACGCCGAATTCCGCCATGCGCAGGGGCAGGTCGCGGTTTTGCTCCTCTTGCGGGCGGAATGAGGCGTAGTCGCGGCGCAGGTGGCCCAGGTAAGGGATGAGGAAACTGTCGAGAAAACCGGCGGCCGCGCCGGAGTAGGCGCGGAGAATGGCTCGCAGGCGGTCCACATCCGGCCCCGCCTCCTTGCCCAGGCCGGTGATCGCGTCGGCGGCGGGCTTGTAGGCGATGTTCTTGTGCAGGGACGAGTTTGCCTGCTCCCGGC
>CAXUHL010000341.1:0-2529 GCA_964250745.1 uncultured Acidobacteriaceae bacterium
ACTGTGCGCGGCCGCCCGCTCACCCCCCGATCCCATGCTTCTCCATCCGCCGGTACAAGGCGCCCCGGCTCAGCCCCAGCAGCTCTGCGGCTTGCGTGACATTGCCCCCGGCGCGCCCGAGCGCCTTGCGTACCAGCAGCGCCTCCACCGCCTCCAGCGGCAGGTCTTCGATCCCGCTCACGGCGCCCCGCTCCGCCGGCAGCTGCAGGTCCCCCTGCTCCACCAACGGACCGCGCGCCATCAGCGCGGCCCGCTCCATGGTGTGGTCCAGCTCGCGCACGTTGCCCGGCCAGCCGTGGGCGAGCAGCGCCGCGAGCGCCCCGGCCGACAATCCGGAAGCCGTCCGCCGGTACTTCGCCGCGTACTGCGCCAGAAAGTGCGCGGCCAGGGAGGCGATGTCCTCCCGGCGCTCGCGCAGGGGCGGCACGCGCAGCTCCACCGTGTTCAGGCGGAACAGCAGATCCTCCCGGAACCGGCCCTCCTGCGCTTCGCGGCGCACGTCCGCGTTTGTCGCGGAGACCACCCGCACATCCACCCGCACCGTCCGCGACGAGCCCACCCGCTCCATCTGCCCGGTCTCCAGCACGCGCAGCAGCTTCGCCTGCTGCCGCAGCGGCACGTTGGCGATCTCGTCCAGAAACAGTGTCCCTCGGTCCGCCAGCTCGAAGCGCCCTACCCGGTCCGTCCGCGCGTCGGTAAACGCCCCCCGCACATGGCCGAACAGCTCGCTCTCGAAGGTCCCTTCGGGCAGCCCGCCCGTGTTGACGGCGACCAGAGCCTGCCCCGCCCGTGCCGACACCGCGTGGAGCGTCTGCGCGACCACCTCCTTGCCGGCGCCGTGCTCGCCCGTGATGAGTACGTTCGCGTCCGAAGGCCCCACCCGCGCGATCGCCTCCACCAGCGGCTGCATGGAGGGCGCTTTCGCGATGAACAACGGCCTGCCCGGGACCCGCAGCAGCAGCTCCGCCTCCAGCGCGCGCGCCCGTTTGAGCGCGGCGTGGAGTTCCACCTGCGTCCGCACCACGGTCAGGAGGCGCTGGTTCTCCCATGGCTTCTGGAGGAAGTCCCGCGCGCCCAGCCGCATGGCCTCAACCGCGAGCTCCACGTTGCCCCAGGCCGTCATCGCGATCACCGGCAGCCCTGGGTCCGCCGCGAGCGCCGCCCGGATCAGCGCCAGCCCTTCGGTGCCTGAGGTAGTGTCGCGCGTGTAGTTCAGGTCCAAGAGAGCCGCGTCGAAGCTCTCGGAGGCGAGCTCGCGCAGCGCCTCCGCGGGCGAGCGCGCCGTGTGGACCTCCCACCCCTCCGGACGCAGAAGCAGAGCCAGCGCCTCCAGGATATGGGGCTGGTCGTCGGCGATGAGCAGGCGTGCGCGCATGGGAGTCACTATGGGGTTTGAAGCACGCCGGTGCGCGCGTCCTCGATCGACACATGGTACGTGTCGAGCGTGGCCCCGGTCGCGCGCGCCAGCTCGACCTTGGCCTTCTCGAATGTGGCCTCCGCCGCCGCCAGGGTCGAAGCCGCGAGCGCCAGGTCGCGCTCCGCGGTGAGGGTTTGCAGCGCCGAACCCGCGCCCAGCTTCTGCTCCGCCTCCGAGATGTCGAAGGTCCTCTGGGCAAGGTCGCGGGCCTTGCGTGCCGCCTGTACGCGCGCGCCGTTCTGCTCGACGGAGTACTGCGCGTTGCGCACCTCGATGCGAATCTGCTTGCGCCGCTCCTGGATCTGCAGCTCGGCCTGTCGGTACTCGAGCTCGGACCGGTACTGGTCGGACTTCGACACGCGGTTGCGCAGCGGGATCAGTACGTTGAGGCCTACCTGGTAGTCGGGAGCGGAATTGTTGAACGCGCCCCGGAACGACGAGCCGAAGTCCGCCGGGACCGTGGACGCGGTGGTCGATAGCGGGTTGCCGCGCCCGGACAGACCCGTGCCGCCGTAGTAGCCCAAGAGGTTGACCGAGGGCAGCACCGCGTTGCGCGCCGCGTGGCGGCTCAGGTCGAAGTTGCGCAGCTGCAGGTCGAGCTCCCCGAGGTCCGTGCGGGCCTTGAGCGCGCGCGCGATCAGCTCCTGCAGCGAATCGCTGCTCGCCGGGGCGGCGTCGGAGGTGGTTGTTACCGGGACGACCGGGATCTCCTCGAGCGTGGGGTCGTCGAGGTTACGGGTCAGCGCGTTTTTCACGAGCGACTCCTGCAGCTGCAGCGTGGTCTTCGCGACGGTCAGGTCGCCGTCGCGCGCGGCTACCTCCCCCTCGGCCTTGGTCACGTCGAGCGCCGGGATGGCCTGGAGCTCCAGCTGCTTGCGGTCGCTCGCCAGCGTGTCGCTTGCGAACTTCAAGGACCGCTCCTTGACCTGCTCGTCCTGGTAGGCGCTGACGAGGTCCCAGTAGATGTTCGCCACCTGGGTGACGGTCGCGGTGAGCTGGTCGCGAAAGGCGATCTGCGAGATGGTTTTGTCGTTTTGCGCGATGCGCAGGTAGCGCAGGTTGGGCCCCAGGCCGAAGCCCGCGAGCAGCGGCTGCTGCAGGCGCACCTGGTA
>CAXUHL010000342.1:0-2502 GCA_964250745.1 uncultured Acidobacteriaceae bacterium
GCCGGGGGCGGGCTCGGAAGGGTGCAGGCTCAAAAGCCACTCCAAGGGGGAGGCAGTAGGGAGAACAGCTTCGATTGTCGCCGGGAAGGCGGCTTTCGTCGAATCACGGATGCCGGACTTCAAGTACCGGGGTACCTGCTGCGCACGCACTGGCCCGCTACCGTTGCTTCCTTCCGGACCTGGCGGGGTTCGCGGGATTGCGCCGCGCAGGGCCCGGCACTCCACCAGCTTAGCACCGGAGCTTCGTTTCGCTCTTGCAATCCCCATGGGCCTGGGGTGTACTGGCGTGAGTGGGCTCGAAAAGTTTCGAAGGAATTCAGTTCCAAGCCTACCCGGACGACCATCCGCCGGCTCACGTCCACGGTTTTTACGCGGATGTCGAGGTGGTCGTGGAGCTTCGGGAGAACCAGACTTTCGTGTCCAGCCGCAAGAAGGCCGTGAAGCCGAACAACGCTCCGCTTTCCGACGTTCGGCATGTGCTGGAAAAGGCTGCGGAGCATTACGATGAACTGATGCAATTGTGGGAGGCACACCATGGCGAAGGCAAGCGTCGGGATGACGGACGAAGAGATCGACGCGGCGATCGAGCGGTCAAGCCGCGAACCCGATGAGCCGTCCGTCCGGTCCATCGACTACGCCGAGGACCTCGACCTCGTGATCATCCACATGAGCAACGGCCTGCGGCTCCCCGTCCCGGTCGAGAACTTCGAGGGCCTGGAGCACGCCACGCCCGCGCAGATTCGCAACTACGAACTGCACGGCCTCGGCTACGGCTTCGGCTTCCCGGACCTCGACGCGGACTTCTACCTGCCCGCTCTGCTCAAGGGCATCTCCGGCTTTCCGAAGTGGATGGGCGCGCTCGGCAAAGGCGAGGCGTCGGCGCGGTCGGAAGCGAAGCGGGCCGCGTACCGGCGCGGGCTCCGGCAGCCGGGCGAGCACGCGGCGGCCTGAGCTTCCTGCATCCGGATAAGATAGGGAGATGCCCGCAACCCTCACCGCCCCTGCCCTGCCCGCGGCGGAACCCCGAACCTCGACGACCCCGCTCAAGGTGAGCTTCGTCTCGCTCGGCTGCCCCAAGAACCTCGTCGACAGCGAGGTGATGATGGGCATGCTCCAGGCCGGCGGCGCATCGCTGACCCGCGACACGGCCGAGGCCGACGTGCTGGTGGTCAATACCTGTTCCTTTATCGACGCGGCCAAGCAGGAGTCGGTGAACGCGATCCTGGAGATGGCCGCCCTGAAGACCGGCGGACGCGCGCAAAAGCTAGTCGTGGCCGGCTGCCTGGTGGAGCGGTACCGCGACGAGATCCGTAAGAACATTCCCGAGGTCGACGCGGTCGTCGGGACGGGCGAGCTGGACGGGATCCTGCGCGCGGCCGGGCTCATTGCGCCGCCGTCGCCGTTCACCATTCTGGGTTCGGGACCAGCGGATGTTCGGCCCGCGGCGGAATCCGTCCTCAGTACACGCGCCGAGGGCGACCTGCGCGAGAAGGAGGGCCGGTTCGCGCGCGACGCCTGGGACGGCGCAGCCCCCGCGCTGCCGACCTACCTCTACTCCGACGAAACGCCGCGCCTGCTCGCCACCGGGCGCGCTTCGGCCTACATCAAGATCGCCGAGGGCTGCGACCACCCATGCACCTTCTGCGTGATCCCCAACCTGCGCGGTAAGTTCCGCTCGCGCCGCATGGAGTCGGTGGTCGCCGAGGCCGAGCGCCTGGTCGCGAGCGGCGTCCGCGAGCTCACGCTCATCGGCCAGGACACGACCTGCTACGGAGAGGATTTGGGCCTGCGCGACGGGCTCGCGACGCTGCTCGAACGCTTGTCCGCCGTGGAAGGTCTCGTCTGGCTGCGGTTTCTGTACACCTACCCCAACCGCATCACCGGCCGGCTCCTTTCGGTCATGGCGGCGAACCCGAAGATCTGCCCCTATCTCGACATCCCGCTCCAGCACGCTTCCCCGACGGTGTTGAAGCGGATGCGGCGCGGCGGCGGGGCTTCGATCTTCCTGCGCACGCTCGAGAAGGCGCGCGCCGCCGTGCCGGGGCTGGTGGTCCGGACCGGGTTCATCGCGGGCTTCCCGGGCGAGACCGAGCAGGAGTTCGCGGAGCTGAAGGAGTTTGTCCGCGAAGCGCGCTTCGACTGGATGGGCGTGTTCGCCTACTCGGACGAGGAGGGCGCGAAAGCCTTCGACTTCGGCGAAAAAGTTCCGCGCCGCACCGCTGAAGCCCGCCGCCGCTCGCTGATGAAGCTGCAGCAAGACATCTCCCGCGAGGCGAAGCAAGCCTGGGTGGGCCGCACGCTCGACGTGCTGGTCGAGGGCCCGAGCGAGGAGACGCCGCTGCTGTGGGAA
Source organism: uncultured Acidobacteriaceae bacterium (assembly GCA_964250745.1). Classification (GTDB taxonomy): domain Bacteria; phylum Acidobacteriota; class Terriglobia; order Terriglobales; family Acidobacteriaceae; genus EB88. The sequence continues at coordinate 2,351 of CAXUHL010000342.1, forward strand.
GGCAGGTCCGCGCTGCACGCGCCGGAGATCGACGGCAAGCTGTACCTGAACGATTTTGGGCCACATGAGGCGCTGGTGCCCGGAACGTTTTACAGTTGCGAGATCACCGAAGCGCACGACTACGATGTCGTCGCGCGGGTGCTCTGACCATG
>CAXUHL010000343.1:0-2490 GCA_964250745.1 uncultured Acidobacteriaceae bacterium
GTCGACGACCACACCGTCACCGGCTCCCGCCAGGTCGAGGCCTGGGCGGGCGGCCGCGTCGTGTTCTTTGCCATGCAGTTCTCCAAGCCGTTTACTTCGGTGGACCTACGGCAGGACGGTGCCGTGCTCCCCGCCGGAACGAAGCAGGCCAATGGCACGAACGTCAAGGCCGCGCTCCACTACGCGCCCGGCGCGAACGATCAGGTGCTGGTCCGCTGCGGCATCTCCGGCGTTTCGATCGAGAACGCCATGAAGAACATCGAGGCTGAAACACCCGGCTACGAGTTCGACAAGACCCGCGCGGCGGCGAAGCAGGCCTGGAACGCGGAGCTCTCGCGGATCAAGCTCGAAACCGCCGACAACGAGCAGCGCACCATTTTCTACTCCGCGCTGTACCACATGCTGGTCGCGCCCACCACCTACTCCGACGCGAACGGCGAGTACATGGGCATGGACGGCAAGACCTACACGCTCAAGGCCGGTGAGGAAAACTACACCGCCTACTCGCTGTGGGACACCTTCCGCGGCCTCCATCCGGCCTACACCCTGTTCGTAAAGGACCGCGTGCCCGGCATGGTGAACAACCTGACCCGCATGGCCGAGCGCAGCCCCGCCGGCATGCCCGTGTGGCCGCTCCAGGGCAAGGAAACCGGCACCATGACCGGCTACCATTCCGCGTCGGTGATGGCCGAGGCCGTGCGCAAAAAGCTGCCGGGCGTCGATACCGAGGCCGCCTACGCCGTGATGCGCAAGCGCAACATGGACGACAACTGGGAGGGCCTGGGCTTCTACCGCGACCTCGGCTACATTCCCGCGGACAAGGAAGGCGAGTCGGTTTCGAAGCTGATCGAGTACTGCTACAACGACTGGGCGGTCTCGCACGTCGCCGACGCGCTGGGCCGGCACGACGACGCGGCGATCCAGCGCAAGCGCAGCCAGAACTACCAGCACCTGTTCGACCCGAAAACGCAGTTCATCCGGGCCAAGCTCTCGACCGGTGAGTTCACCGATCCGTTCGACCCCATCGCCATGGGCCACACGCGCAAATACGCCGACTACACCGAATCGAACGCCTGGCAGACCACCTTCGGCGTGCAGCACGACGTCAAGGGCTACATGGCTCTGTGGGGCGGGCGCGAGCCGTTCGTGGCCAAGCTGGACCGGCTGTTCACGGTGCCTTCGACCCTGCCCGAGAACGCCCCGCCGGATATCGCGGGCCTCGTCGGGCAGTACGCGCACGGCAACGAACCCTCGCACCATATCGCCTACCTGTACGTGTACGCCGGGCAGCCCTGGAAGACCCAGGCCCGGGTCGCGAGCCTGCGTAAAACCATGTACCGCAACGACCCGAACGGTCTGGAAGGCAACGAAGATTGCGGCCAAATGTCGGCCTGGTACCTGCTCAGCGCCCTCGGCCTGTACGCGGTGGATCCGGTGAGCGGCAACTACGTGCTGACCTCGCCCTTGTTCGAGAAGGCGACGGTGAACGTGGGCGACGGCAAGGAGCTGGTGATCGAGGCCAAGCGCCCCTCGGCGGACGCGGTCTACGTTCAGTCCGTAGCCCTGAACGGCAAGAAGCTGGACCGCCTGTGGGTGACGCACGAGGAGATCGGCCACGGCGGCAAGCTCTCGTTCGTGCTGAGCGCGCAGCCGAACATGACTCTGGGGACTGCGGTGGAGGTTGCGCCGCCTTCGCTGACGGCGTAAGCAGCGAGGGTGAAGGGTGCCCCGTATTTCGAGTCTGAGATACGGGGATTTCCGAGGCCGTGCCTTTTGAAATCGAGCCATGCTGAACGGAGAGCGGTGCAGTGAACAAACTGCGCCGCTCTCCATTCTCGCCGCTCACCCGCGCGGCCTGTCCCGCCTGAAATGTGGCGGAAGCACGGGAACGGCTCAGAAACCGCCCGAGATCGCCGTACCTTTATCAAGCGCGTCCTTCTTCGCCAGCACGTCGTTCGCGTAGCCGGAGGTGGCGTTGCCGTTGTACTTGGTCAGGGCCGCGCCCACGTCGCCGCCGGTTTCGCCCAGGTTCTGTTTGAGCAGGAGCGCGGCCGCCGTGGCGTTGGCCGCGGGGTCGTCGATGCTCTTGCCGCCGAGCAGGTCGGGGTGTTGCTGCTGGAGACCCTGGAAGGTCGCCGTGTCCACCTGGAACTCACCCTTGTCCGGCAGGCCGAGGGCCGGGTTGGTGGTCTGCGCGCTCGTCTTGCCGCCCGACTCCTGCAGGGCGACGGCACCGAGCAGATTCGCGGAGACGCCGGTCGCCTTGGCCGCCGCGTTGATGTCGCCCGCGGTGGCCTGAAGGGCACTTGGAACCCTGGGCCCCAACTCCGCGCCGCCCGTGCCGCCGGACGGGGCAGCCCCCGAGTCCTGGCTTTTCGCGGGCGCGTTTGAAGGCCCGTTCGCGGGCGCGGCCTGCGCCGTGGACGGCCCGCCGGAGCCCGCGCCGGGATCGGAGGCCGGAGGAGCGGAAGGAGGCGCGCCGCCCGCCGG
>CAXUHL010000344.1:0-2474 GCA_964250745.1 uncultured Acidobacteriaceae bacterium
GACCGGGCCGGCCACACTGCCGCTTTCGAGGCCGCGGCCGGGGGGCTGGTAACGCGGCGCGACGATGCCGGTGCGCTTTTGCCAGGGGCCGTTGTAGTCGTAGTTCATCAGGCCGACGCGGTCGACGTCGCGGGCCACCGCGGGCCAGTCCACACCCCCGTAGCGGCCGAGGCCTGGGGCGACGGCGACGGTGAGCACCGGGCGGGTGTGGGTTTGGGCGCCGTACAGGTCGAGCTGCCGGCGGAACTCTCGGACTAGAGCGGTATAGTTCGCGCCGTCGCCGGGCCCGCTGGGGTACTCCCAGTCCATGTCGATGCCGGAGAAGAGCCCTGCCGCGCGCACGCCGGGGGCGACGTTGCCGCGCAGGAACAGGTCGATGCAGGAGGCGACAAAGGCCTCGCGGCGCTCGGGCTGGGCGGCGTAGGCGAAGGCGGCCGGCTTGCCTTCGAGCGAGATAAGGGCGCGCAGGCGGCGGTGCTTGCGCAGAAGCAGGGCGAGCTGGTGGAACTCGCCGCGAACAGGCTCGCCGGGGTTGAGCGGCTGCCCGGCGGGGTCGGGCCCGGGTGGAACTTTGTCGGCGATACCGTTCACGGAGTTCGCGGCGGAGTAGGGCTGCTGGATGTCGGCGCGCGGGTCGGCCAGGGCGCAGCGGCCGTCGGCGGGCGAGCCCTGGGCGTAGTCGATCTGGTCGAGCAGCTTCGCGGAGCCGTTGACGTCGAGCTGTTTCGCGGTCCAGAGAGGGGTCTGGTAGAGGCCCCACTGGGGCAGATAGCCCACGAGAATGGGCTTTTCGGCAAGGAGAACGGCAGGCAGGAGGAGGAGCAGGGAGGCAAGACGGCGCATGTATTTAGGTATGACGCGGATGCGCCATGAATCGCTTTAGCGGGAACGGCGGGTGCGCAGGCGCGCCAGCAAATGTGACGGCAGGGTGGAGCCTGCCAGCGTGAGAACGGCCAAGGAAAGCGCGAGCCAGAGCACCGTTCCCCCGGCCAGGAGAAGGGCCTCCTCCGGGCGGGAAAGCACCTGGGGCAGGGCGGCGCGGAGAGAGTAGAGCGTTCCCGCAGCGAGCGCGGCGGCCAGCAGCGAACGGCCCAGTTCCGGCCAGTCCAGACCGGCCGCCGGGACGAGCCCGCGCCGGTTGAGCAGGGCCGCAAACACGAGCGCCTGGATGGCGATGCCGATGTCGGAGGCGAGCGCGAGGCCGGGCGCGCCGGCAGCGTGGAACAAGCCCCAGTACACCGGCAGCGAGACGAGCACGATCGCGGTGGAGGCGAGCATGGGGGTGAGCGTGTTGCCCGTCGCGTAGAAGGCGCGAGCGTAGAGCGCCTGGGCGGACCACAGGGGGAGCGACAGGGTGAAGATGGCGAGATACAGGCCGGTTTGGGTGGTGTCCGCCCGGCCGAGCGCGCCGCCGCGGAAGAACAGGTCGACCGCCGGGGCGGCGAGCGGGGCGATGAAGGCGGCGATGAACAGCGAAAACCCGGCCAGGCGGGAGACCGACCGGTTGACGGACGCGGCGAATGGGCGGCCGTTTTCCTTTCCGTATAAGGAGGCGAGAAAGGGGAGGGAGGCGGCCCCGGCGGCCTGGCCCAGCGCCTGGGGGACGGAAAACATCTGCTTGGCGTAGTTGAGCAGGGCCACCGCGCCGCCGACGCGCGAGGCGAAGTAGGACAGGATCCAGAGGTCGACCGTGACCAGCGAAAAGCCGAGGATGAGCGGCAGGGTGGTGCGGACCCACTGGCGCAGGCCGGGGTTGCGGAAGTCGAGGTGAAAGCGCACCCGCGTCCCTTGCGCCCAGGCCCCTAAACCATTGACCGCGAACGGGCCGAGAATCACGCCCGCAAGCCCGCCCCAGGCGATCGAGGCGACGCCGAGCCGGCGGAAGAGCAGGACGCCGCCGAGGATCATGCCGACGTTGTAGATGAGCGGCGCGAAGGCCTGGAGGGTGAACTGCTTGCGCGCCAGCAGCACCGCGCCAAAGATGCCGCCGGCGAAGAAAAAGACCTGGCCCGGGAGGATGATGCGGGTGAGGTGGACGCACAGGGCGAACTTGGCGGGGTCGCGGACGAAGCCGGGAAAAAACACGCGGACGTAGGCGGGGGCCAGCAGCTCCGCCGCGAGGACGGCGGCGGAAAGGACCAGGAACATGGTCGAGAAGATGACCGAGAGCGCTTCTTCGCCCTCGCGCTCCTGCCCGGCCTCGCGGTAGCGCGTGAGCATGGTGACGAAGGTGATGGAAGTTGCGCCGCCGATGAGAAAGTACGAGAGCGTGTCGGGCAGCTGGAACATCGCGGAAAAGGCATCGGCGGCCGGCCCCTTGCCGAGCAGGTAGGCGATGTACTTGACCCGGACGAGCGAGATGATCTTGGAGGCGAAGGCGGCGCCGGTGAGCAGCAGGGTCGCGGTGAGGGCGGTTTGGGCGCGCGCCGGGCGCAGCGAGGCCAGGGCGCGGCGAATGGCGGACGGGGTGGCCG
>CAXUHL010000345.1:0-2471 GCA_964250745.1 uncultured Acidobacteriaceae bacterium
CTCCCGCACCCAGCCCTCCCGACGCATCCAAGCCCCGTTTGCCCTTACCATACCGGAATGGCCGTTTCCGGTCCGGCTTCGGGCGGGGCAAGCGGCCTACTCTGAGCCGAGCGCGCGGGCCCGGCCTGCCGAGGTGCCTATTGCTTTCTTTCTTCACTGCCGGGTCGGGGCGGCTGCTGTGTTTTCTTGTCGCCTGTCTCTGGAGCCTGCCCGCGGCCCCGCCCCTGGCGGCCGAGGACGCGCCCGTCCGTTGGAGCGCGGCCCGCGCCAATGCCTGGTACGCACGGCAGCCCTGGCTGGTGGGTGCGAACTACATCCCGTCCGACGCGATCAACGAGCTTGAAATGTTTCAGGAAGCGACCTGGAACCCGCGCCTGATCGACCACGAGCTCGGCCTCGCGCAGGGCATCGGGATGAATACCCTGCGGGTTTTCCTCCAGGATCGGCTGTGGCGGCAGGACTCCGGAGGTTTCCTGCGCCGCATCGACGCGTTCCTCGCGATCGCGGCGAAGCACGGCATCCGTCCGGTGCTGGTGCTCTTCGACTCCTGCGGAGATCCCCTGCCGCGCCTCGGCCCCCAGCACCCGCCGATCCCCGGTGTGCACAACTCGGGCTGGGTGCAGAGTCCGGGCTCGCTCGAGCTGCGGGACACCTCCGCCGAGCCGGATCTCGCGGCCTATGTTCACGGGATCGTGGGCGCGTTCGCCGACGACCCGCGCGTGCTTGCCTGGGACGTCTGGAACGAACCCGACAACGTCGACGCCGGAGGGTTCGCGCGGCAGGAGCTGCCGGATAAGGTAGCCCGGGTAGACGCGCTTCTGCCTCGCGCCTTCCGGTGGGCGCGGGAGGCTCATCCCACGCAGCCGCTCACCAGCGGGCTTTATGTCGGTGACTGGACCCACCCGGATCGCGCGATGGTCAGGACGCAGCTGGCCGAGTCCGACATCCTCACCTTCCACGATTACGGATGGCCCGAGGAGTTCGAAGCGCGCATCCGTCTGCTGCTCCCCTACGGACGGCCCATCCTGTGCACGGAGTACATGGCGCGCGCCACCGGCAGCACCTTCGACGGCGACCTCCCTCTGGCCAAGCGCTACCGCGTGGGGGCCATCAACTGGGGCCTGGTCGCGGGCAAGACCCAGACCTTCTACCCGTGGGACTCATGGCAGCACCCCTATCTCCTGGTGCCGCCCACGGTCTGGTTCCACGACATCTTTCGCCAAGACGACACGCCCTACCGCCGGCACGAAGTGGAGTTGATTCGAGCGTTGACTGCTTCTCCGTAGTTCGCGAAAAGCGGCAACGCATGCCGAGCGGCGCGGTCTGCTTTCACACCATCGGCAAGCCGGCCATGAGCGTGGACGTCCGGCAGGCGATACTTGAAGCATGGAGCGCAACCACAACAACACCGTCGCCGTCGCCATGTCGGGCGGCGTCGACTCCTCCACCGTCGCGGCCATGCTCAAGGGCGAGGGCTACGAGCTGATCGGCCTGACCCTCCAGCTCTGGAACCAGCGCCGCCTGGCCGGCAAGGAAGGCATGCCGGAGCAGGTGCGGGGCCGCTGCTGCTCGCTGGACGATGTATACGACGCCCGTCGCGTGGCCGAGCAGCTCGGCATCCCCTACTACGTCGTCAACGAGCAGGACCGCTTCGAACGGGACGTCGTACGCCCCTTCGTCAGCGAGTACCTGGCCGGACGCACCCCCATCCCCTGCTCGCTGTGCAACAACCATCTCAAGTTCGACCAACTTCTCCTGACCGCGCGGCGCATCGGCGCGGACCGCATCGCCACGGGCCACTATGCGCGCAATCGCTGGGACCCTGAGCGCGGGCGGTGGATCCTGAGCCGGCCGGCCGACCGCTCCAAGGACCAGACCTACTTCCTGTTCGGCCTGACGCAGGAGCAGCTGAGCCGGACGCTGTTCCCATTGGGCGAGATGCAGAAGCCCGCGGTGCGCGCGCTGGCCGCCGCGCAAGGCCTGGCGCTCGCGCACAAGCCCGACTCGCAGGAGATTTGCTTTATCCCGGGCGGGGACTACAAGCAGTTTCTGGATGCGTACCTGGACGAGCAGGGCGAAGCGATGCCGGTGACCGCGGGCGCGCTGGTGACGGCCGGCGGCGAGCAGGTCGGGGAGCACGCGGGCATCCACAACTTTACCGTCGGGCAGCGCAAGGGGCTGGGGCTGCCGGGGCCGAACCCGTTCTATGTGCTCGCGATCGACCCGGCGACGCACGCGGTGACAGTGGGCGCGGAGCCGGAGCTCTACACGCACACCTTTCGCGCGAACAGGCTGAACTGGATTGGGGTAGCGGAGCCCTTCGCGGGCATGCGCGTAGAGGCGAAGATCCGCCACCGGCACGAGCCCGCCCCCGCCACGGTAACCGCAGTCGAGGGCGATGAGGTCGAGGTCCGCTTCGACACAGCCCAGCGCGCAGTGACGCCGGGGCAGGCGGCGGTGTTCTACGAAGG
>CAXUHL010000346.1:0-2466 GCA_964250745.1 uncultured Acidobacteriaceae bacterium
GAGCCCGGGTCGCCGCCGTTGTGCCCGCGGTACCGCTTACCCGTCACCAGCTCCGGCGTGCCGTCGCCGTCCAGGTCCACCAGGGCCAGCGCGTGCGACTGCGAGAACGATTCGTCGATCGAGTGCCGGATCCACCTGGGCGCGGCGGGCGTTCCGGTCTGCTCCAGCCAGTACAGCCCGTAGCCGTGGCCCTGCCCGTAAATCAGGTCCATCTTGCCGTCGTGGTTCACGTCGTAGCCCAGAATCGGGAAGCCCGCGTCGCCCAAACGCCAGTCCCCGTGCCACTGCCATTTGTCTGCCTTGGCATCGATCTGCCCGAACCAGCCGTAGGGGGTCAGGATATCCGCCTTGCCGTCGCCGTCGATGTCCGCCACGCCGATGCCGTGACCGTCCTGCTCGCGCCCGCCCACGTGGTGCACCGAGGGCGTCTTGCCGGCGAACGAGACCCACATGGCCCCGGAGTGGTCGTAGTGCGCCAGGGCGACGTCCGGCTTGCCGTCGCCGTCGATGTCCGCGAACGCCCCGCCCTCGGTGTCGTAGCTGTCGGCGATCTTTTGCCCCTGCCACATGGTCCCGGCTTTCGTGGCAGCCGGGCCTGGATTTTTGAACCACATCAGCCCATTGGTGATCCACCCGGCGGTGACCACGTCCGGCAGCCCGTCGTGGTCCACGTCGACGATCCACTCGCCGCAGTCGGAGACGAACTCGCCATGGATGCCCACCGTGCGGAACTGGTGCTGCTTCCACTCGCCGCCGGAGGGGCCGGGGTTCCCGTACCAGTACGCGCCGCTCAACAAATCCGCGCGGCCGTCGCCGTCCACGTCCAGCAGCGAGATGCCTTCGGCGTGGTCGTTGCCCAGCCGGTGGGTCAGAAAAGCGACACGCGGCGCGCCGCCGGGCCCCGGACCGGGGGTGGGCTTGCGCACCTCGGTCGCGTGTTCCGGATCCTGGGCGAGGGCGGCGAGCGGAGCAAGCAAGAGACCGGCGAGAAGGAGACGGGTTTTCACGCGTTTGCCTCCACGACCTTCATCGCCTTCGGGTCCCACCCGATGATGGCGTTCTTCTGCATGCTCATGTTGGCCAGCAGCGCGGCCCCGGCGGCGCGGAAGCCGAACGTCGCATCCTCCACCGGCTGCTTGCGGCTGCGCACCGAATTAAAGAAGTTATGGAAGTGGTCGTAGCTGTCCGAGTAGCCCTTGGGCGCGACAAAGGTTTCCACCTGCTGCGACGGCGGCCCTTCGGCATGTTTGACGGGGTACTTCTTGCGGTAAGCCGCCATGGTTTCCTTCTGCATCGCGTCGGCGAAGGTCCCGACGCCGATGCCCGGCTCGGTTTCGCGCGGGGTGCGCGTCACCGACACGCTCTGCGTTTGGCCGTTGATCTCCATCAGCCCCTCGGACCCGGTGAACAGGAAACCCTCGCCCTCCGCGCCGCCGTCGACGAAGTTGACCCGCAGGCTCAGATTGAAGCCTTCCGGGTAGTCGACCAGCCCCAGCAGAACGTCGGGGGCGTCGCGGCCGTCCTTCCAGAAACGCAGCCCGCCGGTGGCCATCGCGCGGGTGGGACCGAGCGCCCCGGTGATAAAGTGCGTGCCGCTGAACAGGTGCACGAAGAGGTCGCCCGCGACGCCGGAGCCGTAGTCGCTCCACTTGCGCCACTGGAAAAACCGCTCGGCGTTCCACGGGATGTGCGGCGCGCTGCCCTCGAAGCGTTCCCAATCGCAGGTCTGCGTCGAGGCGTCGAGAGGAATGGTATAGTCCCACGCACCCTGCGCGGAGTTGCGGTCCCAGTAGGCGGAGACCATGTTGAGCTTGCCGATCGCGCCCTGGGCCAGCAGCTCCTTGGCCTTGGCGTACACGATGGAGCTGACCCGCTGCGAGCCCACCTGGAGGATGCGGTCGGTCGACCTGGCTGCGTCGATGATCGCCGGCCCGTCCGGGTAGATGTGAATCATCGGCTTTTCCAGGTACACGTCCTTGCCCGCCTGCATGGCATCGACCGCGGCCTGCTTGTGCCAGTGGTCGGGCGTGGCGATCAGCACCGCGTCGACGTCCTTGCGGGCCAGGATCTCGCGGTAATCGCGCGTGGTGAAGACTTCCTGGCCGTAGAGCTCCTTGATGTGGGTCAGGCGGCCGTCGTAGCAGTCAGCCGCGGCCACCAGCTTGACACCGGGCACCTGCACGGCGATGGCTGTGTCGTGCTGGCCCTGGATACCGGCACCGATCAGCGCGAGCTGGATCTGGTCGTTGGCCGAGCGCTTGGGGGCTTCGGCGAAAAGCGGTTGGAGGGGGGTCGCAGCCGCGGTGAGGGCGGCGGTCTTGAGGAAAGCTCTGCGGTCGGGCATCGTGTGCGGAATCTCCCCGCCCATTCAACCACGCGGGAGGGAGAAAACGCCATGGGGTGTGAAGATTTTGGCTCCGCAGGTAGGACTCGAACCTACAACCCTTCGGTTAACAGCCGAATGCT
>CAXUHL010000347.1:0-2009 GCA_964250745.1 uncultured Acidobacteriaceae bacterium
CGTTGTCGAAGTATTCGCCGGAGGCGGGCGCGATCCAGCGGCCCCCGATGTAGTTCTCGTACTGCTTGCGGAGTTGCACGGGAAAGCCGTAGGTTCCCGGTTGCAGCGCGGTTGCGGTCGCCATAGGGGTGACTCCTTCGGCGGTAATTCTAGACCCGGGCAGACATGCTTGAATAGAACCCATGCCCCTGAACTGCGGAATCGTCGGACTGCCGAACGTCGGCAAGAGCACCATCTTCAACGCGCTGACCTCGGCCAAGGCGCAGGCCGCGAACTACCCTTTCTGCACGATCGACCCCAACACCGGCGTCGTGACCGTGCCCGACCCCCGACTCGACCGCATCGCCGCGATCGTCAAGCCCAAAAGCCTCGTTCCCACGACGATGGAGTTCATCGACATCGCCGGGCTGGTCGAGGGCGCGTCGAAGGGCGAAGGGCTGGGCAACCAGTTCCTCGGCCACATCCGCGCGACGGACGCGATCGCGCACGTCGTCCGGTGCTTCGACGACCCCGAGGTGGTCCACGTCGCCGGGGCGGTGAACCCGCTCGACGACATCGACGTCATCAACACCGAGCTGCTGCTGGCCGACCTCGACTCGGTAGAGAAGCGCGCCGCCCGGACCGAGCGCGCGGCCAAGGGGGGAGCGAACCCGCAGGCCAAGGCCGAGCTCGGCGTGCTGCAGAAGCTGCTGGCGACACTGGGCGCGGGCAAGCCGGCCCGCAGCGCGGCGCTTACCGAGGACGAGCGCCAGATTGCCCGCGATCTGTTCCTGATCACGATGAAGCCGCAGCTCTACGTCGCCAACGTGGACGAAGCCGGGATGGCGCGGGGCAATGCCTTCACGGAGGCGGTGGAAACGCGCGCAATGGAGGAGGGCAGCCAGGTAGTGCGCATCTGCGGCGCGCTCGAAAGCGAGATCGCGCAGCTGGAGCCGGAGGAGCGGGCGGAGTTCCTGGCGGACATGGGTCTTACGGAGCCGGGGCTGAACCGCCTGATCCACTCGGCCTACCGCCTGCTGGACCTGATTACCTACTTCACGGCAGGAGTGCAGGAGGTACGCGCCTGGACGATCCGGCGCGGGACCAAGGCGCCCGGCGCGGCGGGGGTGATCCACTCGGACTTCGAGAAGGGCTTCATCAAGGCGGACTGCTATGCCTCGGACGACCTGTTCGCGCTGGGCAGCGAGGGGGCGGTCAAGGAGAAGGGGCTCCTGCGGTCCGAGGGCAAGGAGTACGTGGTCAAGGATGGGGACATCCTGTTCTTCAAGTTCAACGTGTAGCAGCATCTGATTCCGGAGGAGGAGAACAGATGGCAGACGAAAAAGGAGCCCACGCGGCAGAGCCGGTCGGCTTCGGAGAGCACACCCGAGGGCTCTCCGGCGAGTACGCCCACGAGCAGGGCTGGGGCCTGAACGAGGGGGAGCGCACCAAACTGCCCGAGGAAAAGCAGGCCGAGGACGGCGGCACGGACTACGAGTACGGCGCGCGCGACTTCGGCGACACGGCGGTGGACACGAGCGCCGTGCAGCCCTCGCCGGAGACGGAAAAGTTTATGGAAGCGCAGAAGCAACGGGAAGGGGTCGACAATGGCAAGCAAGGCGAATGAGGAAGCGATGCACGAGGCGGATGCGCACAACGTCGCGTCCAGGCCGGACGCGGTACCGGAGGAGGGCAGCCACGCCCACTCGCACGCCGCGCACCTGCACGAAAGCGGGAAGGCCAAGGTCGAACCCGCGGGCAACAACCACCAGAACAGCAACCCCGGCGGCCTGAAGCAGCCACCGGCGGAGATCTCTCGCGCCGGGAAGCAGCACCGGGATTGAGTCGAAGGAGGGCGCCGCATGCGCCCCCTTTTTACTGCTTGAACACCGAGCCCCCCTCGCTACTGCTGGTCCAGCGAAGCCCAAACGTATACGTTGGCGAATAATACTCACGCTGGATCGGGTAGCGCTCGGCACCGTTGTAGAAGCCGAAGACTTCGTTGTTGAGATTGAGGAACTGCGCTAGGA
>CAXUHL010000347.1:2019-2439 GCA_964250745.1 uncultured Acidobacteriaceae bacterium
GACGCTGACTCCCCTACCCTTCGGGACCAAGTAATTAACCTGGGCGTCTACCTGGGTGTGCGGGTAGAAGTACGTGTCCCCGTTCGGCCCGTGCAGTCCGCCCTGCGTGACGGCGGCGGATGAACCGGCAATCGGCGCGCCGTCCGTGTAGTTGTAGGCATAGATATTGGCGTCGTTATGGGTCAGCGCCATGCGGGCCGAAATGTTGTACTTGTCGTAGGTCAGCTCGACGTTGTAGTTCTGGGGCGGGTTCCGCTGTAGAGAGGGTTTGTCCGTTCGTCCCGGAACCTGGGCGACCGAAGCGACATAGCTGTAGTTGAAGCGGTAGCCGGTCCCGCTTAAAGCACCCGGAAGGCGCGTCAAATGCTGCTCCCACGAGCCCTCCCCCCCTATCAGGTGCGAAGAGCCCCCGTTCAGGGG
>CAXUHL010000348.1:0-2431 GCA_964250745.1 uncultured Acidobacteriaceae bacterium
CGATGGACGCTGCGGAAATGGATGTGCGCGCACGGCTGAAGGCGGGGATTCATAAGTTCAGGACCGAGGTGTACCCCGAGCGCCGCGAGGCCTACGAGCGGGCGGCGACCGAGCCCCAGCGGCCCCACACCCTGGTGGTGACCTGCGCGGACTCGCGCATCGACCCTGAAATGGTCACGCAGTCCGGCCCGGGCGAGATTTTCGTGACGCGCAACATCGGCAATCTCGTCCCGCCTTACGGGGAGATGCTGGGCGGCGTGTCGGCCGTGCTCGAGTACGCGGTGAACGCGCTCAAGGTGCGGCATGTGGTCATCTGCGGCCACACGGACTGCGGCGCGATGAAGGCCATGCTCGACCCAGCCTCGCTCGAAAAGCTGCAGGTGGTGCGCCACTGGCTCCGCAACGCCGAGTCCGCGATGAGCATCGCGCGCGAGGTGGAGTCGCCGGGCGACGACCTGCTGATGAACCTGATCAAGCACAACGTGCTGATGCAGCTGACCCACGCGCGCACGCACCCCTCGGTGGCCGGGGCCGTGGCGCGCGGCGAGCTGCTGATGTCCGGGTGGGTGTACAGGATAGGCTCGGGTGACGTGCTGATGTACGACGACGCGGCGGGGCGCTGGGAGGCGGCCGCGTGATCCTGCCCCGCTCCCGGCAGCTGCGCTGGATGCTCTTCTACGTCGGGCGTCCGCTGGTCATTCTGCTCGTGTGGGACCTCGCGGTGGTGGGCGCGTACCAGGCGGCGGGCTGGCGGTGGTTGTCGCTGCCGAACGTGCCCCTGAGCCTGTTCGGCGGGGCCATCGGGGTGATCCTGGGCTTCCGGAACAACTCGGCCTATGGGCGCTGGTGGGAAGCGCGGACCCTGTGGGGCTCGATCGTGAACAACACCCGGTCGATCGCGCGGCAGATCGTCAGCGTGATCGTGGCGCGGGAGTCCGGGGAGACCGGGGAGCTGGACGTGATGCGCAAGCGCATGGTGTACCTGCAGATCGCCTATGTACAAGCACTGCGGCAGCACCTGCGCGGGCTGGAACCCTGGGAGGAGCTCGGCCGCATCCTTCCCGCGGGCGAGTGGGAGTCGCTGCGGGGCAGCAAAAACATCCCTCTGGAGCTGCAGCGGCGCACCGGCCTGTGCCTGAAGGAGTGCCGCGACCGGGGCTGGCTCGACGCGCTGCACTGGGCGGCCATGGACACCAGCCTGAACGACCTGGCCGACGCGCAGGGCGGGGCCGAGCGCATCAAGAACACACCCATGCCCAAGCAGTACGACTACTTTCCGGAGCTGTTCGTACAGATCTACTGCCTGCTGCTGCCTTTGGCGCTGGTGGGGCAGATGGGCTGGTTCACACCGCTGGGCTCGACGCTGGTAGGCTTTATCTTCCTGGCGCTCGACAAGATCGGCCGGGATCTCGAGGATCCGTTCGATAACACGATCTACGACGTGCCGCTGACCTCGATCTGCACGACGATCGAGACCAACCTGCGCCAGCTGCTGGGCGAAACGGAACTGCCCGCTCCGGCGGCGGCGCTCAAAGGTGTGTTGTGGTGAAGGATTTGGTGGAGCTAAGCGGGATCGAACCGCTGACCTCCTCGTTGCGAACGAGGCGCTCTCCCAGCTGAGCTATAGCCCCACGGACGCCGGACGGCGATCACGCGACGAAGGTGATGGTAGCAGGAGGCGGGCTCTCGGGCAACTCGCGGCGCGGGATTCCGGATTTCGTAGGCATCGGGGACACCCCTATGGAAAAATGTGTTGACCCGGAAGCGGTCCGCGGTTACTGTGTCTTAGGCAGAAGGCAGTGCGACCTGGCAGCAGGAGCAGCCTATTGCCCTGCTGCAAGCCGTGGGTGTCCTTTCCGCGTCTTTCTCCTGCGAGTCGCGGCCCCTCGGGCTGCCGGATTCGAGCGGACGGAGAAAAGGTACCGAATGGAAACGCCCTGCGTCTAAAAACTAAACAATGCGAGTCGCGGCGCGGTTTTTTCGCGTCTCAACTGTATAAGGCACCCGGCGCATACGCCGGCATCCAGAAATGGGTCAATCCCGGTCTGGACGATCTACCGATAGAAGGAGCTAGTCCGAGCATGCGCTCTGATCTGATCTTTGGGGCACTTACCCACCTCGAAAACCGCTACCAGCTGTGCCAGCTCGCGTCCAAGGCGACGCGCAAGCTGCACAAGCCCAACACCCGTCTTCAGGACACCACCAACGACGTCCTGCTTCGCTTCCACTCCGACAACCCCGCGTCCAGCCCGGTCGCGGAAATGCCCGCGCACGAAGACGAACAGCGTCGCGCAGCCTAGAGCGGTTCTCCTCCAAAACCCGATCCCTGCCGATTGCCATGCGGCTTTGCCCGGCGGAAAAGCCGCACCGAGAGCTTAGGCTTCGGTCTACACTGGAGGAAGACCGCTCGAACGCGGCCTGTACTCCTTTC
>CAXUHL010000349.1:0-2413 GCA_964250745.1 uncultured Acidobacteriaceae bacterium
GGTGCCGGTTGAGCAGCGTGAGCAGGCGCGCCGGGGAGGTAAGGCGGAACGGGCTGGCGCCGCTCACCTCGCGGGTGCCCGTCTGGTCGCCCGAGCAAAAGGCGCGCACGGCGGCGTGCAAAGAGGCCATGAGCAGAGCCGCGGAGATGCCCTTGCCACTGATGTCGCCAGCCGCAAAGCAGATTTCGCCCTCGCCCGCGTGCAGAAAGTCGTAGTAATCGCCGGAAACGGTGCGGGCCGGCTTGCACACGCCGTACAGCTCGAAGCGCGGCAGGTGCACCGGGCTTGCCGGGAACAGGTTGTTCTGCACCTCCTGCGCGATGGACAGCTCGTTTTCGAGCCGCTGCTTCTGCTGCTGCTGGGCGAGCAGGTCCACCAGCGAAGCGCTCATCTTGTTGAACGAGGTCGACAGCGCGCCGAGCTGGTCGCGCCGGCGCACCGGGATGCGGTGGTCGAAATGGCCGCGGTCGATCTCCGTTGTGGCCCGGTACAGGTCGGCGACCGACCGGGTGATGGTGCGGCTGAGCCGTACGGCCAGGTACAAGGCCAGGGCCTCGAGCACCGCGAACACGACCGCGATGGCCACCAGAGCGGTCCGCACGATCGCCCCGATGCGGACCGAGGTCGCGAACAAACGGCTGTACAGGAGGCCCGCGCGGGAGATAACGCCGACCTGGGCCGGAATGCGCGCCCCGGTTTGCCAGGCCACGCAGGGCATGGGCGCGAGGAACAGGATCGGCGGGTCGATGGGGTAAGGCGTGCTCGGCAGGACGCCGCCCGTCACCGGCGCGAACGGGCTGCGGCGCGGGTCGGGGTCGGCCAGGCCGCGAGTCCTGCCCTCGATCTCGCGCTCGTCGGTTTGGATCGCGGAGCCGTGCAGGAGCTTGACCACGCCGAGCCCGCGCGCGACCGCATCGACGCGGCTGCGGTCCAGCAGCACACTGACCGTGACGCGCAGCACATGGACGGGAACTTTGTCGGGCCCGAAGCTGAAGCCGTCCGCCACGCGGAGGTACAGTCGACCGTTCTCCTCGACCACGCCGTTGAAGCCCGGCTCCACCCAGGCGGGCAGGCCGGCCTTGGCCGGGGACGATGTACCACGCAGCCGCAGGGGCGCGCCGTCGAGCCAGGCGGCGTAGCTCAGGCCCCCATGGCCGGCGATCGGATTGCGTGAGCCATCGTTGAAGTCGGGAACGTCGACCTCCTTCGCGCCGGGGTGGACAAGCGTCTCGTGCGCGACTACCCCGGACAGGGCCACGGCGCGCTCCTTGAGCGGCAGCAGCTCCGCGTCGAGCGCGGCCAGCGCGGTGTTGGTCGCGAACTGGCCGGAAAACAGATACGCCGCGATCCCGGCGAGCAGGACAAACAGAACCACCGGGGCCAGACCCATCAGCAGGTACGTCGCGATGAGCCGGTTGCGCACGGTCCACAACGCGCGGCGGCCGATCCGCCGGCCCAGCAAAAACAGGGCAAACCCGGCGAAAACCAGCAGCGACACCAGCGCCAGGGTGGACCGGTGCAGCAGAAACGCCGCGAAAACCGCGATGGCGAGCACGAGCAGGACGCGGCGGGGCAGGGCTGTCCGCGCGAAGCGGTCCAACAGCCGGTGCGCCGCGCGCCGAAGGGCGCCGGTACCGCCGGCCGGCGTCGCTGGCTGAGAAGCGCGCATACCGCAACTTCATGGGAGAGCGGGCGAGAAGTCAATACGCCGCCGAAGCGGGCCGCCCCTACCGGATCGCTTCCAGCGTTTCCCAGCCGCCGCCCAGCACGCGATAAAGCGCCACCAGGCTGGTGCGCAACTCCGTGTCGACGGCGGTGAGCGACTGGCGGTTCCCGATCAGCGCCGCTTCCGCCGTCAGGACCGTCCGCCGGTCGGCCGCGCCCTCCTCGAAGGACTGCCGGGCCGACGCGAGCGCGAGCTCGTCCTGCCGGACGGACTCGGCGGTCTCTGCGCGCTGCTTCTGAATCTGCACATAGGCGGTCATCGCGTCGTCGGCCTCGCGCTGGGCGCCGAGCACCGTGCGCTGAAAGCGCAGCCCCGCCTCGCGCTGGGCCGACTGCCGCAGCTGGAGATTGCCCCGCAGCTGCCCGCCCTCGAAGAACGGCAGTGAGAGCGTCGGGCCGATGCTGTAGGCGCGCGAGGACCCGTTGACCAGACCCTGCGGGAACAGGCTTTGGAACCCGGCGAAGCCCGACAGAGTGAAGTCCGGGTAGAAGCTCGCCACCGCGACCCCGGTCTCGGCCGTGGCGGCGTGGAGCGCGGCTTCGGCCTCACGCACGTCGGGGCGGCGGCGCACCAGCTGGCCGGGCAGCCCGACCGGGACGGTGGCCGGCACGGGCGGTACCGGGGCGCGGGGGGATAGCTCGGCTTCCAGCGCGCGGGGGGGCTCGCCGAGAAGCAGGCCCATGGCGT
>CAXUHL010000350.1:0-2413 GCA_964250745.1 uncultured Acidobacteriaceae bacterium
TGCTCGCCCTCGCCGCCGGCATGGAGCTGCTCGCGCTGCTCGCCTGCGCCGCCCCTGCGCGGCGAGCCGCTTCGGTCGACCCGGTGGAGGTGCTCCGTGCGGAGTAGCTCCATGTGGAACCTGTTCAACGACTTTCGTTACGCCTCGCGCCGCCTGCGCAATACGCCGGGCATCACTCTCGTCGCCGTGCTCACTCTGGCACTCGGGTTGGGCGCTAGCACGGCCATGTTCACGCTGACCTGGAACATCGTGCTCAAAAGCCTGCCCGTACCCCGGTCGCACGAGCTGGTCGAGTACACGCTTTCAAACGGCATTGCCGCACCGGGGCTGAGCATGCCTCTGTATTCGCTGTTGAGCGAGCGGCAGCGGACCCTCACCGGGCTGCTCGCGTTCAAGGACGACACCAATGTCCCCGTTCGGCGAGCCGGGCGCAAGTCGCTCCAGACCGTCGAGATGCTTACGCCTAATGCCCTGAGCCTGCTGGAGCTTGCGCCTGCCGCCGGTCAGGCTTTAACGGGTGAAACCGCAGTCATCCTGAGCGATGCGTATGCACGGCAGGAGTTCGGCTCCACGGCGCGGGCACTCGGGCAGACGCTCGTCATCGCCGACCGCGCGCTCACGGTCAACGGGGTCATGCCTGCGGGCTTCCTGGGCCTGACCGCGAATCTTCCCCCTTCTGCTTACCTGCCTATCGGCTTTGCCAAGCTGCTCGACCAACCTGACGCGCTCACGCAGCCGGGAAACATTCACTTCTCCGTCCTGGGCCGTCTCAAACCGGGAGTAAGCCTCGCGCAGGTTCTCGCCGAGGCACACGCGCTCGAGCCTAATCTGCGGCACGATGCCGAGCCCTCCGGCATTCATCTCGGGCAGTTCTTCAGAGATTTCCGCCTGACCGCCCGGCCCGGCAACAGCGGCAATTCCTGGCTGCGCAGCACTTACCAAACGCCCCTGCTCGCGCTGGAGCTGCTGGTCGGGCTGCTGCTGCTGCTGTGCGCGGCAAACGCAGCGCTGGTCATGTCGGCCCGGGTCAGCGGGCGGCAGCACGAGTACGCGGTGGCGCTCGCGCTCGGCGCTCCTCGGTACGCGATTGCCCGGCAGGTGCTGGTGGAAGCGCTTGCCCTCAGCCTGCCCGCGCTCGTGCTCGGCCTTCTGCTCGGTTCGCTTGGCGCACATGCGCTCGTGTCCATGCTGGGCGGCAACTGGGATCCGTCGATCGACCCGCACGCCATCCCGACCCGTCCGGACGCAGTCGTCGTCGCTGTCGGTGCCGGGGTCACGCTCCTGCTCGCCCTGGGTACGGGCTTGGTCCCGGCCTGGCAAACCGCCCATCGGGAACCGGCGGTCGACCTTAAACTCGGGAGCCGCGCGGCTGCGTCCCGCAGGGCAGGTGTTTGGTCCATTGCCTTGCAGGTAGCGCTTTCGGTGACGATGGTGAGCGCCGCGTGGCTGCTCGGCGGGGCGCTGCTGCACTTCGCCAACCGGCCTTCCGGCTTCGATCTGGACCGTGCCGGGACCGCCACGATCGACCTGTCCCCTCTAGCGTTCAAGGGCGCGGAAGGCAATTCCATTCTGAAGAGCTTCGCCGACGCGCTCGCGGCGCAGCCGGGCGTTGAGGCTGTCGGCTACCTGGGCATTCAGCCGCTCTCCGGCCATTATGAGGTCAGTCGTGCCTTCTCCATCGACCGCGAGCAGCGCATCCACTCGCAGCCGAGCCTGTATTCGCAGATGGCGACGCCGGGGGCGTTCCGAGCCGCGGGCACGACAGTGCTGGCCGCCGAGGCCTCCTTCGCTTCGCTCACACCCGAGACGGACGCGCAAACGTGCGCCCTGAGCCGCAGCCTGGCGCGCTTGTTCTTCCCCGGCGAAGACCCGCTCGGGCGCAACACGTACTTCTCGACCTCCGGTGTCGCGGACGGCACGAACCTTGATCCAAAATTGGCCTGCCGTATCGTCGCTGTCGTTGAGGACGCGCGGTATATTTCGCTCCGGCAGCCTGCGCCGCCGATGATTTACCAGTTCTTCAACCCGTTCGCGCACTCGGAATACGTCGATGGCCTGGAGACGGAGGTGCTTGTGCGTGCATCCTCGACTCCGGTCGCGATGGCTGCTCTGCGCGCCGCTTTGACGTCCACCATCCCACATGGAGCACTCGTGCGCGTCCAGCGCTTCCATGAGCGTGCCGATGCCGACCTGGGTCGCGAGCGCGTGCTCCTCGCCATCTCCGGCAGCTTTGCCCTGCTTGCTTTACTGCTTACCGGCTTGGGCCTGCATGGTTTGCTGATGCGCTCGGTCGCGCTGCGCCGGCGCGAAATCGGCATCCGGCTTGCACTCGGAGCGCCGCGCAGCCCCCAAAAACCCCCCCCCCCCCCCCCCGCGAGTGAAAGCCGGTGGGCCCCGGCGAGTTTGGGGGGGG
>CAXUHL010000351.1:0-2408 GCA_964250745.1 uncultured Acidobacteriaceae bacterium
ATGGTCTGGTGCAAGGGTAAAGGGAGAAGGGGGCGAGCGACCAGCGGCGAGTGTCAGGGAGTGAGCGAGGAGAACCAGGCGGCGTAGGGGGTGTTCCTGGCCATGCGGCGATTGTAGTCGGGGGCGCCGTCGTGCCACCAGACGGGGCCGCGCTCGCCCAGGGCTTGCTTCGTTGCGTCGATGACGAGACGGGCGCGTTCGCGGGCTTCGGGGTCGCCGGCGCGCATGGCGACTCCCTTGGCGCGCCGGGCCGACATCAAAGCGCGCGTGAGCCGTTCGCGCTCCTCGGGCGGCAGGGCGGGGTCGGCCGAGCGCCACAGGCGTCCGCGCACCACGAAGTAGCGTCCGTCGGGGGTCACCGGATACATGGCTGGCCGGTAGGATGGTAAGGACGAGCGAGGGGTGGGCGAGATGCGGCGTGGACTGATCATCATCTTGGTTTTGGCGGGGCTGGGCCTGGTGGTGTGGGCGGGGGCGGCGAACTACCATGCGCGGCGCAACGCCGAGATCGCGGCGCAAAAGCCCCAAGGGGAGCAGCTGGTGCTTACCCCGGAGGGCGGCACGGCGACGCCCAACCCGGGTGGGACGGATGCAGGCGCGCCGCCGAGCGTGCTGCTGGGCAAGGCCGCTCCGGAGTTCACCCTGGCCGACACCTCGGGCAAAAAGATCTCGCTCGCGAGCTACCGAGGCCGGCCGGTGCTGGTGAACTTCTGGGCGACCTGGTGCGGGCCGTGTAAGTACGAGATTCCCTGGCTCGCGGAGCTGCGGACCAAGTACGCGGGGCAGGGCTTCGAGATTCTCGGCGTGTCGTCGGACGAGATGAACGCGTCCGCAGAGGCCTCCGTGGTGAAAACGGCCGCAAAGCTGCACATCAACTACCCCGTTCTGCTGGGCGGCGAGTCGATCTCCGACAGCTACGGCGGGGTGGACGTGCTGCCGCAGTCCTTCTACATCGACCGGACGGGCAAGGTGGTGGCGGTGGTGACCGGGGCCGGGTCGAAGGACGAGGCGGAACGGGACATCCGAAAGGCGCTCGGCAGTGGGGTTTAGCTGGGTGCTGCTCCTGCAGGCGCTGCCGTGGCAAACGGCCGCGCCCGCGCCCGTGGTTTACGAGGGGCCGGCTTCTGTCGCGCTCGCGCGAGGCCGGGCGGAGACGGTGGAGCTGCGGTTCAGGATTCGCGACGGGCTGCACATCAACTCCCACGCGCCGCGCGACCGAGGTCTGATCCGGACCGAGCTCATCGTAGCGGAGCCTGCCGGGCTGGACGTGCAAGCGGTGGAGTTTCCAGGCGGAAGCGAGTTCGCGTCGAAAGCGTTGCCTCGGGAGAAGCTCAGCGTGTACACGGGCGAGCTGGTGTTGCGGGCGCGCGTGGAGGCAACCGAGGCCGGGGAGCGGGAGCTCGCCGGAGCGCTGCGCTACCAGGCCTGCGACGCGGACACGTGCTTTCCGCCCAGGCGGGCCGAGATGAAAGTCGTGGTCACGGCGAAATGACGTGCGGCCGCCTGCGGGCAAGCGGCCGCTTTCGCCTACGGCAGGGCCTGGAGCGCCGGTGCCACCGTGTTCGAGAAGGCATAACCGTTCGCGGCGTCCCAGTTGATGGAGTACACCGCGACGCCGCGCAGGCCGGGCCAGGTGGCGGGCGGGTGGAACGAGCCGCAGTTGGTGCCGGAGGTGAGGCACTGGACCGAGGCCACGGCCACCGAGGGGTCGACGTAGCCGCCGCCCGCGGCGCTGGGTGAGGCCGGGAAGGCGAGGCCGATGCTGCTCGCCGGCAGGTGCTGAAGCTCGGTGCAGGCGAGCGCGACCGGGAAGTTCTCCGTGCCCTGGGCATAGATGCCGCCGTCGCAGCCGTATTGCGTGCCGGAGTTGTAGTACTGGGTGTTCATCATGGTCAGGCTGGACCCGATGGCCGTCGCCCACTGGAAGTAGGGGCTGTTGGTGTTTTGGACGTCCACGGTCTGCGGGGCCGCGGTGACCAGGGCATTCGGCTGCAGCTGCTTAAGCTGGTTGATGGCCGCCGCCAGTTGGCCCGGGTTGATGCCGGCCTCCAGGTCGATATCCACGCCGTCGAAGCCGTACTGGTTCATCAGGCTGGAAACGCTGTTGGCGAAGGCGGCCGCGCTCGGCCCATCGCTCACGCTGACGTTGCCGTTCTGCCCCCCGACCGAGAGCACGACGCGCTGGCCGCGCCCGTGAGCGGTGCGGATGTCATTGGTAAACTGCGCGGCGGAGTAGCCGCCGAGCGCGCCGGACAGGCCGGAGTCGATGGAGAAGCCGACCTCGCCGGGGGTGCCGGTGCTGTTGCCGAAAGCCACCGCGATGATGGTGTAGTTGGTCGGGACCTGGGCCAGGGTCAGAGGGGTCGCCCCGTTGGTGTAGTCCTGCCAGTAGCCGAGCAGCAGGTGCG
>CAXUHL010000352.1:0-2398 GCA_964250745.1 uncultured Acidobacteriaceae bacterium
CCTCTGATGGCCCCGGTCGACCCGGCGCAGGTGCTCCACTTCGGGCTTTCGCTGCCCCTGCGCAACCGCGCGGAGCTCGAACAGCTCATCCGCGACCAGAAGGACCCGGCGAGCCCGCGCTACCGGCAGTTTCTCTCCTCCGCGGAGTTCGCGGCGCGCTTTTCGCCGACCGAGGCCGACTACGAGAGGGTGCTCGCGTATGCGCGGGCGCAGGGCTTTACGGTCGGCCGGACCTTCGCGAGCCGCTTGTACGTGAGCGTCAGCGGGAGCCCCGCGGCGGTGAACAAGGCCTTTGCCGTGACCATGGGGCAGCACCAAGTCGCCGGTCAGACGCGCATATACCGTGCCCCGGATGTCGAGCCGAGCGTGCCCACCGGCGTACCGGTGCTGAGCGTGAGCGGGTTGAGCGATCGCGAGCTGCCGCACCCCATGCTGGCGCACAGCAACGTGAAGCAGGCTGCCACCGGTTCCGGACAGGGCGGGCAGTTCCTAGGCTCCGACATCCGGGCGGCCTACG
The DNA here is from genome assembly GCA_964250745.1 of uncultured Acidobacteriaceae bacterium. Taxonomy (GTDB): domain Bacteria; phylum Acidobacteriota; class Terriglobia; order Terriglobales; family Acidobacteriaceae; genus EB88. The sequence goes on from CAXUHL010000352.1 coordinate 518, forward strand.
TGGGCTCGTCCACGCTCGCGGGCGAGGGGCAGACGGTTGGTCTTCTCGAGCTGGGGCCCTACAACCTGTCCGACGTGACCAGCTACTTCAACACCCTCAAGCAGCCCATGAACGTGCCCATCTACAACGTGCTCGTCGGGGTGGACGGGGTGTGCTCCGGCACGCCGGCGACGGGCGGCTGCGACGACGGCGAGGAGGTCATCGACATCCAGCAGGCGATCTCGATGGCCCCCGCGCTCGCCGGACTGGTCGTGTATGAGGCTTACGGCAACGCCGACGGGCTGGGCATCTTCGTGCAGGCGGCGAGCGACAACGTGGCCAAGCAGCTGAGCCTTTCGTTCGGCTTCGGCGGCACACCGGCGACCCAACCGGGCTACGAGCAGGCCTTTCTCCAGATGCAGGCGCAAGGGCAAAACCTGTTCATCGCCTCGGGCGACGGAGGGGCCTTCCCCGGCACGGGGGGCTACCCCGGCAACAGCCCCAACGTGACGGACGTGGGCGGGACCGACCTGGTGACCGCGGGCGCGGGCGGGCCATGGCAGAGCGAAACGGCCTGGATCGGCTCGGGCGGGGGATGGAACACGCAGGTACCGATCCCGAGCTACCAGACCGCGGTCGTCGACGGCTCCAACGGCGGCAGCCCAAGCTACCGCAACGTGCCGGATGTGGCCATGGAAGCCAACACCGACAACTTCTTTTGCGCGAACGGCAGCTGCCAGAACGGCATAGGGGGAACGAGCCTGGCCGCGCCCCGCTGGGCGGGGTACCTGTCGTTGTTGAACGAGCAGGCCGACGGGCGTCCGGTCGGCTTCCTCAACTCGCTGGTTTATGGGCTGGGGCAGACCCCGGCCTACGCGGCAACCTTCCACGACATCGTCGCCGGCAACAACTTCAACGCGGGGAGCCCGAACCTGTTCCAGGCAGTGCCGGGCTATGACCTGACGAGCGGCTGGGGTTCGCCGAACGGGCAAGCGTTTCTGGATGCGTTCGCGCCGCCGGGGGCGATCGCGAGCGCGCCCAACTTTACCCTGGCGGCCGCGCCCGGAACGCTGAACCTGACCCCCGGCGGCAGCGCGACAGCGACGGTGACCCTGGGCTCGAGCAACGGATTCAACGGCCCGGTCACGCTCACGCCCGTGGTGCTGGGCGCGCCGGCGGGAGTCGCGGTGGGGCTCGGGAGCGCTACCCTGAACGGGGCCGGGCAGACGACGGTGACTGTTACGACCACCGCCGCCACGCCGGGGGGCAGCTACCTGGTCGCGATCACCGGGACCGGCGGCGGCCTGGCCCATACCGCCTACCTGCGGCTGCAACTGCCGGACTTCCAGGTGGCGGCGCTGCCCGCGACCGTGTACCTGAACCAGCAGGGCAGCGCGACGGACCTCTTGACCGTCTCCGCGCTGAATGGCTTCGACCGAGCGGTCGCTCTGGCGCTCGGCGCACCGCCGCCGGGAGTTTCCGCCGCTTTTTCGCCCGCGCAAACCACCACCACCAGCAGCCTGACCCTGAGCGCCGGGCCGCTCGCGCCCACCACGCCGGGGCGTTCGCTGCGGGTGACCGGGACCGCCGGCTCGACCGTGCGTGCCGTCCCGTCGCTGACCCTGGCGGTAAGCGCCGCGGCGGGCGAGTGCGGGCTGGGTGAGTTCGTCGACCTCGCTTCCTTCTATAACGTGACCGCCCTGCGTGCCGACGGCAGCACTTTCACCGACGGCGGCTTGGACGGCTCGGGCTATGCCTTCTCCTCGAACCTTCTGGGGACCGGGCGCGTGCTCAACGGAGTCCGCTACCGGTTCGGCGCCGCGAACGCGCCCAACGCCGTGGCCGCTGCCGGGCAAACCATCCCCCTGCACCACGGCAACTACGACGCGCTCACCCTGCTCG
>CAXUHL010000353.1:0-2396 GCA_964250745.1 uncultured Acidobacteriaceae bacterium
TTCAAGGCGCGCCACCTGGCCGCGAAAGCCTGCGAGCGGGGGCGCGTCGAGTCGAACGGCCAGCGCGCCAAGGCGGCCAAGCCGGTGCGCGCGGGGGATACGCTCGGAATCAAGACGCCGGGCGGCGATTTTGAAATTGAGGTGCTTGCCCTGAGCGACACGCGCGGCCCCGCGGCGGTGGCGCAAACGCTGTACCGCGAGACCGAAGAAAGCAAGAAGCGGCGGGCCCTTGAGGCAGACGCCCGCCGCGCGCTCGGCGGCCTGGACGCCGCCGCCCTCGGCGGCCGCCCCGACTCCCGCGACCGCTCCGCCCGGGAGAGGCTGCGAGGCAAGGGTTAAGGTTCATGCCAGCATCGCGCTGTAAAGAACATGCGTGCGAAGCGGGTGCCCTTCCGGCATGCGCGGGTTGTTGAAATCCAGCTCAGGCCTGTATGTCAGGCCGATTTTTTCCATCACGCGCCGTGAAGGCAGGTTGGCGGGCGCGGTAATCGCGACAACCTGCCGCAATTTGCAAATCTCGCGCGCGTATTGGAGCGCTGCGTGCGCGCCTTCCGTAGCAAGTCCCTGACCCCAGTAGGACGCTCTCAATCGCCATCCGATTTCCACGGCTGGCTGCTCGATGCCTGATACAGCAAAGCTCATTTCCTGCAAACCTATAAATCCGACAAATATTTGCGGTCCGCGCAACTCGGCGGCAAAGAAACAGAATCCATGACGCGCTTGGTGCTCCCTGAAACGCGCGACGGACGCATCACTTTCAGACTGCGTCAACAAGTTAGGGAAGAACTCGCGTACACGCGGGTCGGCGTTCATCTCGGCAAATGACGCGCGATCCTCATTTTGCCACTCACGGAGCAGAAGTCGGTCCGTTTCGATGCCTCGAAAACCCGTAATCACTGCGGCAGCGCCCCGGGGAACACCAGCGGCTTCGCTTCCCCGAACACCGTCGGCGCTGCCTTGCGCGGGAGCATCGCATCGCGCATCGCCGTGTCGTAGACGAAGGTCGCTTCCACCACCGCGGCCTGCCGCAGGTCGTCCGCGCGCAGCCCCTCGTACACGTCGAAATTCGAGTGGTGGCGCTTGGTGTCGTAGTCCAGAGGGTCTTGCACGAACTGAAAGCCGGGGATGCCGACCGCGTCGAAGGGCAGGTGGTCGGTCCCGCCTGTGTCCTGGTTGGTCACCGTCGTCACGCCCAGGTCGCGCAAAGGGGCGATCCACTGCTCGAAGACCGGCGCGACCGACGGGTTGGACTGCGTGTAAACGCCCCGAATGCGGCCCGAACCGTTGTCCACGTTGAAATACCCGGAGATCTTCGCCCCTTCCGGCTTGAGCGCGGGCGGCCCGCTCGGCTCGCGCAGGAACTCCGGAAGCGAGGCATCGCCGCCCAGCGGCACCGTCCCGAAGTGCTGCCTGACATAGCCGCTCGAGCCGAAGATGCCCTCCTCCTCGCCCGACCAGAGCCCGATCCGAATGGTCCGCCGGGGCTGCACCTTGAGCGCCGTCAGGATGCGCATTACCTCCATCGCCACCACCGAACCTGCCCCGTTGTCGGCCGCGCCGGTCCCGCTCGCCCAGGAGTCGAGATGGCCGCCGACCATCACAACCTCGTCCTTGAGCGAAGGATCGGTCCCGGGGATCTCCGCGATGGTGTCGAAGCCGTGCTCGTGGTCTCCCGTGAACTTCGCCTCGACCTCCGCTTCGAGGGTCACCGGCACATGCGCCGCCAGCAGGCGAGTCACACGGCCGTAGTTCTCGATCGACGCCACCATCAGCGGCACCGGCGTGGCATGCGCGCGCTGATAGGAGAACCAGGAGAAGTCCGAGTTTGAGTCGTCGAAGATCGTGCCTTCCTGCCCGCCATGGCGGTCCCCGTCGCGGCTCGGCACCACCACCGCCGCCGCGCCCTCGTCCTTGAGGAACTGCCCCAGCCTTTCCCGCTCGGGCAGCACTTTGGTGAAGTACTCCTTGATGTCGCGCTCGCGTTCCGGGGGACCGAGATTTACCTTACTCAGCTTGGCGAGTTCCTCGTCCGAGTAACGCTCCACCAAAGGCTGGTCCTGCTCGCCCACAGGCCGGGTCTTGCCCGTGGTCAGCAGGACGATCTTGCCGCGGAGCTTGCCCTTGTACTGCTCGACCTGCTGCATCACGGGTTGCGGGTGCTTGCCGTCAAAGTCCACGGTCACCAGCACCGCTTCACCCCGCGCGGCCCCGGGTTTGCCATTCGCGCCTGCGGTCCCCGGCGACCACGGCACGGCCTGCGCGATAAACACCGCGGGCCCGGGCGCGACCATGCGCAAACGCGAGCCTTCCTGCTCCCACCCCATGCCGAACTCGCCCCAGTCTTCCAGGTGCGCGTTCGCGCAGCCCATCGCGGTGAGCGTGTCGCGCGTCCAGGC
>CAXUHL010000354.1:0-2382 GCA_964250745.1 uncultured Acidobacteriaceae bacterium
GGAGCCGGCGGCGATCTTGGAGAGGTCGCCCTCGACCGCCGCGAGCGCGAGCACCTTCGCGAACACGAGCGCGACCCCGGCTTCGGCGGGCGGCCGCCCGGGCAGGACCGGCCCACCGGCGGCGGGGGCGACGGCGACCACGGCGGCGACGGCTTTCGCGGGCGCGGGCCGCGCGAGCTGCTGGGGCGCTACCGCCTGGCGCTTTCGTTTTTTCTGGCTGCGGCCCTGGTTTTTTTTCTTTCGCTCGTCAGCGCCTTCTTCGTCCGGCACGCGCCGGTCGCGCTCGACGCCGCGGGCAACTATATCCCCGAACTGCGACCCGTCGTCATCCCGACCGCGCTGTGGGTCGCCACCGGCTTTCTGATCCTGTCCTGCGTGACGCTCGAGTACGGCCGCCGCCAGCTCTTTCACGAGATGGACGTGATTGAAGAATGGCTGGGCCTGGGCCGCCCCATGGCCGGGCGCACCTGGCCCTGGCTCGCGGTCACCGGGGCGCTGGGCGGCGCGTACCTCGCCGGGGTCTCGCTCGCCTGGCGCGAGGTCGGTGATAACGGCATCCGCTTCGGCTCCAGCGCCAACTCGACCTTTTTCTTCGTGCTCACCGGTGCCCACTCGGCCCACATCGTGCTCGGCCTCCTGCTGCTGGGCGTCGCGTGTTGGGGCCTGTACCGGTTGCGCCGCGTCGAGCAGCGCCAGGTGTTCGTGGACTGCATCGCGTGGTTCTGGCACACCATGGGCGCGTTCTGGGTGGCCCTGTTCGCGCTGCTCCTGCTCACGCGCTGAGGGGCGCGCGATGCCGCGATCTAGACGAGAAACTCGCGTAAGAATGCGAGGAAAATCCCTGAACGAGTACGAGAACCGGGGTCACGCTGAGGAGCACAGCGACAAAGGACCTGCTTTACTTCCGTCGCTTCGCTCAGGACGAGCTTTCTTCAGAGTTTTCCTTAAGCATTTCCGAGATGGCGCGCAGCCGGGAGAAAGTCTCCATTCCACGGCACGGGAAGCGCTGCCATGTCAGCGCGGCAAACGGTCCAGCAGCCGCTTCCAGTTCTTCTGGTTGCGCGTGTGCGTCTTCTTCAGCTCGTCCAGGATACGGTCGAAGTCGGTGTGGTCGTGCAGGCGCTTCCACGCCGGGTTCTGCACGAACCACGGGTAGTTCTCGTTGCCCAGGTAAATTGCTCGTCGAAGCCAGTGCAGCGCTTCCGACTCGTCGCCCTCGACCGCGAAGTACGTCGCCAGGCGGTAGGCCATCTCCGAGTCGGCTTCGGCCGCGGAGATCGAGTTCTCCTCGATCAGCTCGGCGGCGCGCTCGCGGTCCCCGGCCTGCACGTAGCACATGGCCAGGGTGGGGTAGGCCAGGCGCATGGAGGCGTCGTCCTCGATGACGCGCTCCAGCAGATCGATCGCCGCCGGGAGCCGCCCCTCCCGCATATGCTGGTAGGCGAGCGAGGTACGCAGCAGCGGGTGCCGGGGCTCGAGCGCTAGGCCCTTCTCGAGCTCGTCCCCGGCCAGCTCCAGCTGGTTCTGGTATTGGTACACGCGCGCCCGGTGGTTGTAGATCGCGGGCGCGTTCGAGGGGTCCAGCTGGAACGCCGCGTTGAACTGGCGCAGGGCGTAGTCGTACATGCCGTCCAGGCGCATGGTCATGCCGGCGATAGTGTGCACCTGCGCATCGTTGGCCGCGGTTTGCAGGAGGTGCTCGATGCCGTGCCGGGCGGACTCTTTCTCGCCCCGGCCAAGCAGCATGTACACCCGGTACAGGTTCGCCTCGACCGAGCCGGGGTCGAGCGCGAGCGCCCGGTCCAGAGCCTTGCGCGCCGCCAGGATGTGCTTATGCCCGCCGAAGCCGTAGCGCACGTACTGCAGGTGCGTGATACCCAGCCCGGACCACGCGGACGCGAACCGCGCGTCGGCCTCGGTGACCTGCTCGAACCGGCTCAGGGCGCGATCCAGGTCGTTGCGGTTCCCCGTTCGCTGCATGAAGGAGGACAGCATGGCGCGGGCCTGCAGATACTGCTCGGAAAGCCGTGCCGACAACGCGGCCGGCCTTTGCGGAGCGGGCACCGCGGCATGGAACGACCCGATGCCCTGGAGCGAGGCGAACACGTCGTTGCAGATCTCCGTTTGCACCGCGATCAGGTCGAAGGAGGCCACCGAGATCGCGCCGCCCCCGCCGACGCTCTGGCCAGGCACGTCGAGCAACTGCCAGCTCAGATCGAATCCCTGCTCCCCGCGCATGAACGTGCCGGCAAGCACCCAGCGGACCAGCAGCAGGCGGCCCACCTCGAGCGGGTCGGACTGGAGCAGGGCGCCCGACAGATTCGCCTGGAACAGCGCGGAGGAAGGCCGGACGATGAGCGACGGCATGCGCGCGAGCCGGGT
>CAXUHL010000355.1:0-2299 GCA_964250745.1 uncultured Acidobacteriaceae bacterium
GTTCTACACCTGGCTTGAAACCCACTCCGGCCCCAGCATCCCCCAGGGCCCGCCCATCTGGATCTGCGGCGATTGCCATGTCGGCAACCTGGGCCCGGTCAGCAACGCCGAGGGCCGCGTCGAGATGCAGATTCGCGACCTCGATCAGACCGTGGTCGGCAATCCCGCGCACGACCTGATCCGCCTCGGCCTGTCGCTCGCCACCGCCACCCGCGGCTCCGACCTGCCCGGCATTACCGTCGCCAAACTCCTCGAGCAGATGGTCGAGGGCTACGAGGGCGCACTGGCCGCGCCGAAGAAGCAGACCGCCGCCGACCACGAGGATCTCACCCCCATCCAGACGCTGCTCAGGCAGTCGTACCGGCGGCGCTGGCGCCACCTGGCCGAGGAGCGCATTGAGGACGCCAGCCCTACCATCCCGCTCGGCAGGCGGTTTTGGCCGATTGCGCCCGAGGAAAAAACCGCCATCGAGCAGCTTTTCGAGGACGCGGCCGTCGCGAACAAGGTCACGGTCCTCGAAGGCCGCGAGGAGGGCGACAAGCTTCGCGTGCTCGACGCGGCCTACTGGGTCAAGGGCTGCAGCTCGCTGGGCCGCCTGCGCTACGCCGTGCTCCTGGGCATCGGCAAGCGGGCTCTGCGCAAGTACTGCCTCATCGACCTGAAGGAGGCCACCGCCGCCGCGGCGCCTCGCGCGGAACGCGACCCGGCCCAGAACCATGCCGAGCGGGTCGTCACCGGGGCCTGCCACCTGTCTCCCTTCCTCGGCGAACGCATGCTCGCCGTCGACCTTTGCGGCAAGCATGTTGTCCTGCGCGAGCTCATGCCGCAGGACCTTAAGCTCGAACTCGACCAGCTCACGCAGGGCCAGGCCGTCGCCGCCGGGCGCTACTTGGCCGCCGTGGTCGGCAAGGCGCACGGCCGGCAAATGACCGTTGCCACCCGCAAACGCTGGCTCCGGGAGCTGGAACGCAACCGCACCAAGAGCCTGGAAGCCCCGAGCTGGCTCTGGACCAGCGTCATCGCGCTGATCGCCGAGCACGAGGTGGCTTACCTGGAACACTGCCGCCGCTACGCGTCCACTTAGGGCACCCTAGCGGCCGCCGGCGCGCAGCCCTCCAACCCGCCGGGGCCCGTCCGCGTCGGCGTCGAGTTCCGTCCGCAGCCACACCAGCGAGGGCGGCGCGTCGGAGGCGCGGTACCGGCGGTTTAGGTTCAGGAAGCCGGAAGGATCGGCCGCGAGGGTGTCCCAGCGCGCCCCGGCGGCCGGAATCTCCGCGTAAGCCGGGTCCTGGCCGTAGCGCAAAGGCTGGAGCGGGGCGACCTGCCACCGGTCAACCATGGCCGGGTCCGCTTCCGCCGGATCGGGTACGGACACCTTGGCGAGGTTTTCTGTCGCGCCGGGGTCGACCGTCAAGTTGGCGAACACCGCCGGCCCGCGCAGGCCGAAGCCGCCCTCCGCCTAGCCTGACGCGAGCTTGCCGACCGCAAGCACCGGTATCCCGTTGATCGAGGCCTGCATGCGCTGCCCGGAAACCACCAGCTTGACGTGGTTCCACCCGTCCAGGACCGGTGCGGCGGTCTGGTATTCGGGGTAGATGTTCCAGAGCATGAAACCGTGAATAGCCGGCGCGTACTGGATGCAGTCGTCGGAGGCCCGGCAGTCGGGCCCGGTCCGCAGGTAGAACTCTTCCGCGTTGCCGTCGTGGTCGGCGCGAAAGCGGATACCGGGGATGTCTTCGGCGAGGGGCTTGAGGTCGCACTCGATTGTTACATCGCGGAACGGAAGGGCATCGGTCGCGATCGCGCCCGCCTTCATCATCGCGAGCCCTTGAGGGAAGCCCTCCCTGATGAGGAAGCTTACATCCGTCTTCGTGCCCGCGCCTGGGTCCACCCTGTGCCAAACCGCCGCCGTCATTGGCACGCGCACAGGTTGGGCGAGGGAGGTGCAAGGCACTGCGGCGAACGAGGCAAACACAGCTAAGCCGAACTGAATGCGAAGGTTGCGGCTGCGGCGAAGCATCATAGGCGTATCCCGGATTGTAAGCCGGTCCGCAAGCAGCCGAATTCCCTTATTTCCCCACCCCTTCACTCTCGCTCCTTCTACCCTGTCCTCATGCCCACGCCGCCTCGCCGCCTTACCCTGCCGGGGGCGCTCGCCCTCAATCTGATGAACATGATCGGCGCGGGCCCGTTCATCACGCTGCCCCTGGTGGCGGCGGCGCTCGGCCCCGGTGCCTGGCTGGGCTGGCTGGCCGGGGCGTTGCTCGCTTTGTGCGACGGGCTGGTCTGGGCCGAGCGC
>CAXUHL010000356.1:0-2290 GCA_964250745.1 uncultured Acidobacteriaceae bacterium
CCCATGGTCCAGGCGGGCGTGTTCCAGAAAGTGGCGAGGTTGGGGCTCCAACCCTGGACCAGCAGCGGCGTCGCCAAGACCCCGGCCAGGAACTCCCGGTGCGTGCGGACCAGCCACTCGTCGTGCAGCGCGACGAGCGAGACCAGCAGCCCCAGCCAGTACACCGGGTACAACCGCGAGAACCGCGCAATCCAAAAGCTGCGCAGCACCAGTTCGCCCCGCCGGGCGCGCTCGCTGTAGTTGTAGGCGAGGATGAAGCCGGACAGCAGGAGAAAGAACGAGACGGAGGTGTAGCCGTTGTCGACCACCGGCGCGAGCGGCCCGAACCAGGCGGGGTTGGAAAAGTGGAAAAAGACGATGTTCGCCGCCGCGAACGCCCGGAGGCCGGTCAGCGCGGGCAGACGGTCCCTTGCTGGACCCTTGGCGGCGGGAGCTTCCGGCGAGTCGTCGCCGCCCGCCAACAAAGCCGGCCGTGCTTCCCCGCTCGTTGCCGGACGCTTTCCCATGCTGCTCATCTTGACGTAAAACGGAGGCGCAAGGCGGCAAAGCTCAGGCAGTCACCAGGGAGCCGATCCGCTCCCCCTGGATCACCCGCTTGATGTTGCCCGGCTCGCCCATGTTGAAGATGATCATGGGCATAGCATTGTCCTTGCACAGGCTCACCGCGGTCATGTCCATCACCTTGAGGCCGAGCCGCATGATCTCCATGTAGGTGATCTCCTCGAACTTGGTGGCGGAGGAGTCGAGCTTGGGGTCGGCCGTGTAGATGCCGCTCACCTTGGTGGCCTTGAGCAGCACGTCAGCCCGGATCTCCATGGCGCGGAGCGAGGCCGCCGTGTCGGTCGAGAAATACGGGTTGCCCGTGCCGGCCGCGAAGACCACCACGCGGCCCTTTTCCAGGTGACGGACCGCTCTGCGACGGATATACGGCTCGCAAACCTGGTGCATCTGGATCGCCGACATGACGCGGCAATGCATGCCGGTCTTCTCGATCGCGTCCTGGATGGCGAGCGAGTTGATCACGGTCGCGAGCATGCCCATGTTGTCGGCGGAGACGCGGTCCATGTGCTTGGCCTGCTCGGCCACGCCGCGAAAGAAGTTGCCCCCGCCGACCACGATCGCGACCTCGACCCCGCTCGCGGCGACCTCGGCGATCTCCCGCGCCACCTCGTGCACCAGGGTGACGTCCACACCGAAACCCCGGCCTGCGGCGAGGGCTTCGCCCGACAGCTTCAACACGACTCGCTTGTACATTGATTCTGAGTATCGCATGGGGTTTCACGCGCCCAAACCCCGATACGGTACTTTGGTGTCTTGGGATTTCCGCGCAAACCCGCCGTCGAACTGCTCGACAGCGACCAGGGCACGCCCGAAGAGGTCGCGAGCGCGCTCCGGTCCATCTCGACGGTCAACCGCTGGTTCGGCGGCAACCGCACTCACCGCCTGCTGCTGGCGCGGGCGGCCCGCGGCCGGTCGCGGGTGGAGGTGTTGGAGGTCGCGGCCGGCTTTGCGCAGCCTCTGGCCACGGCGGCCCTGGCGCTCAGCCGGCGCGGCATCCAGGTCGAAGCCACTCTGCTGGACCTCAACCCCAGCCATTTTCCCCCGGACTGGCCCCCGAGCTTGCCCGCGCCGCGACTCCTGCCCGGTAACGCGCTCGCGATCCCTCTGCCCGCGAAGAGCGTGGACGTGGTGAGCTGCTCCTTGTTCCTGCACCACCTGGCCCCGGAGGACGCCTTGCGCTTTCTGCGCGAGGCCCTGCGCGTCGCGCGCGTGGCGGTCGTGGTCAACGACCTGCGCCGCACCCGCACCCACTACGCGCTGGCGCTGGGGCGGGCTCCGTTCGACCCCAGCCGGCTCTCGCGCCACGACGGCCCTGTTTCGGTCCGGCAAGCGCACTCGTTCGGGGAGGTGCGCGCCATGCTTCAGGCCACCGGCCGGGCGTTTACCTTGCGCAGGTACTTCCTGTACCGGTTCGGCGCGTACCTTCACGCATCCTGAGCGCGCCGCGGGCGTAGCATGGGAAAAGACCGGCAGAGAACCGTAAGACTCGCCCGGTCGCGCCCCGCCGGAGAACCCCCGTTTGAGCCAGATCGCCGCCGTCGCCTCCGCCCTTCCCCCGCGCTACTACACCCAGCAGCAGGTTTTCGATGAGCTGACGAAGCACTGGGGGCCGCAGCTCGAGTCCCCCGCCCTGCTCCAGCGCTTCCACCAGAGGGTCGGCGTGGACGGGCGCTACTTCGCGTTGCCGATCGAGGAGTACGCCCAGATGGAGCGCTGGGGCCAGCTGAAC
>CAXUHL010000357.1:0-2261 GCA_964250745.1 uncultured Acidobacteriaceae bacterium
GGCACTACACCGGGCGCGGTCTACACGGCCAACAGCAACCCGCAGTTGTCCTCGGTCACGGGCTATTCGCTTTCGAGCGCGGGGAAGCTTGCCAATCTGGCCGGCTCTCCCTACACCGTGCCCGCGATCCCGACCACGCTCGCAATCAACCCGGCCGGGAAGTTATTGTGGGCAGGCAGTCAGCTGGGCGTCGCGTATGTGTACGTCGTCAACGGGGATGGCTCGCTCTCGCTGGGCAACGGCGGCGCCCCGGTGTTTCAGCAGGTGGTGGTGAGCGCCATGGCCGTGGACCCGACGGGCAAGTGGCTGCTGGTGGTTGCGGACGCCGGTTCCGCGCCGCTCGCGTACGTGTACCAAATCAACGCGTCGAATGGAACGCTGGCGCAGGTAGGAACGCAGATCGCGTTGGACCCCGGATCGGTGACCCAGGCGGTGTTTTCGCCGAGCGGGACGCAGATCTTCGTGACCCTGGGCACGGGTGGCGTGGACGAGCTCGCGTTCACGCCGAGCTCGGGCGCGCTCAGCAAGCTCAACATCCGAATCCAGCCGAGGGGCAACAGCTACGCGGATCAGGGCTTGGCGGTGAACGCCGCGGGGACGCTGCTGCTCGTCACGGAAACCGGAGTGAATGGCGTGCGCGTGTTCAACCTGAGCGCGTCCGGAGTGCCGTCCGAGGCCGCGGGCTCGCCGTATGCATCGGGGCTGGGCGCGCGCGGTGTGCTGATCGACAAGACGGGCGGCTTCGTCTACGTGACGAACTCGGGGGCGAACACGATCAGCGCGTTTATGCTTTCGAGCGCCGGGGCGCTGACGGCGCTGAGCGGCTCGCCGTTCGCTACGGGAACGAGCCCCTATGCGCTGACCGAGGACCGGACCGGGGCGTTTCTGCTGGCGGCGTGCGCGGGCGGGAGCCCGGACTTGCAAGTGTTCTCGATCGCCGGATCGACGGCCAAGGTGCCGGGCGCGTTGAGCTCCGCGGCGACGGCGAACACCGGCAGCGTGCAGCCCGCGGAGGCGACGGCGCTGGCGGTGACGCCGTGAAGGGAGAGGTGGACCTATGAAGATCGTGCTGCCGGTGGTTTCGGGTTTCACGCGGGTGCGGGTGTCCATGGACCCGCCGATGACCGACGCGGCCTTCGACGAGCTTTGCCGGTTGAACGAGCCGTTGAAGCGGATCGAGCGAACCAGGGAAGGTGTGATTGAAGTCATGTCGCCGACGGGAACGGAAACGGGAGACGGGAATTCTGAGGTCACGACGCAATTGCGAACCTGGTGGAAGACGCACAGGCGCGGACGCGTGTATGACTCGGCGACCGGCTTTCACTTGCCCGACGATTCGATCCTGAGCCCCGATGCCTCGTACGTCGGGGAAAAGAGAATCGTCGGCGTGTCCAAGAAAGATCGCGAAGGCTTTGCACACGTTTGCCCGAACTTCGTCATCGAACTCCGCTCGAAGAGCGACCGCGTCGGCGATCTGAAGCGCAAGATGGAACGTTGGCGCGATAACGGGGCGGAGCTCGGCTGGCTCGTCGACTCGGTACGACGGTGTGTACTGGTTTACGAAGTGTCAGGAGCGCCCTGGGAGGAGCATGGCGGTTCGGTCGAGGGTTCCGGGCCGGTCGCGGGCTTCACGCTGGACCTCGGGGAAGTCTGGGAGTGCTACGAGGGCTGAAAGCGACGGGCCCGATGCTATGCTGGCGTTGCCGTGAACCTTTCCCGCCTGACCTGGCTGTCACTCACGCTCGTCCTGGCCGGTTGCGGGCACCTGCGCCACAAGGCGGGGAGCGGCGAGCAGTACGTCTACGTGCAATCGAGGGGAACCTTTCTGCGGGACAGGCTGGCCGTCGTATCGAACCACGTGGCGGACATCCACAATGGCGACCGCCTGCTGGTGCTGCAGCACACGAAACGCTTCTACCAGGTGCGTACCGCGGCGGGGAAGGAAGGCTGGCTCGAGGAACACGCCGTGGTCGATCAGGCGCAGTTCGACAGGTTCGAGGCATTGAAGCGCGACCCGAGCCCGCCGGTCGCGGCGGCGGTGCTGCGCGACGACATCTTTCTCCACCTGACCCCGGGGCGCAAGACCGACCACCTGTACCTGCTGCCGGCAGGGGACCGGCTCCAACTGCTGCGGCGCGCGAGCGTACCGAAGGTGCTGCAGGCCGGGGCGGTGTTCGCCCCGCCGAAGCCTCGTGTGCGGCGCGCTGTCCCGGCCTTGAAGAAGAAAGTGGAAAGCGGATCGACCGTGTTCGCGCAAGCCC
>CAXUHL010000358.1:0-2258 GCA_964250745.1 uncultured Acidobacteriaceae bacterium
GCGCTCGACGAGGACGCCCTGCTCGTCGAGGGCGCGATCGTCTCGACCGGCAACCCGCACTTCGTCGTGCGCGTCCGCGGCGACAGCTTCGAAAGCAATGGCGCCGACTGGCAGACCCTGGGCCGCGCGCTCTCCGTCCATCCCGAGTTTCCGGCCCAGACCAACGTCGAGTTTCTGCACATCCTTTCCCCGACGGAGATCGCGATCCGCATCTTTGAGCGCGGTGTCGGGCCCACCAGTTCTTCCGGTACCGGCACCTGTGCCGCCGCCGCCGCTGCGATCGTGCTCCATGGCTGCGCGCGCGAGCTCCGGGTCCACGCCCCCGGCGGAGCGCAGTCGATCGTCTGGCCTGCCGACGATCGGGAGATCGAGCTCACCGGGCCGGCGGAGCTCGTCTGCACGGGTGAGTGGTTCGGGTGAGACTGCTCCCGCCCAACCCCATCGTCGCCGTTCTGGCCCCGGCCAGCAGCGCCCAGCAAGCCCGCATCGACGCGGGCGCGAGCTCGCTCCGCGCGCGCGGGTGGACCCTGCGTTTCGCCCCCCACGCACGGGGCAAGCACCCGCCTTACTTCAGCGGCACCGCCAAAGACCGCCTCGACGACCTCCATGCCGCTTTCGCCGACCCGTCCGTCGACGCCCTCCTGACCACGCGCGGCGGCTACGGCTCCAACTACCTGCTCGCCGGGCTCGATCTCGACCTCATCCGCCGCAACCCCAAGCCGCTGTTCGCCTACAGCGACGCAACCGCGCTGCAAACGTATCTGCTCGACCAAACCGGCTTGGTCGCTTTCCACGCCCCCATGCTCGCCGCGGACTGGTACCTGCCGGACGGGGTCGATCTCGCGAGCTTCCGGGCCGTCCTCGGCGGCAGGCTCCACAGCTATGGTGCAAGCGAGGGCTTGCGCTTGCTCCAGCCCGGCACGGCGGAGGGCACCCTGTACGGCGGCTGCCTATCCCTGCTCACCGCCTCGCTTGGAACCCCCTACGCCCCGCGAACCGAGGGCAAACTGCTGTTCTTGGAGGACGTCGGAGTCAAGCCTTACCAGCTCGACCGCATGCTCCGGCAGCTCGTGCTCGCGGGCAAGCTCCGGGGCGTCCCCGGCATCGTCTTCGGCGAGATGCTGGACTGCCGCTCCTCCGGCGCGCCCGCGTCGCTGCTTGAAGACGCGATCCTCTGCGCGCTCGCCGGCTTCGCCGGTCCGATCGCTATCGGCCTGCGCTCCGGCCACGTCTCCCGCGCCAATGTCACCCTGCCCCTGGGTGTTCGTGCCCGATTGCGAGCGAGTGCCGAAGCAGTCACCCTCGCGCTCGTCGAACCCGCCGTCGGCCATGCGAAGCTAAGGAGCGAATGAGCACCCCGAAACACATCCACCTCCTCGGCATCTGCGGCACCGCGATGGCCTCGCTTGCGGGCCTTTTGCAACTCGAAGGCCACCGCGTCACCGGTTCCGACCAGGCCGCGTACCCACCCATGTCGACCCTACTCGCCAGGCTCGGCATCCCGGTCGCCGAGCCGTTTTCCGAGCGAAACCTCGACCCGCGCCCCGACCTGGTCGTCGTCGGCAACGCGCTTTCCCGAGGTAACCCGGAGCTCGAGGCCGTGCTCGATCGGCGCATCCCGTTCACCTCCATGGCCGCGTTGCTCGGCGCGCAGTTTCTAGCGACCCGCGATCCATTGGTGGTCGCCGGGACCCACGGCAAGACAACCACCACCAGCCTGCTCGCCTGGATATATGAAGTTGCCTCCCGCGCGAATCCCACGCTCGCCCCTTCCTTTCTTATCGGCGGCGTGGCCGAAAACTTCAACAGGAGCTTCCAGCTCCGGCCAACGCGGCCGTTCCTCCTGGAGGGCGACGAATACGACACGGCCTTCTTCGACAAGGGCCCCAAGTTCATGCATTACTTCCCGCAGGCGCTCATCCTCACGCACGTCGAGTTTGATCACGCCGACATTTACCCCGACCTCGCGGCGGTTACGACGGCTTTCAAGCGCCTGGTCAACCTCGTCCCGCGCTCCGGGCGGGTGGTCGCCTTCGACGCCGCCCCGCACGTGCGCGCGTGCGTCGCTCGCGCGTTTTGCCCCGTCGAGCTATATGGCTCCACCCCGGAAGCCCATTGGCGCGTGCTGAACATGACGCACTCCGGCGGCGGGACCCGGTGGGAGGTGCTGCGGGCCGGGCAGCCTTGGGCGCGCTTCGAGCTCCCCATGGCCGGCGAGCACAACGCCCTCAACGCGACCGCGGCCGCGGCGCTCGCCG
>CAXUHL010000359.1:0-2239 GCA_964250745.1 uncultured Acidobacteriaceae bacterium
GCGCGCCCAACAAGCCAAGCCCTGGCTGGATAAAACGCTTTCCCCCGACCAGCGGGCCGCCCTCGTTCTCAAGGAGATGACGCTTGCCGAAAAGCTGTCGCTGCTGCACGGCAACGGCATGGCGCGCGAGCCGCAGTGGACCATGCCCCTGACCCGCGACTCCAACGGCGGGGCGGGCTACATCAACCCCATCCCGCGCCTCGGCATCCCCGCGCTCGACGTTTCCGACGCTGCCTACGGCGTCCGCGCGTCCGGGTCGAACGGCCGCTACTCGACCGCGCTGCCCTCCAATCTTGGAGCCGCCTGCTCCTGGGACCGGGAGGCCGCTTCCGCGTACGGCGGGCTGATCGCCCGGGAGCTGCGCGCCCAGGGCTTCAACATGTCGCTCGGCGGCGGGGTGAACCTGACCCGCGAGCCCCGCAACGGGCGTACCTTCGAATACCTGGGCGAGGATCCGGTGCTCGCCGGGACGCTTGTCGGCCGCCTGATGACAGCTGAAAAACAGGAGCACGTCGTCACCGACATCAAGCACTACGCGGTCAACGATCAGGAAACCGGGCGCAACGTGGTGTCCGCCGAGATCGGCGAGCGAGCCATGCGGGAGTCCGACCTGCTCGCCTTCCAGATCGGCATCCGCGACGCGCAACCGGGGGCCGTGATGTGCGGCTACAACCGCGTGAACGGCGTGTATGACTGCGAAAACGACTACCTGCTCCGCGACACGCTCAAGGGTGCCTGGCAGTACCCCGGTTTCGTGATCTCCGACTGGGGCGCGACCCACTCGACCGTAGCGAGCTCGCACGCGGGGCTCGATCACGAGCAGCCGGTCGACGAGTTCTACGGGCCGGCGCTCGCGAAGGCCGTCGCGGAGAAAAAGGTGCCGGTCGAGGAAATCGACGACCACGCCCGCCGTATCCTGCGCTCCTACTTCGACGACGGCATCTTCGACTACCCGGTCGAGAAGCGCGTCATCGACGTGGAAGCGAACCTCGACATCGCCCAGCGGATCGAGGAAGGCTCGATCGTGCTGCTGAAAAACGAGGGCGGCATCTTGCCCCTGAAGAACGCGAAGTCGATCGCGGTGATCGGCGCGCACGCGGACGTGGGCATGTTGTCGGGCGGCGGCTCCGCGCAGGTAGATCCGCCGGGCGGCAACGCAACGGATCCGCGGCAGGGTGCGATCGTGTTCTCCGACCATACGCATGTCTTCTTCCCGACTTCGCCGCTCAAACAGCTGCACCTGGCTATGCCGGGGGCCAAGGTCGAGTTCAACCCCGGGGACGACCCGGCGACCGCTTCCGCTTTGGCGAAGCAGTCGGATGTGGCGATCGTCTTCGTCCAGCAGTGGAATATGGAGTCGATCGACCTGCCGACGCTGGCCTTGCCTGACAATCAGGACGCGCTGGTCGAGGCCGTTGCCGCGGCGAACCCGCACACGGTCGTGGTGCTCGAAACCGGAACCGCCGCGCTGATGCCTTGGGCCGGCAAGGTCGCCGGCATCGTGGAAACCTGGTACCCCGGAGCCCGCGGCGCGACCGCCCTGGCCCGCGTGCTCGCCGGCGCGGTGAACCCCTCCGGCAAGCTCGCCATGACCTTCCCATTGAGCGATGCCGACCTGCCTCACCCTACTATCGCGCCCTTGCCGGTCGAGGAGAAAGGGCAAGGTACGGCCGCCGTGAACGCGGGGTTCAACAAGGCTTCGACATACACCGTCAAGTACGACGAAGGACTCGAGGTCGGCTATAAGTGGTACGACGCCCGGAACAAGCCCGTGTTGTTTCCTTTCGGCTTCGGTTTGTCCTACACGACCTTCAGTTACTCCGGCCTTCGAGTTACACCCGGCGCGAAGCCCCGGGCGACCTTCATGGTCAAAAACACCGGGGAGGTCGCGGGGGCCGAGGTGGTGGAGCTGTACGCCGGGCTTCCCTACGGCACCAACGAGCCGCCGAAACGCCTGGTCGGCTATGACAAGCTGAGGCTGCAGCCGGGTGAAAGCAGGGAAGTGACGCTCGACGTGGACCCGCTGTTTCTCGCGGTCTACGACGAGGCGGCCAAGCGCATGAAGGTGGTGCCCGGCGAGTACACCTTCGCCGCCGGGCCCTCCTCGCGCGCGCTTCCGCTCCAGGCGAAGGTCACGCTCGCCGCGGCGGAGGTTTCGCGCTGAACCGGAAAGCGAAAATCCCGCGCCCCCGTATACACTGCTCTCACCTATGGCCCCAGCACGCGCCCGCTTTCTGCC
>CAXUHL010000360.1:0-2222 GCA_964250745.1 uncultured Acidobacteriaceae bacterium
GACCTCCTTCGTCCTCGCCGCAACGTTATAACAGGGCGGTATTGCCTTTGTAAGCAGGACGCGGAGAAAAACTTTCGCCGGAGACAATCGCGCGTCTTTCTCCCAATCGCTTGACAATTGGATACAGCCCTGCATACCAGCCCGTAACTGCCCGGTAACCGGCGCGTCCGGCATCCGGGCCGCCGTGGTAGGTTCGGAAGCAAAGACGCGGGCGCGCCCGGGCCGCCAGAAAGAACTGCCATGCTCATCCGATTGCCCTTTTGCCTCGTTCCCGCTCTGCTGTGTGCCGCGCTCGCGCCGGCGGAAGGCCCCCGCGACGAAGCCGCCCCGGCCCCGCCCAGGGCGCTGCGCTCCTTCGACACGGCCTCGCTGGATAAGACCGCGGACCCGTGCGTGGACTTTTATCGCTACAGCTGCGGCAACTGGCTGCGAAACAATCCGATCCCGGCCGACCAAAGCTCCTGGAACACCTTTTCCATCCTGGACCAGCGCAACCAGTACCTGCTGTACACCGAGCTGAAGCAAGCCGCGGACGCGCCGAAAACGCCGCTCGAACAGCAGTACGGGGGCTACTTCGCGGCGTGCATGGACACCGCGGCGATCGAGAAGGCGGGCCTCGCGCCGGCCCGGCCCTCGCTCGACGCGGTCGACGCGCTCAAGGATAAGGCGGGCATTGCCGGGCTGATCGGCGACCCGAACTATGGGGTCAGCGGCTTTGCCGAGTTCGGCCCCGAGCCCGACCAGAAAGACGCTTCGCATTACATCGCCGGCATCCACCAGGGCGGCCTGACGCTGCCGGACCGGGACTATTATCTGTCCGACGACTTCAAGGAGATCCGGACCAAGTACCGCGGCTACATCGTCCAGCTGATGCAGCTGGGCGGGGAAAGCCCGTTGGACGCCGCGAAGACGGCCGACGACGTGCTCCGCATCGAGACGGCTTTGGCTAGAGCGAGCCTGCCCCGCGACGAGCAGCGCGACCCGGACAAGACCTACCATCCCACGGAAGTGAGCTCGCTCACCGGGCTCACCCCCGCTTTCCGGTGGACGGCGCTGTTCCAGGCGTCCAAGGCACCCGCATTCACCCGCGTCAACGTCGGCGAGCCGGAGTACTTCAAGGGCATGAACGCGGTGCTCGACGCGGAGCCCCTGCCCGCGCTCAAAAATTACCTGCGCTTCCATACGCTCGACGGCGCGGCCCCGCAGCTCGCGCGGCCGTTCGACGAAGCGCACTTCGGCTTCCACAACCGCGTCCTGGAAGGCCAGGCCGAGCAGCAGGCCCGCTGGAAGCGCTGTACCGGCAACACGGACGAGGCGCTGGGTGAGGCTGTAGGCCAGGACTGGGTCAAGCGGAACTTTCCGGCGGACGCCAAACAGAACATGCAGACGCTGGTCGCGAACCTGAAGTCCGCGCTGCACGACGACATTGAAACCCTGCCCTGGATGTCGGCTTCGACCAGGAAGGAGGCCGAGGCGAAGCTGGCGCTGTTTCGGCAGAAAATCGGTTACCCGGACCATTGGCGCGACTACTCCGGCATCGTGGTCAAGCCGGGTGACTGGTACGGCGACGCGCACCGGGCGGGCGTGTTCAACGGGGCATTCTTCCTGAACCACATCGGCAAGCCGGTGGACGAACAGGAGTGGGGCATGACGCCGCCGACCGTGAACGCCTACTACGACCCGGCGAACAACGACATCAACTTTCCCGCGGGCATCCTGCAGCAGCCGTTCTACCTGCTGTCGGCGGACCCGGCGGTGAACTACGGCGCGATCGGCATGGTGATCGGCCACGAGATGACCCACGGCTTCGACGACCAGGGCTCGAAGTTCGACGGGCACGGCAACAAGCGGGACTGGTTCACGGCGGAGGACCGGGCGAAGTTCGACGGGCTGACGGACTGCGAAGTAAAGGAGTACGGGGCGTTCACCCCTGTGCCGGGCCAGCACCTGAACGGCAAGCTGACGCTGGGTGAAAACACGGCCGACAACGGGGGCATCCGCATCGCCTACGCCGCGCTCCAGAAAGCCGAAACACCCGAGCAGCGGGCGAAGAAGATCGACGGCTTTACCGGGGACCAGCGCTTCTTCATCGCGTTCGCGCAGGTGTGGTGCGAAAACTCGAAGCCGGACAACGTGCTGAAGCGAATCAAGGCCGACCCGCACTCGCCGGGCGAGTTCCGGACCGACGGGGTGGTGAAGAACTTCGCCGAATTCGGGAAGGC
>CAXUHL010000361.1:0-243 GCA_964250745.1 uncultured Acidobacteriaceae bacterium
GGCATGGCTTTGGTGGCCCAGAGTGCGGCTTGCTTCGCATCGCCGGAGCGGGCGAGGGTGACGGCGTAGAGCTGCGCGGATTGCCGGCGCTCGACCCAGTGGGTGCCGGGGGTGAACTGTTCGGCGACCGAGGCTGCGGTGCGGCAGGCTTCGAGCTGCTGGGGACCGGCGGCCTGGGCAGCGGCTTTTTCGGGATCGAGGCAGGCTTTCCAGAGCGGACGGTAGCTTGCGAACAGGCACGCC
>CAXUHL010000361.1:253-1292 GCA_964250745.1 uncultured Acidobacteriaceae bacterium
GGGCGGCGAGCTCGCCGAAAGGGACGTGGAGGTTGGTGTGGATCTCCGAAGGCTTGCCGTCCGTGAGGAATGGGGTGAACTGCCAGCGGCGGACGGCCTCGGCGGCCGCGGGAACCAGCAGCTCGGGGCCGCCGATGGGGTAGATGTGCGCGACCTGCCCAGACTGATTGACGGTGATGCGGAGGAAGACGGTTCCGGCGATGTTTTGCTCCGCGGCGGCGTCGGGGTAGGCGGGTTGGATGCGCCGGGTGAGATGGGTTTGAGCTTCGGCCTCGGAGATGAAAGGAGTGGAGGGTGGAGCAAGGGTGGAGGGTGGAGGGTGAAGGGTCGAGGAGGCGGCGTGGGGTGTGGGTGCGTTTGTTTGTGCCGATATAGGCGCGACCATGAATGGAACGGCGATGGCGGCGAGGCGCAGTCGGTGAAGTACTTGGCTGTCCGGCGCGCTGCGGCGCGGTTTTTTGGAAGTACGTGCGCGGGATGAGTCTTTGACTCTGGAGAACATGTGAAACCTCGCCCGCTGCCAACTTTACGAGAACGCGGTGATGGGAGAACAGGATTTTTCTCGCAGCACCGTGGAGATTCCCGTTTTGGGAATGGCCGACCGAAATGGGAAAGCCGCGCCGGTGCCGTCGCGGTTTTCCCTTCGCGGGTTCCGTGCGGGCCATAGAATGAAGGAGCGCGCAAAGTACACACCTGGCGCGCGGGGGAAGCTGGTGCGTATGCCGCCTTATCGGTCGACCGGGATGATGGCGTTTCCTGAGTTTCGGGGGTTCACGCGGACGCTGGTGGTCTGGAATCTCGGGATTTATTTCGCGTTCCTGCTGCTGCACCTGGCCGCGCCGATGCTGGAAGGGCGGCTGTTGCTGTTATTCGCGCTGACGCCGGCGATGGTGGCGCACGGGTCGATTTGGCAGGTGGTTACTTACAGCTTTATCCACGGAGGGCTGCTGGGCACGGCGCTGGAGCTGCTTTCGCTGTGGTTTCTCGGGGCGTTTCTCGAAACCAACCACGGCAGCCGCTGGGTGGGGGAGCTGTACTT
>CAXUHL010000361.1:1312-2214 GCA_964250745.1 uncultured Acidobacteriaceae bacterium
GCGGGGGACTGTTCACGGCGGGGCTGACTGGGGCATTCGGTGGAATCTTCGGGCTGCTGATCGCGTTCGGAGTGCTGTACGGGGAGATGCAGTTCACGCTGTTTCCGATCCCGGTGATGATCCGGGCCAAGTATCTGGTAGCGATTTATATGCTGATCGCGCTGGCGCAGCTGTTCGGGGAAAGCCGGGTGTACGCGCTGGCGCAGCTGGGCGGGGCCCTGGCGGGCTATCTGTTCATCCGGCTCGCGCCGCGGAGGGGGCTGACAGGCGCGATGGGCCAGCGCTCGCTGGACCTCCGCAACGACTACTACCGCTGGAAACGGCGGAACGCCGCGAAAAAATTCGAGGTGTACATGCGCAAGCAGAACCGGGATGTGCGCTTCGACTCGGAAGGCCGGTACGTAGACCCGGATACCGGGCAGCCTTCGGGCAGCGCGGGCGGGAAGGGGCCGCGGGACAGGAACGACCGGAGATGGATGAACTGAAAGCGCTCGGTTGGAAATGACACAGGATCGATCGATTTTGGTGTTGGGTGCCGGGGAGCTCGGCATGGCGGTCCTGCGGGGCCTGGCGGAGCAGCGAACCGCCGGGACGGCGCTGACGGTGCTTCTTCGTCCGGAGACGATCGAATCGAGCGATGCGGGCAAGCGGAAGGACGTAGTCGAACTGCGGGCGCTCGGGGTGGCGCTGCTGCCGGGGGATCTCGCGGCCTCCTCGATTCCTGAGCTTGCCGCGATGTTCGCGCGGTTTGAAACGGTGGTGAGCTGTACCGGGTTCGTGGCCGGGAGCGGAACCCAGCGCAAACTCGCTCAGGCGGCGCTCGACGGAGGCGTTCGACGGTTCGTACCGTGGCAGTTCGGCGTGGACTACGACGCGATCGGACGGGGCAGCGCGCAGGAATT
>CAXUHL010000362.1:0-2183 GCA_964250745.1 uncultured Acidobacteriaceae bacterium
GCGCGGAATCGCGCCCAGGTGACGGCCCGCCCCGTCCGGAATGCGTTACCGTTAATTCTGAGCGAACCGCATGACCCTTCTCCTCACCCTGTCCCTCCTGCTGCAAGCCGACGCCGAGCCCTCCGCCGCCCCTCCGCCGGTCGAGCACGGCGGCTCCGCCCTCGTTTCCCTGCTCGCCAACTCCGGCCCGGTTGCCCTTGCCGTCTTGGGGCTCCTGCTGCTGGCCAGCCTGTACTCCTGGGCCATCATCTTCGGCAAGCTCGGCACATTCAAGCGCGCCCGCTCGCAAAGCACCCGCTTCCTGCGCGCTTTCCGCAAGGCGCAGCGCTTGCAGGAGATCGCCACGGTAAGCGAACAGTTCAAGCCCTCGCCCTTGGTTCTGGTCTTCGACGAGGTTTACGAGACTTACCGGCGCCAGACCGGTGGGGGCGGCCCGCCGCGCAACATCACGGCGCTCGAGCGCTCGGCGCAAACCGCCTCCTCCGAATCGCTGACCACGCTCGAAAACCGGCTCACCTGGCTGGCCACCATCGGGGCCATCTCACCCTTCATCGGCCTGTTCGGCACCGTCATCGGCATCGTCGACGCCTTCCACGGTTTGGGCACGGCGGGCGCGGCGACCCTGCGCGCGGTCGCGCCCGGCGTTTCCGAGGCTCTCATTACCACTGCCGCCGGGCTGCTCGTCGCCATCCCGGCGGTTGTCGCCTACAACCAATTCACCGCGCGCTGCCGCGAGTTCGGCGCGCGCAACGACGACTTCGCCCGCGAACTGCTCAACTCGCTCGAGGAAGTTCCGGCAGGGGAGCCCGTCCGTGGCGTTCACAACTAGGGGCGGCCATACCCAAACCGCGCTCGCGGAGATCAACATCACGCCGCTGGTCGACGTGGTGCTGGTCCTGCTGGTCATCTTCATGCTCACCGCCCCGGTGCTCCAGTCCGGCATCGAGGTCGCGGTACCCAAGACCAAGACCGTCCGCGAGGTGACCCAGCAGCGCGCCGTCGTGACGATCGACCGCAAGCAGAACGTCTTCCTCGGCGACGTACCCGTGAACCTCGCCGACCTGCCCGCGAAGCTTCGCAACCCCGACCCTTCACAAGCCGGCAACGCGAACAAGGTCATTTATCTGCGCGCGGACGAGAAGGTCCCTTTCGGCGCGTTCGCGTCCGTGATGGACGCGGTCAAACAAGCCGGCATCACCAACATCAGCATCGTCACACAGCCGTTGCAGGGTAAGTAAGCCAACACCCGTGGCGCAATGCGAACCAACATCGTGCAACCCGATGCAAACGCCGAAGGAGCGCACTCCGTAGCGAAGAGGGATACTGCAGGGAGGGCTACCGGCTACACTACGTTCGACAAGGCAGGCAACGAGCAAGCGGTTTTTCGCCTGTTCGGCAAGCCGCACGGCGGAGTCGAACCGCCCCTCGTCAAAGAGCCGGCAGCCGGAAAAGGGCCGGGCAGCCCGGCGAACCGCGCAAGGCCCGCAGGGCTGGAGGAGATACCGTGGCAAAAGCCATGACTATTGGTGACGAGCACCTAGTCCAGCACCTGAAGGAAGTTCATCGCGACGCCGACACCACATCGTTCGGCGTCCTGGACTTCGCGTCCGCATTCGGCAGTCCCCTCGAAGCGTTGATGTACGGCAAACTCTTCTGGCCGGACTTCGTCGAGTTCGAAGGCATGGTTTTTCTGGAGACTCTCCTCCAATCGAACGAGGACCGCTCCCGTGTACTCGCGGCTCTCGAGAAAAGCTCCATGGCCGAGGTCGAGCGATCCTTCAACCGCTTCGAGATGCCGACGGACTTTTTCGCTTCCCATCGCGTCCCTATCACGGATGAGGAAAACCTGAACCTGACCAGGAAGATGGCCGAAACCTGGCGCGCCCGCCTCGCACAGGCCTTTCCCGAAAGGCAATTTACCGTCGAAGTGGAAGAGTCGCCGGATGCATCGCCGACTCTGGTCGTTTCTGAGTGCAGATGACAAGCCTAACCGCTGAATGAAGCAAAAGCCGCTCATGCCCCTCCAAGCCCGCCAACTCGACCCCGACCCGCTCGGCCGCCCGGCCTTCGGTTCCCTGCTGCTCCACGCCGCCGTCTTCGGCTCGTTCATGCTGCTGGCCGTTCTGCACATCCACGGTAAGGCCTGGGGCGACCGCTCGGACACGCAGGGCGCCGTCCAGGCC
>CAXUHL010000363.1:0-2158 GCA_964250745.1 uncultured Acidobacteriaceae bacterium
GTTGGCCATCCTGGAGTCGCTGCTGACCTTCTGGACGCTCGCGAGCAGAACCACGCCGCATGCGGTCGCGAGGCTACCCGCGCCCGCGGCCCGCAGCAGCGCGCGGCTCAGCAGCAGGTTGCCGCCCAACACGAGTAAGGCCAAGGCGCGCGCCGCGAACACCGAAACACCCGTGAGCTTGAACGTCGCCCACAGCATCGCCGGCCACACAGGCAGCGCGACGGCCGTGTTGAAGTCCCCCGGCACGTACCAGGACCCGTGCAGCACGGACTGGATCGCCGCCTTGCCGTACCAGCCTTCGTCGGTGTACTTGGCCCAGTCCAGGTACGGGGTGCCGTTCGGGAAGTCCGCGAGCAGGTGCGGCCAGTGCAGCGCGTACAGCACGCAAACCAGCAGGCCCGCAAGCCCGTGCTTACTCGTAAGCCAACGCGTCAATCGGGTCCTTGCCGGCCGCCTTGAGGGCCGGGTACAACGCGCCGAGCATCGCGCCGAAAAACGCGATCGAAAGCCCGCGCACGCGCCACTGCCAGCTCACGATGAAGGGAATGGTCGGGAAGCGGTAGGCGATGCCGTACTTGGCCAGCACGGTGAGGCCCACCCCGAGCGCGATGCCGACGATGGTGAGCAGGGCCGTTTCGCGCAGGATGGAGCGGACGATGTAGCCGCGCGACGCGCCGAGCGACTTGAGGATGCCGATCTCCCGCGTACGCTCCGTCACGGCTGTGTACATGGACTGGAAAACGACCAGGAAACCCACGATGGTGGCGATGCCGATGACCGTGTCGAGCGCCGGGGTAAGCCCCGGAAGGTGCTCGGGGGTCATCTGCGAGAGCCATTCGTCGAGCGTTTGCACCTCGTACCCGCCCAGCCCGGGCGAGGCATGGATCTCGCGCTTGATCAGGTCCTGGTTGGCCGCTTCGTCGCTGCGCAGGTAGAACAGCGAAGCATTGGCGGGGCTGCCCAGCATGGTGCCGAGCGTGCGGATGGGCACGAACTTGCGCCCGCCCTTGCCGTGCCGCACGATGCCGCAGATACGGAACGGCGCGCCCTTGATGGTGATCGTGTCGCCGACGCGGTGGCCCTTGTCGGACCGGGCGAAATAGTCGTCGACGATCGCGTCGTTCGGCTCCCGGAAGGGGCCGCCCGCGAGGAAGACGAACGGCTTGAGCGCGTTGTAGCTTGCGTAGTCGATACCCCAGATGGTCTCGATGGACCCGGCGGTGCTTAGGTCCGTGATGACCGGCGCGGCGACGGCGACATGGGGCAGTTTCGCGAGCACGTCGGCGATCCTGGCGGGCACCGGCGCGCCGCCGACTCCTGAAAAAAAGCTGGCGTTGGGTGGACGGACGGTCATGTCGGCCCCGATGCCGCTGGTGCGGTCGCGCGAGCTTGAAAGCTGCCCGAGGAGCACGCCGACGATCGACAGGATCATCACCACTTCGAGCGCGACCGCGAACACGGTGATGACGGTTCGAACCGGCCGGTACAGGAGGTTGCCGACGATCAATCTGTTCAAAAGGAAGCTCCCCGGCCCGGCCTGGCGCGCAGTCCAGAGTGTAACAAAGCGGCCATTTGCGCCCGTGGTTCAAACGGCGCCGCGCGCACGGTACTTTGGTAACGGAACCCGCGTTTTCGGCCCGAGACGGGCTTTGACTCGGCCGTTTGCCTGCACTACCGTAGGGCCAGGAGAGGCAAACCGGCGGTCGAGAAGGAACGGCGCGATGGGACAGTTTGGGCAGGAGTTGCGCAGGGAGCGGGAGGCCCGGGGCATCGGGCTCGAAAGCATCACGGGCGTGACCAAGATCAGCGGCCGCCACCTCGTCGCGCTCGAGCAGGAACAGTTCGCGGCGCTACCCGGCGGCGTGCTCAACAAGGGCATCGTACGCGGCTACGCGCGGGTATGCGGGCTCGACGAAGAAGCCTGGGTCGGGCGCTACCTTTCCGCCTACCGGGAAAGCGGCGAGATCAAGGACGACGACCAAAGCTGGATGGAGTTTGCCCAGAACGTAGGTAAGGCGCGCAAGGGAGAAGATCCGGTTTCCGACCCCGAAGAGCGCCTGCGCTGGACCGGAGTGGCGGCGATGCTTCTCGTGCTCGCGCTGTTTACCTGGTACGTGCTGGGCTTCCTGCAAGCCAAGAGCGCCGGGCTGCACCCTTC
>CAXUHL010000364.1:0-2128 GCA_964250745.1 uncultured Acidobacteriaceae bacterium
ACCCAGCCCTACCCCGAACGCGAGCGCCTGTTCCAAATCACGCAGATGGGGCTTGGTCCACTCCCCAAGTTTTTCAAGCGTCTCCATCGCCCCGTTGCCGCCGCGCGCCAGGATCAGCGAAACCACCCCCGCGCCGCACTCTCGCGCGAACTCGACCGACCGGCAGGCCCACTCGACGGCTTCCTCAGGCGGCTGAAACGGCCCGCCCACGATCACGAACGCCCGCACCGCAATCCCGTCCCGGACCAGCCGCGCGGACGCCCACGCGAAGCCGTCGAGGGTCATGTGCTTGTTCAGTTTCGCGAGCGCCCCGGCATTGACCGTCTCCAGGCCCATG
This sequence comes from uncultured Acidobacteriaceae bacterium, assembly GCA_964250745.1. Classification (GTDB taxonomy): domain Bacteria; phylum Acidobacteriota; class Terriglobia; order Terriglobales; family Acidobacteriaceae; genus EB88. The sequence continues at coordinate 338 of CAXUHL010000364.1, forward strand.
GCCACTTCCAAATGCCCGCTCAGCACTTCCGCGAACCGCAGACACGAACGCCCCACCAGCGAAGGGTGGCACTCCACCGTGACCTGCTCGAACCCGCGCACCAGCGCCGCGACCGCCCCGCGGTCCGCGACCGGCACCGCTCGCGGGTCGAAAAAGCTGCCGCTGTTGTAAAGCTTTACCTGCCGGGCCGGGCTCAGCCGCTGTAACGCATACGCGATCTGACCCGGAATCATCCCCGATGCGACGGACTCAGCCAGAGTGTGCCGCCACAGATCGCACATCGCGCACCGCCAGGGGCACTCGCGATTGGCCAGGAACACGGTCGCCACCGGCCCGACCGTGCCCGAGGCGAACCGCTCCCGCTCCAGGAGGAAGGCATTCGGCCGGTCGGCCCGCACCGGCTCGCGCGGGCCCCGGCTGGATACGATCCATGCGCCGCGACCTGCCGCGGTCGCAGGGTACACGCTCACTGGTACAGCGCGAGGAACTGCCGCCGGTAATCCGCCTCCGCCCCCGGCAAGCGCCGCCGCAGCTCCGCCTCCGGCAGGGCCCCGTGCTGGAACCGCCGCTTCTCGAACACCGGCATCTCCATGCCCGTGACCGCGCGCACGCCCCGCCGCACTACCTCGCCCTTGAGCGCGTAGAGCTTCGGTACGTCGTAGCCGGTCAGCTCGATAAACGGGATCGCCTCCGCCGCCGCGATGACCGAGGGCCGGGTAAACGGGCTGAAACCTTCAAAGCCGTATGCCCGCGCCGGCGCGTAGGTGCGCGTGTAAGACCGGCTCAGCCCGCCCGAGTAGGTCTGCGAGTGCTTGATCTTGCCCACGCCCCAGCCCTCCTGGTACAGCAGCGGGTTGTTGACCACGCTGCGAATGGTCAGCTCCGGGTTGTGCTCGATCGGGTAGTCCTTCAGGTTTTCGTCGCCGCCGTCCCCGTCCAGCAGGTAGCGCCACTCCACGTACCGCTCGCGGACGCGCCGGCACAAGGTCAAAGCCATGGTCGCCGACTCGATGTCGAGCGCCTTGTAGTCCTCCACCACCCGGATCGTCGCCGAAGGATCCAAGTCCGACGGGTCCGCATCGATGATCTCGAGAAACAAGCCCAGCCCCACTGCTTTCAGGAAAGCCTGGGCCTGCCGCACGTCCGGCCCGCTACCCCTTCCGGACACGTCGAGCACGAACGCCTTGAGCCGGGCCGGGTGCATGCGCTTTTGCCGCATCATGTGGAACACGAGCAGAAACACGCAGCCCGAGTCGACCCCACCCGAGAAGCAAACCCCGATCGGTTCCGTTTCGCCCAGCCCGTCGAGCCACTTGCCGATCTCGTCCGCGACCGCGCCCACGTAGGCCGCGCCGATCGTGTCCAGGTCCGGCGGCAGCGTCGCCATGGGCGGCGTAAAAAAGCGCGTGTGGACGGGGTCCGGGTCCGGGCAGCCCACCAGCTGCAGCTCCGTGACGTAGTGCGCCGGCACCATGCGCGTGTAGCTGGGGTGGAACTGGCCTTCGAGCCCTTCCATCTTCAGAAACGCGTGAATCGCGTCGATGCGCGAAGCGACGACCAGCATCGGCCCTTCCCGCCGCTTGGCCAGGAAGTAGCGCAGCGGCCGGTCGAGCGAGCGGGCCATCCGCACCGCCTTGCCCGCGCGCGCCACCAGCGCGAACGAGCCTTCCACGCCCAGCATCGCCTCGGCCGGCTGCCGCATCAGCACCTCCCGCGCGTCCTCCACGGTCATGCCGTACAGCCGGTTTTCCTCGGGGTCGGTCAGGTCCACCACGCGCTCTACATATTGGT
>CAXUHL010000365.1:0-2101 GCA_964250745.1 uncultured Acidobacteriaceae bacterium
ACTCGCGGTCGTCCTTGATGTACTGCTCGAACTTGCCCTTCTTGATGCGGTAGAGCGGCGGCTGCGCGATAAACACGTGCCCGCGCTTGATCAGCTCCTGCATGTGCCGGAAAAAGAACGTCAAGAGCAGCGTCCGGATGTGCGAACCGTCCACGTCGGCGTCCGTCATCAGGATGATCTTGCCGTAGCGGATCTTCGCCGGGTCGAAGTCGTCCTTGCCGATCCCGCAGCCGAGCGCGGTAATCATGGCGCGGATTTCCTCGTGGCCCAGCATTTTGTCGTAGCGGGCTTTTTCGACGTTGAGGATCTTGCCCTTGAGCGGCAGGATGGCCTGGAACTTGCGGTCCCGGCCCTGGCGCGAGGTGCCGCCGGCCGACTCGCCCTCGACCAGGTACAGCTCGCACCGGTCCGGGTTGCGCTCCGAGCAGTCGCTCAGCTTGCCGGGCAGCCCGCCGCCGTCGAGCGCACCCTTGCGCCGGGTCAGGTCGCGCGCCTTCCGGGCAGCCTCCCGCGCCCGCGCCGCGTCGATCGCCTTGTTGATGATTCGCTTGGCGACCGGCGGGTTTTGCTCCAGGAACATCCCCAGCTTCTCGTTCACCAGCGCCTGCACGGTCCCGGCGATATCGGAGTTGAGCTTGCCCTTCGTCTGCCCTTCGAACTGCGGCTGCGGCAACTTTACCGAGATTACCGCGACCAGCCCCTCGCGCACGTCGTCGCCCGAAAGGTTCTCCTTCATGTCCTTGAACAGCCCCAGAGACTGCCCCGCCGCGTTGATCGTCCGCGTCAGCCCTGTCCTGAAGCCGGACAGGTGGGAGCCGCCGTCGACCGTGTTGATGTTGTTCGCGAACGTGAACACCGTCTCCGAGTAGGCGTCGTTGTACTGGAGCGCGATCTCCATGTCCACGCCGTCGCGCAGCGCTTCCATTACGATCGGCTGCTCGTGCAGCACGGCCTTGCCTTTGTTGATGTGCCGGATGAACTCGGCGATCCCGCCAGCGTATTTGAAGTCGGTCCGCTTCGCCTCGCCCGTCTTCGGGTCCAGCGTCCGCTCGTCGGTCAATGTGATAGCCAGGCCCTTGTTCAGGAACGCGAGCTCGCGCAATCGCTGGGCCAGCGTGTCGTAGTTGTATTCGGTCGCCGTGAAGATGGACCGGTCCGGCAGGAAGTGGACCTTGGTGCCCCGCCGCTTCGACGTTCCCGCCTGCCGCAGCCCGGAGATCGGCGCGCCTTTCGAGTAATCCTGCTCCCAGGTGTGCCCGTCCCGCCAGATCTCGACGTCGAAGGCCTCCGACAGCGCGTTGACGCAGGACACGCCGACCCCGTGCAGCCCGCCCGAGACCTTGTACGTGGAAGCGTCGAACTTGCCCCCGGCGTGGAGCTTGGTCAGAACCACCTGCACCGCCGGCATCCGTTCGCCGTTGTCCAGCGTCTTCATGTCCACCGGGATGCCGCGCCCGTCGTCGACCACCGTCACCGAGTTGTCGACGTGGATCGTCACGTCCACCGCCTTCGCGTAGCCGGCCAGCGCCTCGTCCACCGAGTTGTCCACCACCTCATAGACCAGGTGATGCAGCCCCTGCTCGCCGGTCGAGCCGATATACATGGCCGGGCGGAGGCGCACCGCCTCCAGCCCTTCGAGCACTTTGATGTTCTCGCTCGTGTAGGTGGGGACCGGGACGGACGCGGGCGGGGGAGGAAGCGTGCGGTCGTTCAGCGACAAATGAGCTCCGATACGGGACAGTACCCGGCAGCGTCCGGCCCTGATTGCGAGAACGGACGGCCCGGGCTCGAAAACCCGTTGACCTGAGTTTACCACCGGGTTTTCAGCGGTTTAAGCCGCCCGCGACAGGAAGGTAACAGTACCGGAGGGTGTACGGGAGTAAGCCCATTTCGGGAAAAATCTCGCTCATGCCGCGGATTGTTCTTGCCGATACACTCAGAGACGGCTACTTTTGGTTTCGGCAGGGGCGCTCGTTCGGCTCGAACGGCGCATCTGTTAAATCCAATAAGACTCATCACTCCTGGAGATGCCAGAATGAAGATGTCCACCCGTCTCGTCGCTTTGACTCTTTTCGCCGCCGGTTCGTTTGCGGCTATCGCA
>CAXUHL010000366.1:0-2098 GCA_964250745.1 uncultured Acidobacteriaceae bacterium
CCGTTGGAACAGAGCACGGCGGTGGGCGGCCGGGCCAAGGTCCGGGTGCCTGGGATGAGCGCGGCGGTGGTGACGCTCGAAATGGGATGATGGGGGCACCCATGCCCCGGAGAGGACCCGCTTGCCCTTCGATCGCGACCGCCCGTTCAACGACCTGCCCTCGCTGCCGCCGCCGGGCGAGCTGGAGACCCGGGCGGTGCTCAAGCAGACCATCGCCGCGGCCCGAGCGCGGGCGGACTTGCGCGGTGTCGCGGCTAAAGTGCCGAACCCACGCATCCTGATCAACGGGATCGTGCTCCAGGAGGCGCGGCTGTCGTCGGAGATCGAGAACATCGTGACCACGAGCGATGAGCTGTTTCGGGCCGCGGCGAACGAGGGCAGCCCCGCGGACGCGGGCACCAAGGAGGTTTTGCGCTACCGGGAAGCTTTGTGGAGCGGGTTCGAGCAGCTGGAACAGCGGCCGCTCAGCACCAATTTAGCCGTGCGCATCGTGAGCGATATTCGGCGGGCGGCGATGGAGGTGCGCCGGGTGCCGGGGACGGCGCTGAAGAACAGCCAGGGTGAGGTGATCTATACGCCGCCCGAGGGCGAAGGGCTGATCCGCGACAAGCTCGACAATCTATGGGGGTTTGTACATGGCGAGGACGCGCTGGACCCGCTGGTGCGTTTGGCGGTCATGCACTACCAGTTTGAGGCGATCCATCCATTCATAGCCGTTCTCGTATGAATTCAGCGATTAGTTCAGCTAGGTGTGGCTTTTCTTTGCGGAAAAGCCACTTCGGGCGATCATTCCCGGCCGGAGTTTGTACGAGAACGGCTATAGCGACGGCAACGGGCGGACCGGGCGCATCCTGAACGTGCTGTATCTGGTCGAGAAGAAGCTGCTGGACCTGCCGGTGCTGTATCTGTCGCACTATATCCTCCGACGCAAGGCCGAGTACTACCGAGGGCTGCGCGAGGTGACCGAGGCCGGCAAGTGGGAGCAGTGGATTCTGTTCATGCTGTGCGCCGTGGAGGAGACGGCGCGGGAAAGCCGTGGGCAAGTGGAGGAGGTGTTGCGGCTGATGGCGGAAACCGCGAAGCGGGTGCAGGCGGAGCAGCCGGCGATCTACAGTAAGGACTTGGTGGAGGTGGTGTATTCGAACCCGTACTGCCGGATCCGGTTCCTAGAGGAGGCGCGGATCGCGAAGCGGCAAACGGCTTCGGGCTATCTGCAAAAGCTGGCTGCGATGGGGGTTCTAACGCCGGTCAAGGCTGGGCGGGAGGTGTATTACATCAACGAAGGGCTGCTGCGGGTGATGCGGCAAGGGTTGGGAAAGCGGTAAAGAATCGACATGTTGCGGGGACATGTCGATTGGAGAGACAGATGCGGGGCTATTCCGCGTGGGCAGGGGATCCCCTCCCGGTGAGTTGGCGAATGAGCTCGATCTCGCGGGGGCGATAGGGAGCGTCGTCCTGGCGGAAGACCTCATGGAACCAGACCGTCGGCTGGAGTTCGACGTAAGGGCGCTGCCAGGAGTCCCAGGGCAAGTAGGTTTGCGTCTTGCCGGCGACCAGGCCCCAGTTGATGGCAGCGACCTTGTGCTGCTTGGCGATGGGCAGGGAGCCGTCGAAGGTGGACCCGGCACCGCGGGCCATGTACTCGGTGCAGAGAATGGGGCGGCCGAGCGGTTGAAGGCTCTTGATGCGGGCTTCGAACTGCTCCGGCCAGTTATAGTCGTGGAAGGAGAGCACGTCGGACTCGCGGAGCTGGATTTTGGTGGTTTCGGATTCCTGCGCGGGGTCGGACCAGTCGCCGCGCCACACGCCGCTGGTGAGCGGCTGCACCGGGTGGACGGAGCGTGCCCAGGCAAAAACCTGCGGGAGGAGCTCGTCGACGCGCCGGACCTTCGCGGCTTCGTCCGCGGCGAGGTCGCCGCCCTTGTTGTCGGGCTCGTTCCAGACGTCCCAGCCGAGGATGCGCTCGTCGTTCGCGAAATGCCCGACGACGCCCTTGACGTAGCTCTCGAGTTGCGGGGCGGCCGCGGGGTCGAGCAGGCGGGCCTTGCCGGGGCTTTGGACCCAGCCTGAGTTGTGAACGCCGGGGATGGGCGGGTGC
>CAXUHL010000367.1:0-2096 GCA_964250745.1 uncultured Acidobacteriaceae bacterium
GGGCTGGGGCGGCGGCCATGGAGGCGTCGGGGGGCGACGCCCTGAGTGTACATGGGCGGGGCGGACCGGGCGGCGATTCCCAAAACGGGAAAACTGTCCCGATTGCAAGCAACCCCGAGACAAATTTCTTGTAAATCGCGGTGTAGAATGTGCAGGATTGTGAACGGGGCCGCACACAGAGCTCCGCAGCGCGGCAAGCGAGCCGGCGGAGGCCGGAAAACGGGCGAAAGCGCGAACAAGCAGGGTTCGGCACAACTTTCGGGCGGAAGCGAGCAGACGGATGGTTTGGGAAGAGCTACGCAGCGCGGTTCGCTTTCCGGTGCACTTGCCGGTTCTGGTGATGGTCGGAGGCGAACAGGTGGAAGCGCTGACGGTCAATATTTCGCACAACGGAGTGCTTTTGCAGGTTCCCCGCCGGATTGGGGAGGAGTCCATTCTGGAGTTTCTGCTGACCGTGCCCGAGGAGGTCACCATGGATGGTTCGACCGCGGCGATCCATTGCGCGGGACACGTGATCCGGTCCTTCGAGGAAAACGGTTCCCACTTCGCCGCGGCGATCATCGACGAGTACAGGTTTCAGTAATGTGCGGGAGCAGGGCCGTACGCGGGAAAGCGCGCAAAATCGAGGGAGGCAAGCCTTAACCCATGAATGTAGCCAATGAAAAAGCGCGGACCGAAAACCGGATCGAGACCCGGAGCGAGATGCGGATGGAGAGTGCGGCCGCGGCCACGCAGCCCCGCCCGGCGGGAGCGGCCGTGAACGGGGGTGGCCCGGCTCCGTTTACACCGCGAAGCCAGACGGCCTACCCGGCCCCGCAGCCCGGCCCCGGCGCGGGCAACACCATGGTCGCGCACCGCGAAAACCCCGTCCGGGTCATCCTGGCCGACGGCCAGGCGATCTTCCGCGTGGGCATGAGCAAGGTCTTCGCCGCCGAGCCGGACATCCACGTCATCGCGCAGGCCGACAGCATGGCCAACCTCCGCTCGACGCTCAAGCAGCACCCGGCCGACGTGCTTCTGCTGGACTGGAACATCCTGGGCGGGCATACCGAATTCGTTCCGGAGCTGCTCAAGGCGGGCCCGGCGCCGGTCAAGATGATCGTGCAGGGCGCGATCGCGGACGAAACCCGCATGATCGAGCTGTACCGCAACGGGGTCCGCGGGACCATCTCGCGCGCCATCTCGCCGGACCTGCTCCTGCGCTGCGTGCGCAAGGTAGCGGCGGGCGAAACCTGGATCGACAACCAGTCGCTGACCCTTTTGATCGAGGCTTACAGGCTCCAGGCTACCCAGGGGGTCACGACAAAGGCCGCTCCGAGGCTCTCGCCCAAGGAAATCTCGATCATCACCTACATCAGCCAGGGCAAGCGCAACAAGGAGATCGCGCACCACATCGGCACCAGCGAGCAGGTGGTCAAGAACTATCTTCGCAAGATCTACGACAAGCTCGGGGTCTCGGACCGGCTGGAGCTCGCCCTCTACTCGCTCCACCACGACCTGCAGAAGAACGTCGTCCCCGGAGTAGGCCGCGGGTCGGCCTCGCTGGCGGCGCCTTCGCCGGGCTCGCCCTCTACCCTGCCGGGGCAGCGGACGAGCGAGGTCTAAGCCAGGTTTGAGCGAGGCCTAAGCGAGCGCGAGCAGCAGCGCGGCGTGCTCGCGATCCGGCAGGCGGCGGGGCTTGAGCTCCCGGTCCACCACCACGTGCTTGGTTTCCGCCTCGGCCAGCAGCACGCCTTCCCGCAGCAGCGCGTACGCGAAGACGACAATGGACCCGCGCAGCGCCCGCACCGCGGTTTCGAGCGTCAGCAGCTCGTCGTAGCGGGCCGGCCGGCGGTAACGGCACTTCGCTTCCACCACCGGCAGGCCGCAGCCTTCGCGCTCCAAGGCGGCGTAAGGGAAACCCAGCGAGCGCATCAGCTCCACCCGGCCTACCTCGAACCAGGTGAAGTAGTTGCCGTGGTACGCCACGCCCATCTGGTCGGTCTCCGCGTAGCGCACCCGGAGGCTCGTCGTAAACTTCATGCAGCCCAGTGTACTTGGCCCGTGCCGCCCTGCCCATGCTCGAAGAGATCTCCGACATCCCGGCCCCCCTGGTC
>CAXUHL010000368.1:0-2084 GCA_964250745.1 uncultured Acidobacteriaceae bacterium
TGTCGAAGCTGGTAGCAGCGGCGGTCGCGGGCGAGCCCTTCGTGATCGCGCGGGCGGGCAAGCCGCTGGTGAAGGTCGAACCGATCGAAGAGCAAAAGCCGAAAATGCGGCGGTTGGGTTTCGGCATCGGCAAGATGTCTCCGGTACCCGACGAGTTCTTCGATCCGGCCCTCGATAAGGAGATTGAAGCTCTCTTCAATGCCGAAGATCCTGAGCTTTCACAAGCAATGGACGCGTTGGCCCGCGCGCAAGCCGAACAAGGGCAGGCGAAGTGAAGCTTTTGCTCGACACCAATGCTGTGATAGCGGTGGCGGTTCAGCCGGAGAAAGTCTCTAAGCCGATCCGCCTCATGCTGGCTGATATTCACAACGAGCTCAGCTATAGCGTAACCGCGCTTTGGGAAATCACGATCAAGAACGGCACTCGACGCTCCTTGCGCATCGATCCGTTCGCCTTTCGTGTTCTCCTCCAGGAGAACGGTTTTAGGGAACTGTCGATCACCGCTGAACACACCCTTGCCGTGAATCAGTTGCCGCGCATCCACGGCGACCCCTTCGATCGCATCCTGATCGCGCAGGCAATGGTGGAGGGTATGACGCTCATCACGTCTGATCGCGAGATGCTCGACTACACGAACGCACCGATGCTGCCCTTGTAATCAGCGTCCCAGCTGACCCAGCTGCTCCACAAAGAACCGCGCCATGACCGCGTACGCCTCTCGAGACTCGGGCAGGCTTACATCGTTCCAAAAAGCATGCGCGAGCCCGTCGAAGATCGTCATCTGCGTCGGCACGCCGTCGCGCCGCCAGGCGCGTTCCATGTTCGTCGTGGCCGAGAGCAGCAGATCGCGGCTGCTCGAGACAAACAGCGTCGGCGGCAGTCCGTGCAGGTCGCCGAGGTTGGGCGAGACGATTGGGTCGGTGGGCGAAGCGTCGCGGAAGTAGAGCGGGATGGGCCTGGCAGGAGGCTCCATGGGCGGCTTGAGCGGGCCGGTGAAGCCTGTCAGTGTAAACATCGCGGTCGAGTCGGTCGTGTGCACCACGTCGCCGAAGCCTGAAAAGATGCCGAGCGCGCCGGGCTCGGGCAAGTCGAGCTGCTTGAGCCGCGCCGCTACCTCCCCGGTCAGGATCGCCCCGGCGGAGGTGCCGTAAATGGCGATCCGGCCCGGCTTGTAGCTCTTGAGCAGCTCTTTGTATACGGCCAGCGCATCCTCGACCGCGGCGGGGTAGGGGTGCTCCGGAGCCAGCCGGTACAGCACAGCCACGACCCGGGTGCGGGTGAGGTTCGCGATGGGGATGGATTCGGTGAGCGAGCCGGAGTCGGAGTCGAAGCCGCCACCGTGGAGGTCGATCAGGACGCGATCGGGGTGGATGGGATCGCGCGCGATCGGGCCTACATGCGGGGGAGCACCGGTTAGCGCGGAGTAACGCAACGGGTCACCGCCGGAGCCGGGGCCGCTCACCGGGCCGGTCAGAGCTTCGGGCAGCGGCTCCACGATGCGCACGGCCACCCCGGCCATGCTGCTTTCCGTAATCCTGACCGGGTACACCGCCGCCGACTGCTTCCCTGCCCCGTCCTGCCACTTCCGCGTAGCGGCCCTGCGGCGCAGCACATCCGGGTCGAGCCCGGTCTTGTCGTCACCGGGTTTGGCCAGCGATGCACGCGCCTCCGGGCTCAGGATGGCCGGCAGCGGGACGACGCGGGTGATGTGCGCCGTGCCGTCAGCGGTGACGGTGCTCGTGTCGGTTTGCGGGACTGCGGTTTGCGCGAGCGCGGTCGCCAGAACGAAAGGGAAAAGCAGGAGCAGCGCGGGACGGGCCATGGCGAACTTCCTCGGTCAGGTCGATTGTCGCGAACGCCCCAGCATACCGGAGCAGGCAAGCGGGACGGCGTTCGGGTGCGCACTTGTCTGTTGCCCCTAACCTCACGGAAAAAGGGTCATCCTGAGCGCAGCGAAAGATCTGCTTCGCTCCTCAGAGCGACCCGGTCGGGGCAGTGACGCGAGGCCGGCGAGGGAGCGCACAGCCCGGCTCACTTCGCCCTCGGATGCGTGCGGTCGTACACCGCCGCCACCTGCCCCAGGG
>CAXUHL010000369.1:0-2077 GCA_964250745.1 uncultured Acidobacteriaceae bacterium
TGCGGAGCGGCTCGGCCAGGGTGAGCGGGGGGACGGTGGTGCGGAGAACGAGCTGCATCGAAGGGAAGTAGCTATTCCACTCCTCAGGCATCTGGGCGTAGGGCGCATCCATTTCAGCCGCGGCGGGCTGGAATAGGCTCTGCCGCTGATTGCTGACCACTCCAATAATTTCCGCTTTGGTGTCGCCCTTTATGTGCTTGCCGATTGGGTCTTCGCCGGGTGCGAACAGCCGCTTCACGAAGCGCTCGTTCACAACGACAACCGGCTGTGACGTTGCCGTGTCAAGCTTGTCGTCGAGAAGGCGTCCGCGCAGCAGGCGCGAGCCCATGGCACGGTAGTAGTCGCCCGTGCCGAAGCGTTGCTCGACGATGGCGTTGCGGCCGTCCGGCGAGGGTGCGTGACCTTCGATTTCGACATCGCCGTTCGATCCCATGCTGGTCGGCGGCAGGCCATTGAATAAAGCAGCAGATTGAACCCCGGGGATGGCGCGAACGCGCTCCAGCAAAGGCAAGTAGAAGTTCTGCGCCATGTCCCGCCCGACTGTGCTCGCGGGTGAGGGACGTACGCTTTCAACGAGCAGGTGATCGGTGCGGAAGCCAAGGTCGGCGTCGCGCAGCGTGGACAACGTCCGCAGCAGTAGGCTGCTCGCCGTGAGCAGCAGCATCGCAAGCGCCAGTTGGCTGCCGATAAACAACGAGCTGAGGCGCTTGTGGCTGCGGCTTGCCCCCGTCGCGGAGCCGCCGGAGCGAAGCGCCTGCGCCGGGGCGTTTTGCAGCAGACGCCGAAGCGGGAGGATGCTGGCCAAGCTGAGCGTGAGGAACGCTGTCGCCAAGGAAGCGAGCAGCACCGGCACGTTGAGGACCGCCTCCGAGCCGCGTGCCAGCGATGCGATAAGAAGGACGCGAATCGCGGCGAGCAGCCCAGCCGCGACCATGGTTCCGCCTGTCGTCCCGGCGAGAGCCAAAAGGGCGATCTCGGCGAAAAGCCGCCTGCCGAGCTGCCCGCGCGATGCGCCCAGCGCCAGCTGCAGCGCGAGCTCCCGTTCCCGGCGCAACCCGCGCGCAAGCATCAGCCCCGCGATATTGACGCAGCCGAGCGCGAGGATCGCAACGACCGCCAGAACGAGCACGAAAAGCAGCCCTCGGCTCTGCCCGACCAGGCTTTCGGCCATTGTCTCCAGGCGCATGTGCCGCCCTTTGCCGTTCGGCTCGATGCGGGCGTAATCGGCAAGCACACGGGTCATGTCGGCCTCTGCCTGCTCAAGTGATACGCCGGGCTTGAGCCGGCCGAAGGTGGGCAGCCAGTGCGAGCCCGAGCCGGTGAGCTTAAGCTGTGCCGGGGTGAGCGGGGTGTAGACCGTTTCTGTTTGGGTAAGCGGCCAGCGGAAGCTTGGCGGCATGACCCCAATCACCGTCATGGGCCGGGCGTCCAAGTCGATTTTGGAGCCGAGCACGCTCGCTTTGGCGCCGAACCGGTTGCGCCAGAGCCCGTAGCTGAGGACCGCGACATTGGCCCGAGTCAGGTCCCGCGGTCCGAAGCCGCGTCCCAACATCGGGGTGACGCCGAGGGCCGCGAAGAAGTCTTCGGACGCGTTCACCGCATGGACGACCGAGGGCCCCTGCGGGCCGAGCAGGTTTAAGTCATCGACGGTGCTGCCCGCCATGGCCGCATAGGTGCTGTTGTGTTCGCGCCAGAACTTAAGTTCGGGCAGGCTTGCGCGCTGGCTGGAAAGGCCGTCCGCGAAGGAGTGATTCGAGACAATCCGCTCCGGCTCCCCGTACGGCAGTGGCCGCACGAGCAGCGCGTCGAAGACCGAGAACACCGTCGCGGCGAGCCCCACCGTGAGCGACAGCGTCAGCACCGCTGTCAGGGCGAAGCCCGGCGAGCGCCGCAGTTGGCGCAGGGCGTATCCAAAATCTTTCCAAAGCTCCCGCATCGCATTCTCCTGTTCTCTTGCTGCCGTTCAGGGGCGAAAAGCAGATCCTTCGCTGCGCTCAGGACGACCCGCTGTGTTTCTACTTGCCCCTTGTCACTCGTCGCTTGCCACTCGCGAAGCTCTACACCCTATCCCCCAACC
>CAXUHL010000370.1:0-2058 GCA_964250745.1 uncultured Acidobacteriaceae bacterium
CGGCGCGCAAACCCTCCAGCTCGCCTTCCCTCCCGGCCCCGACCCTTGTACCCTTGCACTCTGGGAGGCCCTCGGTTGGCGGTTACGGCGCTGCAGCAGATACGCAAGATGCGGGGCGGGGCGCACAGCCACCTGATGCTGGGCTCGGACGGGCATGCCTATGTCGTCAAGTTCCAGAACAATCCGCAGCACCCGCGCGTGCTGGTCGGTGAGTACCTCGGAACCAAGCTCGCCGCCTTGCTCGGGCTGACCGTCCCGCACTGCGACGTGGTCGATGTTTCGGCCTGGCTCATCGAGCGCACCCGGGAACTCACCGTGGCGGGCGAGGGCGGGCTCGACGAGCCGTGCCGCCCCGGGCTGCAGGTAGGAACCCGCATGGTGGGCGGGCTGATGCCCGGCCAGACCGTGGATTACCTCGCCGAAGCGCAGTTGGGCGAGGTGCGCAATCTCCACGAGTTCGCCGGCATGCTGGTGCTGGATAAATGGACCTGCAACGGCAACGGACGCCAGGCGGTGTTCCACAAACGGCCGAGGCAAAAACGTTACGAGGCCACCTTTATCGACCAGGGTTACTGCTTCGCGGCCGGCAGCTGGGAGTTCAAGGACCTGCCCCTGCGCGGGGTATACGCGCGCAACCTGCCCTATGCCGAGGTGACCGGCTGGAACAGTTTCGAGCCCTGGATGAGCCGGCTCGAACAGCTCGATGCCCAGGCGGTGTGGGCCGCCGCGGAGATGGTGCCCCCGGAATGGTATGGCGGGGCGATCAGCGAGATTGAAGACCTGGTGGAGCGATTGTTGCGTTGGCGGAGCCGGGTGCCGGAGCTCCTGGTTTCATTTCGGAACTCCTCGCGGGCCCCTTTCCCGAAATGGCTCCGGGGCGAGGTCGAACCGGTCCGGCGTATGAAGCTGGAGGCGTAAAGCGACGATAGAGCAGGGAAGAGGGTGGAGGAGGAAGGGTGCAGGAAGCAAGGCGTCGAGGGAACGAGGAGACGATGGAACGACGTGGCGCAAGGGCGAGCACGCCTGCGCGCATGCCGCGCACGGGGGCAAGCATGCCCGGAGATGCTTCTGAAGAGAACATCGATCCCGCGGCAACTCTCGCGAGCCCTGCCTTGCGTGGGATCGGCTCCCTGCCGCACCAGGCACCGGCTCGTTCCCTCGTCTCCTCACGTTCTCTCCCCCGGCTCTTCCCACGGAGGTCGAAGCCATGGTGAACGGACGCAAGGAGTGCGAGTTCTTCCTGATCCGCTATGTCCCGGACGCGGTGCGGAATGAGTTCGTCAACATCGGCGTGCTGCTCAGGGAAGCCCCCGGCGCGGGTGTCGAAGCCGCGCCGGTGCTGCGCCTGACGCGCGACTGGGGCCGAGTGCGGTGCGTGGACCCGGAAGCGGACACGGCGATGCTGGAGGCGCTCGAAGGCGAACTGCGGGTGCGTTTAGGCGGCGCGTCCCTCGACGGGGATGCGCGGCCCGTTCTGGAGGTGATCGAAGATTCGTTCTCGAACCTCCTGCAGCTCACCGAAGCCAAGGGCTGCCTGGCCGAGTCGCTGCCCGCGGAGATCGAAGCCCTGATGCGCGTGTACGTGGAGCCGCGCAAGGTCGCGGGGCCGCGCAAGCGGAGCGGCCGGGCCAAGATCCAGCAGCTGATGCGCAGCCAGTTCGAACGGGCCGGGGTGTGGGACCTGATGCGCAAGCGTATCGCGGCCTCGGCCTACACACGGCCCGGCGACCCGCTCCGCATCGACTGCGGCTACCGCCCCAACGGGGTGATCCGGATGACGCACGCGGTCTCGCTCGAAGGGGAGCTGGAATTGGCCAAGGTGCTGGCCTTCTCGATGCCCGCCCTGCGCGAAGGCGTGGCCCGGGTGGAAGGGGCTACGCTCGAGCTGACGGCGGTCGTCGAACCCCTGCGCGACCTGTTCGCGCCGGAGGACGACGGCGCCGAAGGCTACCGCTTCGCCGTTGAAACGATGGAAGGCGGCGGCATCCGCGTGATGACCACCTCCGACCTGCCCAGGATGGCGGAAACGGCGCGGAGGGAGCTGCGGGTGGGGTGAGA
>CAXUHL010000371.1:0-2023 GCA_964250745.1 uncultured Acidobacteriaceae bacterium
GCATCTGCTTTGGGAGCAGAGGGCCGGGGGTTCGAATCCCTCCGCCCCGACCATCCTTATCGAGCGATCGTCCGGAAGTACACACCGTTGCGCAGCACCTGCACCGGCGGCGCGACGAGCACGACCGGCTGCGGCTGGACCACGACGCGGGGCGGCGCGGTGTATGAAACGGGGTCGCGGCGGTACAGGCCGGAGCCGTCGCGCTGCTGCGCCGGGCTCATCGGGACACCCAGGTCGTCCATCACCTTGAGCGTGATGTGGGTTTCGCCTTTCAAGGTGGGGCGCGGTCCGCGGCGGGGCAGGTTCAGGATGTCCAGCGGCCACAGGATGGGAATCGCCCATTCGATCGAGTCTCGAACCGCATGGCCCTTGCCGCGGATCCGGCCGGTCCGGTCCACGGACAATCCGGGCACGTCGACGATCTTGGCCGAAACGGGGATCACCGTGTCCGGCTGGAGCACCATGCGGTCGAACCGCAGCTCCATCCAGCCTTTGCCGACAAAGTGGCCGGGGTCCTTATATTCCTCGAAGCGCCCGACCAGGTAGCTGCCGTAGGGCAGCACGGCGCGTCCGTACCGCTCCGTGTGGCTCAGCTGGCACAGGACCGGGTCGCCGACCTCGGCGGTTTTCGAGGACAGCTTGGGCTCGGCAATGGTGCACTGCATCAGGGAGCCGGCGGGGATGAGTTGTTCGGCCGCGCGGGCAGGGTCGGCGGGCAGGAGCGGGGCGAGAAGCAGGAGCAGTGAGGACAGCTTGCCTTTCATGGTGAGGTTCTCCGGGAGAAACGGTTGAAAGGGTTGGCGGAACCGGTCTGGTTGGGTGGGCGCTCCCGGTCGTTCCTCAAGCCTCTTGCTCCGGGACTCCATCATCCCCAGAATCGCGCGCCGCGGTCAATACGGAAGCTGCACTTTTCGCGCCGCCTGGAAAAACTCACGCGGGGGTATGCTGACGCCATGGACTGTATCTTCTGCAAACTCGCCTCCGGCGCGATCCCGGTCAAGGCTTTGTTCGAGGACGGCGAGCTGCTGGCCTTCGCCGACCTGCATCCGCAGGCCCCCGTGCACTTCCTGGTCGTCCCGCGCAGGCACGTGCAGTCGTTGGCCCACACCGTCCGGGAGGACGCGCCGCTGCTTGGGCGCATGCTCGCGATGGCTGCGGAGTTGGCGGCGCGACAAGGACTGCAAGCCGGCTTCCGCACCGTGATCAACGCGGGCGCGGACGGAGGGCAAACCGTGGATCATCTGCACATCCACGTTCTGGGCGGGCGCGCGCTGGGCTGGCCTCCGGGTTGACTCGGATACGTGAGAGCGGCTCCGCACAGGGTCATCCTGAGCGAAGCGAAGGACCTGCTTTTGCTTCCTTGCGGGCTGAAAACAGATCCTTCGTCACTTCGGACACCCCAGCGAGCAAAGACCGCTCGCCGGGGACCCCGGCTTTGCTCCTCAGCATGACCCTGTTTTTGCGTTTACCGGAGAATCCTCACGCCTCCGCGAGTTCCTCTTCTTCCACGCCATGGCGGCGCAGCAGGTTCGGGACGTTCTGCGAAAAAGCCGCCTTGGGCATGACCGAGTCGCACCCGGCCTCGATGGCCTTCAGCTTCAGGTCGCCCTGAATGTGCTGGAGAAAGCCGATGATGGAGGTGCCGCGCTTCAGTTTGGCTTTCAGCTTCGGGATAGTGGTCAACGGCTTGGCACCGGCGTTGTTCAGGTCGAACACGATCAGCGACGGCCGTTCCGCTTCCGGCGCATCCGTGATGGCGGCCAGCGTTTCTTTATCGGCCTTGCTGAACCGAACTTTCACGCCCATTTTGCGCGCGGTCTCCTGCATCTTCGTGACCACGAACAGGTCTTCGATGAAACAGACGATCCGGGTCGGGGCGTCCTCGCGGATCACCGCGATCGGCTCGATATCCGCGTCGTCATAGCGTCGCAGGTTGCCGTTAACCATCCGGGCCTGCGCGGAGGACGAACCGTCGGCCACATTGCCGTTCGCGAGCCGGTAGGAGTGGTCCATGGGACCCACG
>CAXUHL010000372.1:0-2001 GCA_964250745.1 uncultured Acidobacteriaceae bacterium
GCCCACTCGCCGCCCCGCCGCTCCCGCCAAGCGACGCGGCCCCCCAGCACGGAAACGACCGCCTCGGCACCGAGATCGTGGTGCAGGTCGAACCAGCGCTCCTCCGCCTGCCCGTCCCAGGCAGGCAGGCTCGCGCCGGGCGGCTCGTACTTGGTGGAAAAGACGATGGCCGCGCGGAACGGCTCCGGTCTGCCGACGAGTTTCCGGAGCGAGCCCGGCGTGAAGTCGTCGACGCGAACCACCGGAACGGGCGCGCGCACGTACCCCAGCTCCGGCTTACGCAGCCCGTCCGTCACGGGCCATGCCGAGAGCACGGGACCCCCGGGGGCGGCGCGGGCCGCGACCGCAATGGCGTCCTGCTCGAGCCGGATCGCGTCCGCGTAGGCCAGGGTATCCTCGGGCGCGATGCGGTATGGGGGCGGCACAAGAAGGGCGAGTGCAAATACCAGGGCCGTGGCCGCCGGGAACCATAGCCAGTGCCGCCAGCGGCCCCACACCGCCGCGGTCGCGAGCAGGAGCACCAAGGCGTACTCCGGCAGCAGATAGCGGGTGAGCAACGCACCGCCCAGCACGGAGAAAAACACGGCGTTGGCCAGCAGGACTGCCCATACCTTGAGGAGCGTTTCGCGGGGAAGCGTCGGACGCACCCGCGGCAGCAGGAGCGAGCCCAGGGCCAGCAATACCGGCACAAACAAGTTGAGGTGCGCGGTGAGGTGCAGGGCGCGGTGGCCGAGCGCCAGAACAATGCGCGCGGCGGACAGTGTGGCGGTCGCGTTGTATCGGAGGAACTCGGGGTCGCCGAACCAAAAGCCGGTGCGCCACCGGTAGAACGCGAACCATGCGGCCAGCGGCAGCGCGGGCAGCAGAAGGATGAGCCCCGGCCGGACGCGCCGCCGTGCGAGCTCGTATGCCGCCAGGGCCAGGGGGGTGGCAATCGCCGTCTCCTTGGACAAGGCTGCCACGGTAAACAGCAGGGCCGCCATGGCCGGGTGCCCCCGCAGGGCGAACACCAGCGCCCACACGGTCGCCGCGCAGGCCGGCATGTCCGCATGGGCAAGAGTGGACTGCGCGAACCAGACCGGGTACAGACCGGTGAGTGCGGCAGCCGCGGCGGCCGGACGCCAGTCGCCCAGCGCTTCCCGCGCGAGCCGGTAGACGCCCAGCAGCGCGAGCGAGGCAAGGAGGGCGATGCCGAGCCGGGTGACCAGGGGCGAAAACCCGAAAATCCGCCAAAGCGCCGCCAGATACAGCGACAAAGCAGGCGGGTGGGCGTTTGTAAGGGTGGAGTAGGGAACCACCGTGCCGCGCCGGTATAGGTCATAGGCGGCGGGGACGTAGTAGCCGGCCTCGTCCCAGAAGTAGGGCAGGCGAAGCAGCGGCCCGTGGACCGCCGCCTCGAGCCCGAAGATCCCGAGGAGGGAAGCGAGGAAGCGGAGCAGAAGGCTTACTGAACCGGACGGGGCCCGAGCGGCTCCAGCGCGATCTGGCCGAAGGTCTGCTCGTACTGGGCCAGGTTCTGCCCCAGGATGTTGAACAGCGCCTTGGCCTGCTGCGGGCTCAGATAGATGCCCTGCTGGTTCTCGATCACGACGTCGTCGGGCGAGGTGGGGTGCGCCAGGCCGAAGAGCAGGAAGATGTCCCACACGCTGACGCGGACCTGCACGCTGTTTGCATAGTTTTCACGGTAGTTCGCGCCTTGGGTGACGGCGAAAGTCGGTTGATTGGGTGAACTCATAGTGCCTTCAGACTACCGCAGTTTTGGTGCGAAAGGGGGGACTCGAACCCCCAAGGGTTACCCCGCCAGATCCTAAGTCTGGTGCGTCTGCCAGTTTCGCCACTTTCGCGTCAGCACTCAGCGTACCGCGCCGGGTGGGGGCGGCTCAAGCCCGCGCCCGGGCGGGTAGCCGGTGGACTGCCGCACAACCAGCCCGGTGCCGACCCGGTAAGGGCCGGGGGGCGCGGCGGGGCGAGCGATCGCTCGACCTCTACCCGCGCGAGTTC